>CAIMEJ010000027.1 GCA_903839985.1 uncultured bacterium | reverse complement strand
TAAGAATCCATTTCTTCAAGGATTCGGCAAGCGCTTTGTGCGATTAAGTATATATCTGTCAACGGCTTGCATTATATGGGGGATCTTTACAACCTCCTTTTTTGGCGTAGGGGTCTCTATTGATAGCCCCTTTAGACGCGTGGCTGTTACAGATTGGCTCGTAGAGCAAAAAGCAGCCTATCACCTGAAGACAAAAGATGCTGCTTATCAAGAGTTTGTAAAAGAGGTTCCCGATCTTTCCTCGAAGAGCACCATAAAAGATTTCCTTGCAACAGGCCCTATTCGTGAGCAGTTTTATGGAACGACGATGTTTGAATTTGCCATTTTGATCGGTATTATTCATATGGGACTCTCTATGATACGTAATATCCGGCGTAACTGGGCGATGCTTGGATGGTTAATTTTTATGGTGGGAGGTTATCTCTATTTTCCTGTCTATTTACATGCTACCTCTCTCGTTAATACAGTCATAGGCATTACACCTCTTGCTGCTGGTCATTATGGACTAGAAATGATCTGTGTGGGGGGACTTGGAGCCTTTCTTTTAGCCATCATACAAAGGCGCTGGGGTGGCCTTTTAGAGGTAATGACCCTTGTTCAGATTTTTTGTGATGTGCTGTCCTATTTACGTCTTTATGCTCTGGGTCTAGCCGGTATGATGATGGCCGCTACTTTTAATCAGATGGCTAGTGATTCCGGGGTGTTTTTTGGTTTTTTTATTCTTTTACTGGGGCACACAGTCAATATGACTATGGGTATCATGGGAGGCGTTATTCACGGACTGCGTTTGAACTTCCTTGAATGGTACCACTACAGCTTTGAAGGGGGAGGTAGATTATTTCACCCCTTAAAAATTTACAAATAGGAGACGAGGATGAGTTTTGACATGGTAGGTCCGGCACTTGTTTTGGGCCTGAGCAGCTTTGGAAGCTGTATTGGATGCGGGATTGCAGGAGCTGCATCGCATGCTGTTATGGCAAGGGTAGAAGAGGGACATGGTAAGTTTATTGGTATGTCGGCGGCACCTTCGTCCCAATCTATCTACGGTTTTATTTTGATGCTATTAATGCGTAATGCCATTAATGCAGGAACACTTTCCCCTTTAAGTGGTATCGGTATGGGTTTAAGTGTTGGCGCAGCCTTTCTTGCCTCCTCTGTTTATCAGGGACGTGTCTGCGCATCCGGTATTCAGGCTTCTGCTAGACAGCCTGCTGTTTATGGGAAATGCTGGGCAGCTATTGGTATTATAGAGTCTTTCGCTCTATTTGCGTTTGTGTTTGCACTGCTCTTGATGCAAAAATAGGCTCTATAAAGCGCCAAAGAGAGCTTGCAAGTGATTCGGATACCAAAAGTCCGGGTATCACTTTCAAAGCCTCTTCCGCAGAAATCCTTTTCAAGGGATCGGGATGAAGTAGATGGTCCAATAAAGCGTAAAGGGCTTCTGGCAATACAACATTTGCAGCTCTTAGTTGAGTAGAAGCCCAGTGCGCATGACGACAAGTTCTGAGGATATCCTGACTTATTTTTAAGCGGCCAGCTGGTTGAGAGGGATCCATAAGATTTTTGATAAAAGTGATTTTACCTTTTCCTAAAGCGCGAAAAAAAGCCATTCCAACAGCCCACATGTCGCTGGCAAAAGAGAGCTTCCCCTTATAGCTTTCGTGCTCTAAAGCCCCTTCCGCACTTATCACAAGAGAGGCCAGAAAAGGGTCTAGATAAAGAGGTGTGGTTGAAATAAAGGGGATAGGTTCATCTGCTAATGTATAGCTACTTGCTAAATCAATTAAAACAGCCTGAGGTCTTGGGGTCAGATTACAGAGAATATTGTCTTCTTTAATATCTGCGTGGATGACACTGCTTGCATGAAGAGTAACTAGCGCCTTTAAAACATCTTGCATGAGCAGGCAGGCGGTTTTCCATGGCAGGGCGCTTTTGAAGGCTAGATCGCTTGCATAAAGAGGTTGCAAAGAACGGGTGTAACAGCCCTCTTTCCCAAGTGTTTTAGATGTTTTATGATAGGGGGAGAAAGTGGCAATAACAGGGCACACAGGTGCGTCTGTTTGAAAGCGCTTTTGCAGAGAAAGACCCAAGGGAGCTCGCAAACATCTGGAGGCTAAAGAGGCTATAATTTGAGGGTGTTCAAAGAGGTGGACTGCTAAGGCTACACGCGTATGACCTCCCGTAGCCAGAACAGGGTCGCCTTTTCTATAGCGCGAAAAGATTATATAGAGATTGAAAAGATGAGGGCCTGATGGATTTTTAACAAGAGCTATACTTCTGCCCAAAGGGTCTTTATTATAAGAACGTATTAAAAGCGCTTCTTTTGTTTCCATTGCTTTGCTAACAGAAGCTATATTTTTTAGGAGAGCCTGTAACATATAAGGCACAGCTGTATCTGCGGAGGGAATTTTTTTGATAATGCCTCTATATCCCAAAGCCTTCTGCAGGACTTTGGGATCTTTAAAGCCAAAGTAGGTAGGATAATCAAAGCTGGAAATAGGAGTCATAAGGAAAGCATCATACCATAATATTAATTATTTAGTATATGAGATCCTTCTTGAAAAGGTTTAAAGCTTTGGCTAGAACCAGTTAGCTCAGGTTATTGAAGAAAGATTTTTTCCTCTTTGCCTTCCAGAATGTATGTGGGCCTGAAAACAGCCTTTTTATGCAAGGATTGCTCTCTAGTTAAATATTTTATGGACATAAAAAGGCTTCTACGTAGAATCTTTGCATAAAATTAATCAAATTTTTTACAATGAGGCCTCAAATTATGCTAAAATGTCTTAGATTAAGAAGAGCTTTTTTCTTATTAGGCTTTTTAAATATAGCAGCATGTCTCAGTGCTGATGCCGCTGCTGCCTATACTGTGAAAAGAGGCGTTGCTATACCAGTTGAGGGCCTCCCTCTAGAGGGCATAATCAAAAGCGTTAGTAATAATGATACAGGAGATATTATTATAGGGGGCTATAGTAAAGATGTTGACTCTACGAGTCCTGTTGCCTATAAAGTCGTTGGAAATATTGCTACAGTAGTGAGTGGCCTTCCTAAACAAGGTGATATCAGAAGTGTTGCTATGTCTAGGACCGGTAAAGCTCTTATAGGAGGAAATGAGGATACTGACCCTCTACAAATCAATGCTATTGCCTATACAGTAACAGGAAATATAGCTACTTCTTTGGGTGGTGACCCTCTGCCAACGGGTTATATAACTACCAATAGCGTATCTATGAAAGATGAAGGTTATGGTATTATAGGAGGGATGGATATAGGAGGTCCGGGGAATGGTTTTAGTTATAAGGTATCTCGAAATAGTGCTACAGCAATCCCTATTATTGAAGGTAATATCAGCACCGTAGCAGCGAGTTCTTCAGGCCGGGCTGTTATAGGTGGCTTTAATTATTATAGTAGTGGAAATTATGCTTTTGCTCCTGTTGCCTATCAGATAACCGAAACTAGTCCTGCTTCGTTAACCATACCGATGACATACGGCATTATTAATAGCGTCTCTATCAGTGATAACAATACTGACGGTAAACCCTTTATTGTTTTAGCTGGTCAGAGTGAGACGGGTACGGCTTCGGGAACGGGTGCGGCTTTTACGGTGGAGCTTGGATCACTAGATGCTGTAGCTATTAATAACTTAGCAAGTAGTGCGTATTTGAGTAGCGCTGGAATCAATAATAATCAAACTCCAGGTGAACCCTATATTGTCTTAGCTGGTTATGATAAGACTGGATATGCATCAGCTTATATCGTAAATTTTGGGTCACGGGATGCCGTTGCTATCACCAAATTACCCAAGGGAAAGCTTTTTAGTGCAAGTATCAGTGATAACCCGACTGTTGGTGAGCCCTATATCGTTTTAGCTGGTGAAGGAGAGGCAGGAGAACCTATTGCTTTTACGGTGAATGTAGGCTCAAAAGAAGCTATTCCTGTTATAAACCTACCCCGTTTAGGGCTATTGACCAGCGCTAGCATTAATAAATCCGGAGATATTATTTTAGGAGGAGGCACTGGCGCTGTAGAAGGGCTACCTCTTTATGATATCAATCGTATCACTCCTATCTATGAGAACGGACTCGTTAAAGCTCAAGGTGCTTTAGCTCAAGCAGGACTGCGCTAGATAAAAATTAAAGAGCCTCTAAGATTATTTTTTAGGGGCTCGATTCTTCCAGACGAGCTTTTTTTGTTGAAGGCTTGGGGGTATCAAGATGAGCCTCGAGTTCTTCAAGGGCCTGTTGAGCTGTTAGGCGCTCTTTGCGTTCTGGGTGTAACAGTTTATCGAGAAAGACAAAGAAAGGCTTGGAGAAAGAAATTTTGGATTTTTCCATCTCTTTAGATGCCCAGCCAGGCTCTTTACAGATTTCAAGCAGATCTTTACAACTATCTATACGCGATTGTGAAGAGCTTTTCCCCAGTCCTTCTAAAAGCTTCTTTTGGCTCACAAAAGAAACTTGTATCCGGCTCATAATGCGGAAGAAACAGATACCAACAGCCCACACATCACTTTCGAAAGAAGAGGAGCCTATATAACTTGGATCATCTATAGCCCCCTCAGCTGCAATAACAAGGGCCGCTAGTTGGGGATCTATGTAAAAAGGGTGAGTGATCCAGTTAAAAGGATCTGTTACTTTGTGACTATCAGAAAAGTCTGTTAAGACAGCATGTTCAAAGGGCTCTGCACTACAAAGAATATTATCTTCTTTAATATCACCATGAATAACGCCGGCTTTATGCAGTTCTGAAAGGGCTTTTAAAGTGTCTCTAGCCATTATATAAGGGTTAAGGTCGTGTCTTGTAGTAAAGGATGACAAAGTCTCAGGATAGAGAGCCTGTAAAGAGCGTGTATAAGGGATATCTCTTTTAATATAAGAGCCTAAAATGGCAATAACTGGAGCAATAGGAGCAAGGTTTTGAAGAGAGAGCTGTATTTCTAACCCTTCTCGGGCTTTCTCATGACAGGAGGCTAACGAGGCTGCAAGTTTTGGTGTATCAGAAAGATGTAAAGCTAAACAGGCGAGTGTACTGCTACCCTGTCCTAAGATGGGATCACCATGTCGGTAACGAGAGAAAATAACATAGACATCGAAGATAGAAGATCCGTCTTCTTTTTTTATAAGGGCTACACTTCTTCTTAAAGGATAAGGCGATTTATAGACAGAAACAAAAAGACTTTTTTCATCTTTCATCTCTTTTATGAGCATATCTATATTTTTTATAATGAGCTTAAGAGTTTCAGATACAATAGGGCCAATCTGAGGAAGTTTTTCTAAAATAGGAGGGATGTTAATAGCTGTTTGCAACCTTTCAAGGCTTTCAAAACCAAAGTAAGTTTTATAATCAAAAGGGGTGGTAGTCGCAGCAGCAGTGCTCATAAAAGGTTTTTCAGCTCGTGAATAGCTGCCTCAGATATAATTTTTAGAAGTATTCTAGAATAGGTCTAATTTATAGAGGTAGAAAAAAGCCTCTGCATCATGTTTTAAAGCATGCCCTCGATATAAAAGAGGGCATAAAAAGCCATTTTAAGAGAAGATAAAAAGAAGAGCTAAATTACTCAACAGCTTCTTATTTCGGCTTTTCTTTTGGGTTGGTAACGGGTTTAGTATCCAATCTACTTAGTGTTTTATTTTTGACTAGAGGGACGAAGCAGAGCAGCACTAGCTCTTGCTACAAGACTTCGAGGTGCAAATCTTAATGAATTGGCCATTAACCAATTTTTAAAGCCAATAATGTAGGAGGGGCCTGCACGCTTCAGAACTTGGATGGCTTGTGCGGCCACATGCTCTGCAGTAATAGGTTTTGAGAAAGAAGAGGTTCTTTTAATCGAATTATTCCCCAGTTTACTAGCAAACTCTGTATCTACCGCTGGAGGGCAAAGGGCTACAACATGAATGCCGCGACCTTGATACTCTCCCCACAGAGCCTCGCTAAAACTGAGAACAAAAGCCTTGGTTGCCGCATAGACTGCCAAAAAAGCCACCGGCTGAAAGGCTGCTGTCGATGCAATATTCAATACGGAACCAGAACCTCTTTTAAGCATGCCGGGAATAAAAGCATGAGTGAGTCCGACTAAAGCCGCAATATTAACAGCAATTTCATCTTGCTCTGATGAGGGAGAAATAGTCTCAAATAGTCCATAAGTACCAAAACCAGCGTTATTAACAAGAATATCAACTTGTAGATTCAAAGTATTCACTTGTTCAACTATAAGAGCAACGCATTCAGCAGCAGCTAAATCAGCTGAAATAACTTCACAACGAATTCCAAATTGAGATTGAAGCTGAGAGGCTAGTTGAATGAGGACCAGATTCCTTCTTGCAACTAGAATTAAGTGACATCCCTCAGCTGCTAATTTATGGGCAATCTCTTTCCCAATACCTGAAGATGCACCAGTTACCAATGCCAGTTTATTCTTGAATTTATCCATTTTAGCATCCTATTTAACTGTTAAGCATATTGAGAAGCCTGTTTTCTCTATCATTTTTAAAAAGGGACTGTTAAATAAACTATATGCATCTTACCTAAGAATTTAGTATAGAAATAATTTATAAAAGTAAAAAAGGGTTTTTTGGTATATGGTAGAAGCTATGAAAGCCCTTTATTTAAGTAGGAAAGCCCTTTGTTTAATTTCTCCGGTTTTCCTGCTCTTTTCTTGTTCACCCCTTACTGTGCGCACAGAAAAAATTAACCAGAAGCATTTAGCAAGCTATTACGCTGAAACGCCCGATCCGCTGCGCTGCCGCTTTTTTAAAGGACAGCAGATGGTTGTTTCTTGGGATATATGTAGGCATAAGGCTGCTTTGCCTTTTAAACTAAAAATTCACTTAATAAGGTCTAGTCATCGTTTAGAAATTATAGAAAGAATACTTACCTGTCATAGAGGGTCAGAAGTCTTTTATTTCTTAGGGGATGACTGGTGTAAAAATGGAGAGATATTAACCTGGCGTGCTGAAATATTCTCTGGTAATCAGCTTATTGCTTGCAAGTTTCAAAAGCCGTGGGTTGATTGGATCGGTGATAGCAACTAGCTGCTAAATAGATGAGTTCTTCTGTTTCTTCAAAACTAAGGCAGCTGTCGGTGATAGAAGTCTTATTACCAGACTCCAAATGACTTTCGAGCATAAGGCCTCGAATAGGCAGATGCTCTTTGAGGGAAAGGCAGGAGGTGAAGACCTCTTTTTGTTTGATGTAGTCTTTGCCACTATTACCGTGAGAACAGTCAATAAAGAGTTGAGGGGGAAGGCCCTCTTTTTTTAAAAGATCTAAAGCTTTTAAGCAGTCAGCCGGAGAGTAGTTAGGGCGCGCTAGGCTTCCACGTAAGACAATAAAGCTGTGTGGGTTACCTGTAGAAAGAGCCTCAACAGCTGATCCTGAAGTGTCTATCGTCATAAAAGAGTGGGCCGAGCGAGCAGAGAGAGCGCCGTGGACAGCGACGCTCACATTACCATCTAGACTGTTTTTGAAGCCTACAGGGCAAGGAAGAGCGGAGGCCATTTCCCTGTGGATTTGCGAAGAGCTTGTACGAGCCCCTATAAAGCCCATGGAAATAAGATCTGCTATATAAGGAGCAATAAGGGGCTGGAGAAACTCCGTGGAAATAAAAAGGCCCATAGAAACAATTTCAGAAAGAAGCTGGCGACTGTTGAGGATGCCCTCTTCAAAAGAAGAGTCGTAGACAAAACCTTTCCAGCCGATCGTGGAACGCGGTTTTTCCATAAAAGCACGCATAACGATAAGCACTTCTTTTTCTACAGCTAAGGAGAGCTTTTTGAGTCTCCTAGCATATTCTAGAGAAGAATCTATATCATGCAGTGAGCAGGGGCCCACAACGATAATAAGGCGGTCATCAATGCCTTCAAGAGCAGCTGGAAGAGCGTCTCTAGAAAAAAAAGGAGATGGATAGCGTTTTAAGGCTTCTCCTGGAGACAGAAGAGGGCGTGAAAAAGAGGTGTTAAGAGAGGTCGGGACGAATGGCAAAATTACTAAATATCTCCTTATTATCGATACTCTTGAAAGTGGATTCTTTAATACGAGCCCCGCGCGGATAATTCTTGATAGAGGCAAGAAAATCGTCCAAGGTCTCCTGAGCACCTTGAGCTATCACTATAACACTGCCGTCTTTTTTATTTGTGACGTATCCTTTAAGATTATAATGCAGAGCATAGCGCCTAATAGTGGCCCTAAACCCCACATTCTGCACTTTGCCATGAAAAGTAGCCTCTACTGTAATCATAGGAAGGTGGCCCCTGCTGTAATCATAACTTCTTTGCCATCTCTTTTAGCGCATGCATAGCATCATGGCGCTGCAGACGTAATTTTTCCACAAGGGCCGGAGGGGCCCGGCTGATAAAATCATTATTAGAAAGCTGTATATCGAGTTTTGCTACCTGTTCTTGTAGCTTAATCTGCTCTTTTTGCAGCCGCTCTTTTTCCTTCTGCAAAAAGCTTTCAGGCAAAGGCACAATAATTTTAACTTCTCCTACACAGGCACAGCCTGAAAAGGGAAGCGGAGGTTCTATTTCTGTAATAAAGATCTCTTTGACAGGTAACAGCCCTTTTAAGATAGCGCTATGTTTTTTTAAAAAGGCAGGTAAGGACTCTTCAACGGTTATAAGGTAGAGATCCGTAGAGTCTTGTGGAGGCAGCCCCATTTCTCCGCGGATGACGCGTACTTTTGTGATAATCTCTTCAAAAAAAGCAAAAGAGCGAAGGACACTATCGCCTTTCTCATAGAAGGGTTTAGGGAATGTAGAGATAATAAGAGGCTCCTTATTACCTGGAAGCAGGGAGTAGATCTCTTCCGTTATAAAAGGAGCTATAGGATGTAATAGCTTTAAACAGTTACTCAAAACACGTAGGAGAATAGCTCGCTTTGTTGCTTGATGGGAGTTTGTGCCTGTTTTCCCATAAAGAAAAGGTTTGGCTATCTCTAAGTAGCGGGAGCAAAAATCATTCCAAAAGAAGTCGTAGGCGCAGTTAGCATACTTATCAAACTCATAGCTATCCAGGTGTTTACGTACATGGGTAATTGTCTCATCTAGACGCGCAAGGATCCATTCATCTTCCAGCTCTAAAGGACCCTCTTCACTTGGACCTTCTAGATTCATTAATACAAAACGGGCGCCATTCCAGATTTTATTAATAAAGTTTTTAAACTCTTCGAATTTACGGCTATCTAGATCGATTTGCCTGTTTTGTGGAGAGCTGGCCGCAAGAGTCATGCGCACGGCATCTGTACCATATTTATCAATCATAGCCAGAGGATCGATCACATTGCCCTTCGATTTGGACATCTTTTCCCATTTGTAAGAGACATCTTTTGGTATCGGTGATCCTGATTCAAACGCCTCTCTTTCACTAGCACTTACATAAACAATAGAACTGCCTGATTTGCGCCAATAAGACTTTCCGAAGATAAGGCCATGGAGGAACGTTTCTGGGAAGGGGAGCTCGCCTGTTAAATATTCCCCCATTAAAAGCATACGTGCTACCCAGAAAAAGAGGATGTCGTGACCAGTAACAAGTGTATTATTGGGATAGAATTTCTGAAAATCAGCACTCTTTTCAGGCCAGCCGAGCACAGCGAAGGGCCAAAGAGCAGAGGAAAACCAAGTGTCCAGAACATCAGGGTCTTGGACCCAGTCAGGACCTGGTGAATGGCTGGAGCAGACCATCTCTTCGCCCTTATACCAAATCGGAATGCGATGACCCCACCAAAGCTGGCGGCTAATACACCAGTCACGTAGATTGTCCACCCAGTGGAAGTAAGTGCTTTCAAAGGATTCGGGAATAAGTTTAATCTTTTTTTCTCTTACAGCCGCTTGAAGACGTTTGGCAAAGCCAGACATCTTGACAAACCATTGCTTGGAGAGGTAGGGCTCAATGACAGCTTTGGAGCGGTAAGAGATACCCACACGTTTTTTATGAGGCTCTATTTTTTCTATTAATCCAAGCACCCGCATTTCTTCAACGACTTTGTGGCGTGCTTCCAGCATCGTTAGACCGGTAAAGGGGCCGCCTGCTTCATTAATACGGCCAGCGGGAGTCATGATGTTGATCATCGGTAATTGATGATTTAAGCCCATTTGATAGTCATTCGGGTCGTGAGCTGGAGTAACCTTTACCATGCCGCTACCAAAGCTTTTATCAATGAGGCGATCGGCAATAATTGGAATTTCTCGATTAACAAAAGGCACAAGGGCCATGGTTCCAATCAGGTTTTTAAAGCGCTCATCATCGGGGTTAACGGCAATGGCTGTATCACCAAGAAGGGTTTCCGGGCGGGTGGTTGCAACAACGGCGAAGCCCCCGTTTTTAAGGGGATATTTCAAATACCAGATAAAGTCTTCTACTTCTTCGTATTCTACTTCATCATCGGCAAGAGCTGTTTCTGTAACAGGGTCCCAGTTGACTAGATAAAGACCGCGATAGATAAGACCCTCATCGAAAAGGCGTTGAAAAGCAGTGCGTACGGCCTGGTTGTTTTGTTCGTCCATGGTGAAGCGCAGCCTGGACCAGTCACAAGAGGCCCCCAGTTTTTTGAGCTGTCCTAAAATAGAGCTTTCGCTTTCTTCTTTCCATGCCCATACATGTTTTAAAAACTCTTCACGGCTATAATCAGCCCGTCGTTTGCCTTCTTGCGCTAAGAGTTTTCTTTCTACAACAGTTTGTGTGGAAATGCCCGCATGATCAGTGCCTGGAACCCAAAGAGCCTCATAGCCATCCATGCGTTTATAACGAGTCAGGATATCTTGGAGGGTGTTAACAAGGGCATGTCCCATATGTAAAACACCCGTTACGTTAGGCGGGGGTATGCTGATTGTGTAAGCTGGTTTAGAGCTATTACTATCTGCTTTAAAAAAGCCTTGTTCTTCCCAGAAGGAATACCACTTACTTTCAGCAATTTTAGGGTCAAAACTTTTAGGCAGGTCATTCATAGTTTAAATTTCTGAGAAGTTCTTGGTAATGGACTAGTTGTTTCTCATCTCCGGCACAATGATAAAATAAGGAGAGTTGTCTATAAAGCTGTTTTTTTTCCCAATAAAAGGCCTGGTCCAACCAGCTACTGCGGTCAAAATCTTTACTATAGAGAAAATGTGTTGCCGTCTGCCATGTTCTTGGGAAAGCTGTATCAAAAATACCACTCAGATGAGCCGCGGCTATTGGTTCCCCCTCCAGTGCCAAAAGGGTGCATCCAAAGAGGTAGTGTAAAATATTCATTTCATGACTTAGCACCGACATAGGGTATTTATGCAGACGCTCCAAGGCTTTTTCAAATGCCCTATTTAATAAGTCTTTCCAGATAAGGCGGCAGTCGAGGGCAATGTTTTCTTCGCTATTATACGCTTCTGGAATTTCTATGCTCAGATCGCCTTTATCAAAGCCTTCTTCCATAAGAAAGAGCTTGTCATCAAAAGAATAATTATAACTACTTGGAGGTGTGATGCCCAGATGTAAAAGGGCCGACCAGCAGTTATTTCCTAAGCTATCACCCAGGAGTGCTATCTCTTCAAGCGCACTTGTTTGTCCAAGCCAGAAGGCCAGCTGGCTGGCTAAATGCAGATCATGATTTTCGGGAATAGTGGGCAAGGCCATAAAGGGAAGCTGTTCATTATAACGTTCTAATCGTTTAATGAGTTTGGTTGTTTGCTTTTGACGTCCGATGTGGGGAAGTTCTTGCAGTACAATGAGCATAAAGCGAAAAGCAGCGGTGCGATTTTTGCGTGAGCTTTCATGTAGGCGCAGCAAAAGCTGTTCTTGAAGAGGGTTTAGAAGGGGGTGGTCTTTATAACGGCGAAGAGCAAATTGGAAGCATTTGGACTCCTCCTCACTCTCGTTCTGGCTTTCGTATATCAGGGCTTTACCTAAGTACTCTAAGGGAGAGGCCGCTGTTAAGCGTAATTTTTCAAACTCTTTATGGGCTGCTTCTAATTTGAGTTCTCTCATAGCATGATCAGGAAGAGAAGAGGCCTCTTCAAGAAGTGTAATGCCAGCACGAAAAAGGGCTTCACGCCCTTCTGCTCTTCCCGAAAAAGCTGCACCAATGCGGCGATATTCAGCAAGAGCCGTCCCATAGTGGCGGGTGGCTAAGAAGGCATCAGGAATGCTCAGACAGCTAACAGCCAGGTTAAGACTACCTACAAATACAGAAATAGGATCGAGATGAAAGTGTCTATCTTTAAAAAGAACACCTATATGACCAGCCGCAATGGGGAGGTGACTAGTGTAGGAAAGAACGCATAAGTCATTAAGAAAGAAAGATATCTTGTTATCAATTTTTTCAAAAATCAGGGTGTAGTCCACACCTGTTTGGATATCAAAATCATTTATTTCTAAGAGGGTAACATGCGATTTAAGAAGACGTATCTGTCCGGGTGGGGTGATCCATAGGCAGAACCCCTCTCCTAGCTCCTGGCTTTGCTCGGTATCTGGCACTCCAAGCATAAGACCCAGGCCGTGGGAGGCCTCATCGAAACGAATAGAGGTTAGCATGCGGACATTTCCGGCAAAAAGCTCCTTAGATACCATCATAAGGACCCATTCGGTGCTCTCTAGTCCTCGAATAATCAGATTATGCTCTTGCATAACGATATGCTCTTGAAAGAGCCAATGTTTTTTACTGTCTATCTCTAAACGAGCTTTAGCAAACCACTGAGAGCGCCCCTCAAAATAAGCTTTGAGATCACGAATCAGATCATCAACGGATTGGTAGCGCTTTTTAGGCTGTTTGAAAAGACACTTGCGGGCGATATGAGCCAGTTCTGGGGGCACATCGCGGTAGGGCGCTTTTTTTGCAGGATCAATAAAGTGTTCATCCTTCAGATGACGTTTAAACATTTTAATATCAGAGCGTCTAAAAGGGAGCCTGAGCGCTAAAATTTGGTATAGGATAACACCGAGGGCATAAATATCACTGAGGATGGTAGAGGGATGGCGGAACATTCGTTCAGGAGCCATGTAGGCGAGTGTCCCGACAATTTTACCTGGTTGGGTAACACCCTCTTCCTTGATAGGAGGCATGTCTATCTCTACTTCGGGTTCATTAAAGGCTTTTACAAGCCCCCAATCAAGGATCTGTACCTGCCCATATTTTCCTACGAGTACATTTTCAGGCTTAATATCTCTATGAATGTAGCCACGTGAATGGGCAAAAGCAATAGCCTGACATATCGAAAAGAAGATGGGGGCTAAAGAGGCAATAGAATGAGAGCCCTCTAAAAGCATCTCTTTCAGTGTAGCCCCTTCGATATAAGGCATAATATAATAGAGTTCAGAGTCTTCTTCATGTAAATTATAGATCGGTACGATAGAGGGGTGAGCTAGCTGTCCTGTAATTTTGGCTTCCCTCAAAAAGCGCTTACGGATTACCTCTCGAGTATTAAGATCTCCACGGACTCTTTTAAGGGCAACCTCCCGCTCAACGACCGGATCATAGGCCAAGAAGACCTCTCCCATGCCGCCTTTGCCGATCTCTTTAATAATGCGGTAGGGTCCAATGTAGGAAGGAGTACTCAATCGTCCTCTTCCAGTTCTTTCTCTAGTTCTTCCTCTTCTTCTATTTCATCGGCAGGAGTATTCATAAAAGCTTGAAAAACAAGCACAATGGCGGCGATTAAAAAAAGAGCGGCTATCCAAGAGATATTATATTTTACAGATGCAAAAACTGCGCCAAAAACAGCGAGGGTAAGAAGCGATTCATAATACTTGCCTTCAAATAATCTTTTTGCAAAAAGAGCGGCTCCCAAAGCTAAAGCCAGGCCTGGCCACCAGCTTTCTGTATAACTTAAGATGGCTAGCCCCACTAAAAAGGTAGCAAGTGCGAGCTTGTCTGCTTTGTGTCGTGATACGAGAGGTTTAGCCATGATTTTCTCCTAGAAAGTCCCGATAATTAAGAAAGGGCATAAAAAAGGCAAGAGGAAAGGGGAAAAGGAAAATGCAAAGGCAAAAACAAGATGTTTTAGGGCCTGGTTTTATAATAGTTCCACAGCTCTTTATGGCAACCACTGTGGCGCCCTTTTTCTCCATAAATAACAGTGGTAGTACCTAGAGAATTGGCTGCTTTAAGGTATTTAATGAAGATTTCATCATCACGATTGGATATAACCTCGTCGGGCTTAGCAATATAAACGATAATATCTAAATGGAGATTTTTGAGTTTTTGAAGGGCTTCAATTGGGCACATATTATTTTCTTGATGACGCTTTGCAATGAGGGCCAGTTCAGGAGAACTACATCCTCGATGTGCTATAATCTCATCAATAGAACGAAAGGGGACATCTAGAATGATAATGCCTTTTTCCAGCTCACATCCGATTTTTTTGCGCTCATCCGGCGACAAATTGCTGGGTTGACTGCCATATATTACAGAGAGAATATTAATAACAGCGCCCCCACCAGCAGACATTCCGTAGAGGGTAATCGGACTGCGCCCCTCTTCAATAATACATTTTTTAAGAACATCTAGGGCTGGAAGAATTTCGGCCTGTGTACCGAAAGTGGATTTGCTATGATCATCTTTTTCTTTGATGTCATGATCGGGAAAATTAAAGCTTATAATGGTATCACAGAGGGAAGCTTTTTCTTTGAGCCGGGGTCCTAAGGTATAGTTATCTCCGTAACCATGAAGACAGATAAGGGTGCGTTGAGAGGATCCAGGAATTTTATGATAATGCATATCATAAGCTAAGAGAGAGGAGGCAAAAGCTAGCAGGCAGATTAGTTTTTTCATAACGAGTTCCTTCTTTAAAAAATATATCCTATTAAAGCCTTGGAAAGAAAGAAAAATTTACTTCGATGGTAAAGAGAATTTGAAAGAAGCAGTTAACAATCCTGGGGCCAAGTTTAGCGAAGAATTTAAGAAAACGATACCCCGGGACTACCGTACATAAATTCGTCTTGCTAAAAGCTTCTTAAAAATGGTAGACTTTTGCCAAGTCTTTGCCCGAGTGGTGAAATTGGCAGACACGCCAGATTTAGGTTCTGGTACCGCAAGGTGTGTAGGTTCAAGTCCTATCTCGGGCACATCTAACCGAATGTAAAAGTAGTAATGCTTAAACATTCGGTTTTTTTATATTCAAGGGTTATTTTATGCTTCCTGTTGATTTGCAAGGACTTGTAGATATAAAGACATGCATTCCTTCCATTATTGTAGAGCTCAAGTATGCTTCTGTCCGTAATTTTATAGGCAAGAGCCTCTATGATTTTTCCCAATGCTTAGTCCTTAAAGAGGTGGCTGGGGGACTTGCTAAAGTCCAGATAGATCTGAAAAAAGAGGGCCTTGGACTCAAAATTTGGGATGGATTTCGTCCTTTAGCTGTTCAAGAGTTTTTTTGGAATTCTGTTTCCGATAAACGCTATGTCAGCCCTCCCGAAGAGGCCCCCCATACAAGAGGAACAGCTGTAGATGTCACTTTAGTTAATAGGGAAGGGCAAGAACTTCCTATGCCCTCTCTATTTGATGATTTCAGTGAAAAAGCGCATAGAAATTATAGGGGATCTGGACCTGAGGAGCAGGCTAACTCTGCTTTACTAGAATACTATATGACGAGGCATGGTTTTATAGGACTACCGACAGAATGGTGGCATTTTGATTTATCCGGATGGGAGAACTATCCTATAATTAGTTAAATAGTAATGGACCTTTCAGTTTTCAAAACGCCCAATTCTTTTATCTAAGAAAAAGGGTTTATAGGCCCTTGAACGCTATCATCATCAACTTTATACAATCGTAATAATGGATTTGTAAGATCTTAAAACCTTAATTTTAAAAGGAGTAACTATATGTCCTCTGTAATTTATGCGGGTGTGCCCGTAACGAATGGAGTTGGAGAAGCTGGAATTGGAGCTGGGGATATCGGAGGAAGCTCGTCCGTTGGTGGGTCGAGATATAGATTTAGATCAGGGTCTGATGAGGAGCCCAATGTACAGGTTCATATTTTCTTGCCTCGTGTGCAGTCAGTGCCCATGGAAGCCACGAAAAGAGTATGCATTGGCGCGGGCCTTGCTTTTGTGGGAGTTTCAGCCGTAGTAGCCTCCGTAGTAGTCTGTTTAGATACGAGCTCGTTAGTATCTAGTTTCCCGGTATCTTCCGCCATTAATAGTATTGCTCGTGGTGTGCTAGCATTAGGAACAGCTGGTTCGGGCTTACTAGCCTTGAATAGTTGTCGCCATTTTTTATTTGAGCAACAGTTTCCCCAATAATTAAGAGCCTATTTAACAAACCGGAGGGCTGGAAATAAGTAATCTGGCCCGAAGGATTTTCAAAACTATAGATTACTAGAGCTGTCTATACATCCATTTCGGAAGCGAAGTCTTCTTCTTCATCTAGTAGAAATCCACCTGCCTGCATTTTCCATAGATGGGCATAATGACTCTTTCTTTTAAGAAGCTCGGCGTGAGTACCATCTTCTATAATATGGCCCTCTTTAAAAACAAGAATACGGTCCATATCTGCAAGTGTGGATAGTCTATGAGCAATAACGAGAGTCGTTCTCTTATGCATAAGATCTTTTAAGCTCTCTTGAATTTGTCCCTCTGTTAGAGAGTCGAGCGCGGCTGTTGCCTCATCTAAAATAATGATGGGAGCATCTTTTAAAATAGCCCTTGCAATGGCTATGCGTTGCCGCTGACCACCCGATAGGGTGATGCCTCTTTCACCTACAAGAGAAGCGTATTTATCGGGCATTTTTTCAATAAACTCATGGCAATGCGCTTTTTTAGCAGCAGCCTCTACCTCTTCTAAAGAGGCATCTGGGCGGCCATAGCGAATATTTTCTAAAATTGTGCGATGAAAAAGAGAGGTGTCCTGAGGAATAAAGGAGATAGATTCTCTTAGAGAATCACTTGTTACGGTAGCAATGTCCTGATCATCGATAAGGATACGGCCTTTTTGAAGGTCGAAGTAGCGCAAGATAAGATGAACAAGTGTCGTCTTACCACTTCCTGAAAAGCCTACAAGACCTACTTTTGTTCCAGCTTTAATTTCCAAGTGTTTATCACTGAAAAGAGTTTGGTTTTCCGTATAACTGAAAGAGGCATTATCAAAAAGGATACTTCCTTCGCTCACAACAAGAGGCTTAGCACCTGGCTTGTCTACAACATCATGAGGCTTAGTAATAAGAGAGAGAGCGCTTGTGCAAGTGCCCCATTCTTTAAAGAGAGAAGGAATCTCTAAAGCCGCAAACCAGACCATCATGGTGATGTTCCATGTTGTATTAAAAATAAAGACTACATCCCCTGTAGAAAGCAGTCCTTTTTCCCAGGCGAAAAACATATAGCCATTAATGGCTATACCAGCGCCTAAAAAACAGAGGATTCCAAAAATAAGCTTCATTTTTTCGGAGGCAATAAGTGATTTATAATGAAACTTCTGTTCACGGTCTTGATATTTTTGCAGATATTTTCTTTCAAAATTAAAGCGGGCAAAAAGTTTGACATTCGTACTATTCATAAAGCTGTCGACAATTTTACCATTTAAAGTAGAACGGCTTTCTGCGTACTCTTCAGATACTTTATTACATTTTCTTGCCAGCGGAATCGATAGGATAAAAGTAAGAGCTAACCAGAGAAATAAGATAAGTCCAAAAAGAGGTTGCACGAGACTAAAGAGAGTAATTGCAATCAGCAGCGCGCAGCCAACAGGCAAAAAGAGACGTACGATAAGTTCAAGAATAGAGGTAGTTCCTCTGGTCATATCACTTAGTTTATTCGATATAGATCCGGCGAAGTTGTGGGCAAAATAGTGATAGGAGTGTCTTTCTGCATAGTCGAACATCGTCATGCGGATAGCAGATTCTAATTTAGGATAAGTTTTTGCTACGATAAAACCTTGGATACGATGGCAGATTTCTACGGAAATCCAAAGAGTCAGCCCCCAAAGTACAGGAACTGTTAAAGCCCCCCAAATTAAGGCTCGTTTTTCGTCGTAAGCTGATAAGGCGTCGATCACCATTTTTAAAATATAGGGAAAAAGGGTGCTGTCAAGAGCCCATCCAAGAGATAAAACAGATATAAGAATAAAGGATGTCTTTTGATTTTTAATAAAAGAAAAGATAAAGGCAAATAAAGAGAGGGGTGTTTTTTTCATGGTCTTGAAAGTTTTATACTACAAAACAACTTTTGTAGCTAGATCTCTTGCATCAATTAAATATTTTCTCTATATATAAACAACGATCAAAAACAGAGAAAGAGATTTTCATGAAAAGACTTTTACAAGTCATCGTTCTTTTAGCAGCTGTAAGCCCAGCCTTATATGCTGCAGAGGTCCAAGCTCCCGTCTATTGTTATTCTGATGGGTATCTGGAAGGGTATATCAAATGTATTTTAGATGAATTCTATACGCCCTGTAACGTCAATGTAGTCGTCAAAAAAGGGCATGTTTATTTAAGTGAAGTGCCCAATATCTGTATTTTCAGAGAAAATATTATCCATCAAATTAAGCGTCTTCCGGGTGTTTGCTCCGTGCAGATTGTAGAGTGCCCTCCAGAGGACTGTCCGGCACTTGCCCCGATTAAATGGGCCGAGTGTCATAAGCCACGTATTGAGGGTGTTTGGTTTCCTTTTCTTTTAGAAAATATCTTATTTGATCCCATTATTGCAGATCCGCGGCAAGTGCAGTATTCCGCAGCCTATAGAGCAGGGGATAAGGCTATCAGCCCAGTTGTTGCAGCCGTTTCTTTTGGAGATGAGATCCCGATCTATCGCTGGTGTAATGTGCTTCCTTGGAAAGGGGATCTACAGATAGGTATTGAAGGTGGTCTTTGGGCTGTTTTTGATATGGATAGCCCTTCCCATGATCTGATAAATGCGGACTATTATTGTGGTATTCCTGTTACTTATGCCTTTAAAAAGTGGTCTTTCCGCTCACGCCTCTATCATATTTCATCGCATCTAGGTGATGAGTATCTGGTCTTAAATCCCGATGTTTTACGCACGAATCCCTCTATTGAAGTACTCGATCTTTATGTTTCTTACAGGCTCAATAATCAGATTCGTCTTTATGGGGGTATCGCTGACTATTTTATCTCTGATCCGACCTTCCGTCAAAGACCCCTGGTCTTTATCTACGGTACAGAAATAAAGTTTGTCCTCTATGAGGATATCTGTCGTAATCTTATCTGGAAGCCTTTTCTGGCCATCTTTTTACAAAATAAAGAGATGAATGACTGGAGAATTGATCAAACGTATGCTTTTGGTGTGGAACTTGGGCAGATTGATGGCTGGGGCCGGAAAGTGCGTTTTATGATCGAGTGGCATGATGGCTATTCACAAGAGGGGCAGCTTCAGCGTCTTTCTACAAGCTATGGCCAGCTTAAGCTCCAGTACTGTTATTAAGAAGAATTTTGGGTATATCTTCTTGATAGGCAGGCAGATTACGAGATTATCAGGAGAGCATTAAATCAATAGCTTTTTGGCCTTCGTTCGAGAGCTCAAATGTATCCTTAGTAATATAGAGGGCAATGTGGGCTTCTACGATACTTTTTTCCTTCACGCGGCTATGCTGAAGAATGTAGGGCAAGAGTTTATCTGGATTATCTTGCCCGTAAAGAAGGGAGTCTTGAAGAGCTTTTATAAATTCTCTCTTATAATGTTGATGTAAGTCCTTACGGATAAAAATACCTCCAAGGGGTAGAGGTAAATGTGTCTTTTCGTGCCATATCTCCCCTAGATCCGCAATTTCATAGAGACCTTCGAGGGCGAAGGTGAAGCGTGATTCATGGATGATCAGCCCGGCATCTACAAAGCCCTTTTTCACAAGACCCTCTACTTCATCATAGGAACAGAAATGCTTCTTAAAGGGATGTTTAAAGAGCTTTTCGAGGAGCAGATGAGCTGTTGTATAACGCCCTGGTATAGCGATGCTTTTATCGGAGAGCTCTTCCAGAGAAAAAGGCCTTGAAGCAATGATTTTAGGACCACAATTCCAACCAAGTGCCGCCCCTGTAGGCAGAAGATCGTAATGGTCTCCTACATATTTGTAAGCTCCAAAAGAGAGCTTAGTAAGAGGAAGTTTTTGTTTGAAAGCCTGCTGATTAAGTGTTTCCACATCTGCTAGGAAAGGTTTTATAGGGTGCTCTTTTCCTACAAGGCCGTGGATCCAGGCATAAAAAAGAAAAGTGTCATTAGGGCAAGGAGAGAGGCCTGTTTCAATCATAATCTTCATGTTGGAAAAGAAAACCAAGCGAACGAATTTTCTCACTGAGAACGATTTTATTACCGCTATGTGCAGATTTGCTAGAGGGGTCCCAAAGGGGAGCTGCTAGGTGATAGCGGGCTGCTAGATCCATGTAGAGCTTTTTACGCGTTTTGTGAATATTACCACAGACATTAAAAATACCTGTATAATGGTTCTTGATAAGAAAAGCAAAGGCCCTGGCTGCGTCAGTAACATGGGTAAGATTTGTCATCATAGAGCCGTTGCCCTCAAAGACTACATGATTTCTTAGCCGTGTTTCAATACGTCTTTCAAAGCCCCATAGTTGACCTATACGAACGATAGTGGAGGGCTGTCTTAGATAAACTTTTTCGGTTTCTACAAGTGTTTTATCGGAAGAGGAGAGGGGGCTTAAAGGAGATTCTTCGGTAACAGGCTCTCCATTTTTGTCACCGTAGACAGAGGTAGAGGAGCAGTAATAAAAAGGAAAGCTATGCTTTGTCAGTATCTTAGCGGTATTTAGATAAGTCTCCTCATAGGAGGCGCCATTGCTCGGGGCTACAGTAATTACTAGCGCATCACATTGCAAAAGCATTTCCGACCAAGAAGCCTTCAAATGGGGTTTTAGGAGAAAAGCCCTGGCACCTTCTGCTAGCCATTTATCAACACAGGATGGATCACGAGAAATAAGCAGGGGTGTTATTCCTTCATATTCTAGATAGGAAGCAATCTGACTGCCCAGAAAGCCGACTCCTAGAATGCCCACAATCATTTTGGACAGAGCCCTAGTTTCGCCATCTCTTCTTTTAAACTCTCATTGCCAGGCTTTTCAAAGGCGCCGCTTTTAGAAAGCCAAGCAACATAGTCAGAGGGGACTTCAGCAAGAGGTTTTCCCTGATATTTGCCAAAAGGCATATGGGTTAATTTACTGTTTTTAGAAAGCAGCTCTACAACGGTTTTGATCGGAAGGTCATCAATCATCAGTTGAAAAATTTTTTCGAGTACAAAAACGTCATCGAGTGCTCTGTGAGCTTGATTGGCTGGTATGCCAAAGTGTTCTCTTAAGACTTGGAGGCTATGGCGCGGCAGATCTGGTCTATAACGCCTAGCCCATTTGAGAGAATCAACGAAAGTCCAGTTGGGCATAGGCATCTCTGCAAGAGCGAAGCTACTACGCAGAAAATGGATATCAAAGGCATCATTATTATGAGCGATAAGAACGCAGTCACTGCCACAAAAGTCAATAAATTCCTGTGCAATGGCTTTAAAAGAGGGTTTATCTTTTACCATTTCATCTGTAATGCCATGAATAGCTGAGGCCTCTTTAGGTATAGGCATTCCTGGGTTAACGAGATGGCAAAAAGTAGCCTTTTTTTCGGGGTCGTAGGCTGCAATCTCTATAACACGGTCTATAGAAGAAGAAATACCAGTCGTCTCCGTATCGTAATAAATAGGTCTCATTATTTATTCATTCCAGGGGGAGCTAGGGATTTTCCTGCATCCTTTGTGACGTGCGGATTATTTGTTAAAGGCACTGTAGAAAAGTCATCTTCTTCAGGCATGCAATAAATACCACAAGAGCTAAAGAATAAGGGGAGTAAAAGAAGCCATTTCATGATTTTATATTTTCAAATTTATTTTTTAATACTTGTGTAAAAGAGAGGGGAACTTGGCCTACAGGAGCCTCTTCAAAGCCTGGAGAAAGTTCACTAAGAGTAACGAGACCTTCAGGAGATTCTCCAATTAAAAGGGTCTTATTATGCGCTTCGATAACATAGAGGTGGGTTTTAGGAGCCAGGGTTCTTTTTTCTAAAACCTTGATGGAGCTATTTGCGTTAACAGCCTCGAGCCTCTTACGCGTTATTTTTTTAAGAGCATAGGTAACAGTGATAACAGCCACGACAATGACGCCTAGTGAAAAAAGCATGTTCGTGATTTTATCTTTAATATTATACTGGATATCAGTCTCATTTTCGATAGTTGGCGGGACCTCTATAACAATACGAGGTTTTTGCGGCGCTTCTTGTGCAAGAAGAGGAGAGAGAAAGAGAGAGCTAAGAACAAGTATTTTAAACATAGAATAGAGACTAAACCTCTAAAAGCTTTTTATGCAACAGATAGGATTTTTTGAGTTGCGCGTTGACTGTATTATTGGTTTAAATGATGCAGAAAGATTGTGTAAGCAACTATTGCTTATAGATTTAAGTGTTAATACTGAAGAGTATGTTAATTATGCGGAATGCGCAGATATTTGCACGGAGATCGCTGAAAAAGGACGCTTTTTACTGCTCGAAACCCTTGGAAATGAAATCATTAAAGCATTGCGCTTTAGGTGGCCTAATGCTTATAAAATAGCCGTTACTCTTAAAAAGCCCCAAGCATTACCAAGTGCCTCCTATGCTTTTGTGCGGATAGAAGAATAAAGAGAATTTTGATTTTTATACGGATAGAAGAATGAAAACAATTTTGATTACAGGGGCGAACGGAACGATAGGAAAGATACTCTCTTCAGGGCTTCAGGGATACAGAATTTTAAGCCATGATTATAAGGGGCGGCTGCAGATTTCGGGTGATTTTTCCACGGATAAGGGCGTAGAGCAATGTGCCCAAGAGGTTCTTTCTCATACAAAGCATCTGTACGCCGTTATTCATACAGTTGGAGAGTACTACGAGGCGGGGCTTAAAGAGACCGATGGAGATCGTTGGCGGGCTCTTTTTCAAAATAATGTGGTAAGTGCGGCTCTTCTAGCGAAGTTACTCCAGCCGGAGGTCTTTATCTCCTTCGGTGTAGAGGGGCTTTTATCAGGTGGGCGTTTAATGCCCGCCTATTTGAGTGTAAAATGTGCTTTAATGAGTCTTACAAAGAGTTTGGCACTTACTGGCATGCGCGCACATATGATTTCACCCAGATCTGTTGAAGGAAGCGAATTTATGCGTCCAGGAGTGCAAGTTAAGCCTAAGGAAATCAGTGACTTAATAGATTCTCTTCTTCGTGATACGTCTATTAAAGGGCATATCATTGACATCCCTCCTCCGATAAGCTAAAATTCTTAATTTATTTTAGAGGTAAAGAATATGTATAAAATCGATTTGAAAGGCAAAGTAGCTTTTGTAGCCGGTATAGGCGATGATCAGGGCTTTGGATGGGCTATTGCTAAAACACTTGCGGAAGCCGGTGCTACCATCATTGTTGGTACATGGACGCCGATTTTAAAAATATTTACTCAAAGCTTAGAGATGGGCAAGTTTGATGCCTCTCGTAAACTGAGCGATGGGAGTCTTCTCCAATTTGCTAAAGTTTATCCCCTGGATGCAGCATTCGATAAGCCAAGTGATGTCCCTGAAGATGTTCGTGAGAATAAACGCTATAAGGATGTCGGCGGCTATACCGTATCAGAAGTGGCTGAGCAGATTCATAAAGATTTTGGTAATATCGATATCGTTATTCATTCTCTTGCCAATGGCCCAGAAGTTAAAAAACCTCTTTTAGAGACATCTAGAAATGGGTATTTGGCAGCGTTAAGCGCCTCTTCCTATTCTTTTGTCAGCCTTGTGGCTCATCTAGGACCCTTCCTGAATCCAGGGTCCTCTGTTCTGACTTTAACTTATATGGCTTCTGAAAAAGCGGTGCCTGGTTACGGTGGTGGTATGAGCTCGGCTAAAGCGGCATTAGAAAGTGATGTGCGTACACTGGCTTTTGAGGCGGGGCGTAAATGGAATATTCGCGTTAATGCCATATCAGCTGGTGCTTTGGGTAGCCGTGCTGCAAGGGCTATTGGTTTTATCGATAAGATGATCGAATATGGCTATGCCAATGCCCCTTTACAAAAAACTTTGCAAGCAGAAGAGGTGGGCCGTTCTGCACTCTTTTTAGCCTCTCCTATGAGCTCAGCAGTGACGGGTGCTATACTCTACGTAGATAACGGCATTAATGCTATGGGTGTGGCCGTTGACAGCCCGACTCTCACATAAAACAGTTGAAGCTGTTCGGCTGATGACTCTTTTAAAGAGTCTTTGCAAGGCCTCTGATAAACATATCAAAAGTTTATTACAAAGAGGCCTTTGCACGGTTAACGGTGAAAAAGAACGGTTTTCTTCCCGTCTTTTAGAAAAAGGTGATTACGTTGATTTCCTTTTTAAACCCGAGATACCAGCTGGTAAACCCCGTCTTCTTTTTGAAGATAGTGATATAGCAGCTTATGATAAACCTCCTTTTATGAGCTCTTTAGAGGTTGCTGAGCAGCTGCGGCATTTAAAGCTCTTGCACCGCTTAGATAAAGAGACAAGTGGGGTACTTCTCTTTGCCAAAAAAGACCCTAAGCCCTTCTTAAAGCTCTTTAAATCTCGGGAAGTCGGCAAGGGATATGTGGCTTTGGTGGATGGTATCATCAAAGAAGAGGAAGGAGTCATTAAAAAGCCCTTAGCACCTCTTAAGCGCTTTGCTGGCCAGGTAGTCATGGGTGTGTCATCGGAAGGCCTTTTTGCTGAGACACATTATACTGTGAAAAAACGTTATAAAGATAAGACCCTTCTTTTATGCAGGCCTATAACGGGAAGAACTCATCAAATTCGTATCCATATGCAAAGTATCGGACACCCAGTCCTGGGTGATTATCATTATGGTACACGCTTTAAGTGCAAAGATCATCCACCTCGTATTATGTTGCACGCGGCTTTTATTCGTATTTTAGACCACCTTATCCAAGCTCCCTTGCCCGAGGATTTTAAAGCATGCATGTAGCCATTATTAAGCTCTCCTCCTTAGGTGATATTGTTCAGTCTTTACCGGTAGCCGCCTACCTCAAAAGCCGCGGCCATAGAGTGACATGGTTTGTTGATGATGATCTAAGAGCTCTTGTAGATCATTCGGCTTTTGTAGATGAAGTTATCGGAATCCCTTTGCGTGCATGGAAAAAAAAGAGACCCTCTTTAAAGGATATAAAAAATACTATTTCTCAAATACGGATCCCTCACTTTGATGTAGCTTTTGATTTGCAAGGTAACTGTAAGTCGGCTCTTGTAATGGCCTTTTTAAAAGCTGGAGAAAAAGTTGGGTTCGGTCGAGAGACAATTGCTGAATGGCCAGCACTTTTTGCTTGTCACTTTCATTTTAACCCAGAGAAAAATCAAAATATACGCGCTATTTACATGCAACTAGTGCAAAAATATTTTGCCGATGAAAAACCCTTTATTTTGCCTATTTCTACTAAAAAAGAGAGGGAGGGATCTAAAAAAATCATTCTAGCTACGGGCTCCCAGTGGATTAATAAAGAGTTGCATTTTGAAACACTTCAAGCACTCGTCCAAAGACTAGATACGGTCCTAGAAATAAATTGGCTTTTTACCTCCGGCTCTCTGCGTGAAAAAGAGTATGCCTCTCTCTTATGCCAAGGTGTTAAAAGAGGGAAAACGCTCCACTTAGCTCCTCTGCCTATTTTACAATCAATAATGGAGGAAAGTGATGCCGTCCTTTCTGTTGATTCCCTGCCTTTGCATCTGGCAGGCCTGGTGGGAGTTCCTACCTTCTCTTTTTTTGGCCCCTCATCAGGTCTTAAATATGCTCCGGGGGTCTTTTATCAGGGAGTATGCCCTTATGATAAGTCTTTTGAAAAGCGTTGTAAGATCTTAAGATCATGTACAACGGGTGCTTGTATAAAAAACATGGCTTTAGACCCTCTTTTTAAAGCAGTCCATGCTTTTCTTGATCCATCAATAGAGCCTTAAAGCCAAGCTCTCTTAGGAAGACAGTGTGGTTCGTAATCGCTCAAGCTGAGCTTCTGCTAGAATATGTAGATTAAGAGGGGATTTAATAAAATTTTGCGCCCCGAGGCCTAGAAAAGAGAGATAACTATCGACAAGCGGCTTAACACGCTCCTGATTTGTTTCAGGTAATACTTCAACAGCTTCTAGACGCTCTTTAGTAAGGACTTCAATACATTCTCCAGAGATGTTATTTAAAGGAGCTATTACCTCCCTATTTATACGCCCTAGAATAAGAGGAATAGTAGATGTTATAGATCCCTCTAGTCTTAAGATATGGCCATTAGTAAGCTCAGTTATTTGAAGTATATCTCTTGCGAGCCCTTCCTGATTTGCTATTTGCTCTTCTAGTAAAGAATCTCGTTTTCTTTCAAGCTCACCGATCAGTGAATTAACCGCTAGCGTATTTTTTAGACTTAAATGACGTAGATGGGATTCCGTAAGAATACCCTTTTTTTCAAGAGCCTTTAAAGAGGCTGCAGCAGAGATAGCTCTTTTCGAATCGGTTTCAACAAGTCTCAGATCATCAAGAGCCCGCTCAATTTCAGTTATTGCTAAGAGCGTATTTTCCTCTAATTTTCTATGAGTATTATAAGTAGATAAGAGTCCTCGAAAAGGTGTAAGAGCCTCTTCATCCCAACCATTTCTTGCAAGTTCCTCCAAGAGGGCATCATCGTTAGAATTTTGTAGAGCATATAGGAGCGTCATTTGCTTATTTAGAGCAGGAAGAGCGTCTGTACTTAAATCACGCATTGTCTGACTGACTGAGATAAGGGTTTGGGCTTTTTGGACTATAAAAGTGGTTAAATTTTGTATTTCCACGTCACTAAAAGCTCCTTTTGGTGCTTCGTAATGCAGTTGATGTAAACGTTTTTCATAGGTAGAAAGAAGTTCGAATAAGGTATGGCCAGCAGCCTGGAGAGTTTTTTGAAAAGCCTGGATATCTTCAGGAGTTTGTAGATGTGCTTCGGGATTCGTAGGATCTAGATCATTTTGAAGACCTATATTTACAGTCCCATTCGCTACACCGATTTCACGTTTTAAGCTATTTGTCCACTCTACTGCATAACGATTAGGGACTTCATGCGTCTTTTTTTGAATCCTCGGATCAAATTGAAATTCCAGTGTATCAGAAATAATCTGTTTTATATTTTGTTCCAGATCCCCGGATAAAGAGGCAAATCTTTCTTGCAAGGCTCCTGTATCTGGAGAGGGATCCAGAGGATTTGTTAAAAGCTTCTCCGCAAAAGCAAAAGTTCTTTGTAAAAGACTTTCTCTAGCAGTCTCTTGAGAGAGTTCTTTAAAGACGGCCGCTAGTGCTGTTTTTATAAGACTCTGAAGGGCCTGATCCACTTGCATTTCAATCTTATCACCTATTTCCAAAGCCTCCAAGATACCACTTAAATTAGTTCTTCTATCAGCCCCTACCGCCACAAGAAAGTCATTAAGCTCTTTTTCATAGCTGCGATAAAGGGCAGCCACCCTTGGATCCGTTTCTTGTAATTTAGCCAAATGAAGTTTAAAACGTGAAAGCTCTTTTACCTCATCACGATTGTCTTTTGATAGAGCAGTAAAAGCTATATAGCGTGTAAAGTTTTTTATACCGGTTTGTAAATCAAGGGGCTCTCCATCATCTCCTAGTAATAGAGGCAGATGTTGGTCAGCCGATCTGTCTAATAAGTTCTCAGTAAAAGGTTGATCCAGTTCTTCAAGCTGCGATGCATAGGATGTTCGAAGAGCCTCGATTGCTTGAGAAGTCATCGCTGTTATGGAATCTAAAATGGTAACTTTTAGGGGATCAACGGCCTCTGTTTGGCTTCCTTTGTAATCAAATAGTTTTTGAATTTTAGTAGGAATATTCTGCTCTTTAACAAATCCAAAAATTTTTTTATTAATAAAGGTGTCTATTAAAGGACCTATCAGAGGCCATCCAGTTTTGATGGAGATCTTCTTTTGTAGCCAAGAGATAAGACGCTCATTAAGATCCGTTGTATCTGTTAAAGGGTATTTCTGATCGAGCTCTCGTGCATTAATAGTTGTTTTTCCGAGATCAGTGAGCAGAGAGGCCATAAATCCTTCAGTAATACCCGGGTTTTTAAGCGTTTCCCTTAAAAGAGATAGGAGCTGGGGCATCAAACCTGGATTATTTGCAGTTTTCCAATCAAAAATACTATTTAGAATAGGCCTCATAAAGAAATAGAATATCTTCGCGCCAACCCAGGGGAAAAAATTCAAGCTAGAAAAATAGGCTTTAAGGGGATCTTTCGCCTTTGAAAAGACTTTAATCTGTTCTATGCTTAGGCTGCTGTCCAAAATACTAAGAGCAGCTAAAGATTTGATTTTTAAGGCCAAAGGTTCATAGAGGCTCCTATCTATTTTGTTTATTTCCTCGAGCTTATTTAAAGGTTTTATAGCAGAGTCATTTGTAGCATCGGATAAAGGGGCTAAGGGTGAAAGAAAAGAGGCTAAAATATTTTTGCCCTCATTAAGGGCTACTCGAGCCTGCGAATTTAAAGTTATAAGAGTATTGGGTGATACGATTTCTACAACAGTATTACCCCCTATAGGGGCTCCTAAGGCATAAAGAGCTTGGTTAGGCCCTTTCCAAAAAATTTGCCCTACAACTTTCGCTAGTTTTTCTCCTGCTGAGGTTGTCTCTGGAGGTGGCTGTTCTGTTATTTTTTGATAGCCAGCAACAGCATAAGGCAAAGCTGTAAAAAAAGCGCCTCTTCCGAGGCCGAAAGCTGCACTCGTAACCCTTCCTGCTACAGAAAAAGCTCCGCCCACAACACTTGATCCTACTCCTATTGCAGAGCCGGCTACATCGGAAACCCTTCCCACAAGACCAGAGGCCAGACCATATAAAGACCAGGAACCGGCTGCAGAACCTTCATGTGGATGGGGAAGTCCTACAGACCCATTGGCAGAGCCTTCAGGTTGAAGGGGGGCTCCTGTAGATCCGATGCTGGACATGGTTTACCTCAATTAGTATAAAAATCTTTTTATAGACTATACACTTAATTTTGGCAAAAGAACATTATCATAAAACGTTTAATCACATGGGCTATAGCATCAGGCCGGCTGATAAAGTCACGGCCGAGATGGACCTGTCTTTCCGCAATAGCTAAAACAGTGCGTTTAATAGTAGGTCGACTTAGGTGATGCACCCAAGGTAGAGAACTAATCAAAGGCAGGGTAGATAGTTCAATTGATAGGGCAAGTTTTGGCGCTATAATCTGGCTCATATTCTGATTAACTAGAACAGAACGATCTTGTAACCTCTGGTGAGTTGCCCTTAAAGAGGCTTCTGTGGAAGTTAGATGGAGATTTAGATCTCTATCTAATTGTTGATAGGAAGTAGTCAGAGCTGCACGACAACGGCCAATCGATGCAGTTTCTAGAGTAACTTGTTGCTGGTCTCTTTCAAGGCTTCCTTGAAGCTCTGTTTGAAGGGCTCTATAATCACGCCTATTTTCAATAGTCAGGGTTTCTAATTGGGCCTCTAACTCCGCTTTTTTAGGTGTAAGTAAGCGATCCTGTTTCGATTGATCAAGTTGTAAATTTTCAATATAGGATTTTAAAACAGCAGGCCATTTTTCAGCAGAGCCCTCGTCTTGCATACGTAATAAAATATCTATAGATTCGTTACGAGGTATATCCCGAGTTCCAATATAGTTATTCAGCTGAGATACAAGAAGATCGAGGCTTGTTATTCCTAATAACTCTCTATGGATAGCACCAGTACCATTTGAAGTAATGTTAGAGGTGAGAGAAATGCACTCCTCTGTTAAGGCTAAAGCGCGCTGGAGTTTAGCTGTTCGAGAAGATGTGCGTGTAATCAAATTTTGAGACGCTTCTATAGACTCAATAGAGGCTCTTATTGCATCTAGAAGAGCTTGATTAATATATCTTTCTAAACCTGTCTGTAAAGCTAAGAGATATCGCTTAGAGCGATTTGCAAAAGGAAGAGGCTGTAACTCATGGGAAGCTTCTGTAGCCAAGAGGCCTTGGATTTTTGTGCGGGTAACGAGCAGAGGCTCTGTCTCTGGAAGGACCCTTTCTGCAAGAAGTTTTATAGCTGTTAAGGCCTCTTCTACGTAAGCTGCATGTGAAAGTAACTGTGCCGCAAGCTTATTGGAGAAGGTTTGATTAAAAGGCTCGGCCTGAGGAACTTGTTGTAGATAGCGGATGCGTGTATTCAGGATGGAAATATTGCGAATAGCTAGCCTAAAAGCTTCTTTTACCTGGTTCTTCCAATCTGGTAAGAGGGGAGAATGAGCACGATCGAGGCTCATTCTAAGAGCTTCCAGAGCTTCTGTCGTCTCCCTTTGCATTTTTGCAACGAGTTTAGCAGCATATTTATAGGGGAATTGTTTCCGTTCTTCTAATCGTTGATCGGAAAATTCATTTTCTAAGGCGTCTCCAATAGTGTCCAAGGCATTACGACTTACACGCCCGTGTACTTCTGTAAAAGCTTCTGTATTAACATCATCTAGTTTATCCCGAAAAATATGTGTGACTTTTTCTAGAATATTTACCCGCATATGAGCAAACTGAACCGGATCCTTGAATAATCTTAAAAGAAGAACAGCACCATTTTCTGCCACATCAAGAATAGCATTTTGTACATGGGGCCAGCAGGATTGATTGCTATCATCTCTTTTATTCGAGCGCTCTGTGTTAAGCAGGGCTACTTTATCGATGTTGTCAGCTTCTGTATAAGGCAGATCTTTTAAGTGTGAAAGAGCACTTGCATGGCTATTTTTTTCTTGTGGGGTGAAATTAATCTCTGGTTCCAGATCAATTTCAGGCTCACCGCTTGCTTCTCGATAGTGCGTTAATAATACTTCGCGGCCCTGGTTGATTAAATAGGCGACAGAGTCTAACAGTTCATAAACAACAGGGCTTGGAGAATTTTGGCCCGAATCTGTGATAAGAGATAGGAGGTGACTAGAAACATCGGCTTTTTGTAGACTGCCAGCAACGCAGCTCTTCACTATACTGGTTATAATAGGCCCGATAAGAGGAATATCGCTTTGAATATTAATGGTTTCGATTAACCATTTGTTAAATTGCTCACCGATCTTAGCAGAGTCATAGCCACGTTCTAAAAGTCTTTTTTTAAGCTCTTCTTGTCGAAAAACTTCCAAGGTTTTTCCTGCAGCTATTTCAGGACTAAAGCGCTTAGAGATAGCTGCGTATTCGAAAAGAGTGTCTCCCATAAAACTAAAGAGATGATTAACGCATGATCGCCATTTTTTTGTATCGGTAGCAAGCGTTATAAGAGTGTCCCGAATATTTTGTGCAGCTCCTTTTGATTGGCTAGAGCCGTAAAATATAAGTCTATTAATAGGTAAAATAAGGAGATAGAGAAGTAAAAATCCCAGTGCTTTACGCCACCAGCACAAAGTGCTTAAATAGGCCCTTGATGGGTTTTCAGTTCTAACAAAAACCTTAAGCTCTTCTAGGGAAAGATTTTGAGATCCGATCATACTATTAACTGTATAAAGACTCGTCAGGTCAATCAGAGTCTTATTAAGACGGGTCATTAAAGTATTTTCTGCTTCTACGACCGCTTCTGGTAGAGGATCTGTTACTTCCGCCGTTTCTGCGGGAGCTAGAGGTCCAACTGTCGGGATCTCCATTGCTAAATTTTGATAAATAGGCATTAGTTTAGAGGGGTCTGAAATAGCTTGTAATTTAGAAGCAGCTAATTTAAGAGAGTCCAGACTAATCGGGGAATAGGTATGGATAGAGCTTCCGAGGACACTTATTCCGCGCCTATGGGTAGATGGGTGCGTAAGGGCTCCAGTAAGGGTGCTGGCGGAGTTCCAAATACTACTAAGCCAGCTAGAAGGTGGAGGAGTGTGTGTTACGGAATTGATAGACAATATTCCTTCGGTTTAATACAAGGACAACCACTTAGGACGCAAGAGATCCGGCCTTAAGGCTGCTATCTTCCGATCCTGACCTGATTCAGTAGACTCCGCTCCTAAGGATTGTCGCAAACAATTTTAGCATAAAGTCTTTAAAAAAACAATCTTTTATAAGCTTTTTCTTTGAATTCTTCTTTGGTTTGAAAGCGCTTTAACCTTTTTTCTATAGAAATAAATTAAAAATAATTATTGTCAAAACAGATATCTATAGCTTTGGAAACCCCAGCTATGCTAAGAAGATAGGATATGAAGGCTGTAACACCCTTTCTGGAATCATCACTTGCAAAGGAAGATTTACCCTTTGAAATCCCCTTGCGACCCAGTCATTTAGGGGAGTTTGTAGGGCAATTGGATCTTATTAATCGTTTGCATGTATTAATTGGTGCAGCTACTGCTCGTCAAGAACCCTTGCCTCACATTCTTCTTTCGGGGCCACCTGGACTTGGTAAAACAACATTAGCTCATCTTTGCGCTCGTAGTGTAGGGGCCAATATTGTCGTAACGTCCGGACCTGTTCTAGAGAAAGCAGGGGATCTGGCCGGTATCTTGACAAGCTTGAAAGCAGGGGATGTTCTCTTTATCGATGAGATCCATCGTTTAAATAAAACAATAGAAGAATATCTTTATCCAGCGATGGAAGATTTTTCTTTAGATTTAATTATTGATAGCGGTCCAGCAGCGCGCTCTGTTCAGGTCAAATTGAATCGTTTTACACTTATCGCCGCAACAACAAGGTCCGGTCTTTTAAGCAGTCCTATGCGTTCGCGCTTTGGTTCAACCCTGCGTCTTAATTATTATGATGCTGTTTCTTTACAAACTATTGTACAAAGAACTGCCAATATTCTTAATATGCAGTTAAGTTTGGATGCAGCAGGCCTTATCGCGGAAAGATCAAGGGGCACGCCAAGGGTGGCTAATAATTTGCTCAAGTGGGTGCGCGATTACGCTGAAGTGCATAACGCTCGCAAAGAGGATGTCTCTAAAGATTTGGCAAGTAATGCTTTAGCTATGCTAGCTATTGACGAGATAGGCCTTGAAGAGATAGATATTAAATTACTCCGTGTATTAATAGAGCATTATGCCGGAGGGCCAGTTGGTTTAAACACCTTGGCACTAGCTTTAGGGGAAGAGCCGCATACTTTAGAAGAAGTTTACGAGCCTTTTCTTATAATGCAAGGACTTATAAAGAGAACGCCCAGGGGACGTGTAGCAACGGATCTTGCGGTAGAACATTTAGGTAAAAGAGAGAGGTAAATTTTATGTATTTGAAACTAGGACTGATTATTATGATGGCGTGCATGACGACTGTAGTCGCAGCAAAGCCCCAGCATCCGCTTCCGAATCCAGGCTTCGAAATACTGCATCCCAAAGCACCTCAAGTGAAGGTTTTGATTGCAAAAGATCTTTTTGAAACAGTAGTAGAGGTTAAGGGCCCTTATAAAATTTATGATCCTAATGAATACACACTTTTTTCTACTGGAATGTTTGGTAAATGTTATCCGGTTTCGGTAAGTGTTGACGGTCTTAAATGGGGCGAAGAATTTCCAGGAACCTTCCAGATTGCTATCGTTCCTACGAATGCTCGCACAACCACATGGGTTGATGGGGTATGCTATACAGGTATTGTCTATATCTATGGTGTTGGCAATAAAATTAATATAGTCAACCAGGTCAATGTCGAGGATTTCTTAAAAGAGACCCTAGCAGCGCAATATAAAGATAATCTTTCAGATGAAGCCTTAGCTGCACTCGCTATTGCAGCGCGCACAACTGCATACTATCAAGCAGAGCGTTATAACGATGCTTTTTATCAGTATGATGCCGAAGCCGTTTCTTATAGCGGTCTGAGCGGTTTGAAGAAAAAAGGTGTTGATCGTGCAGTAAATGCAACACGTTATTTAGTCATGCGTCAAAATGATAAAGAGGCCTATAAAGGGCTTTTTGCAGCTACATGGACAGCTCACTGTGCTGGACGCTCGGCTAGCGCCAAGTCTATATTCCGTAAAGAAACAAGTGGTCCTTCCGGAGCTGTAGAAAGTGCACTTGCTGCAAGTGATCGTGATAACGTTTCATGGACTTATATGGTCAGAAAAGGTGATCTTGCAAAAATGGTCGGAGCTACACAAATTAGCGGGTTAACAGCCTACACAGACCAGGCTTCTGGTAAAGTTTATGCTGTGCGCCTACAAAGTGGTGACGGCAATAGAGAAATGGATTTCACTTCTTTGCAGACTCTTCTAGGGGCTGACAAATTACAGAGTAGTGATTTTGCCATCAGTAATGATAAAGATATCATTACCTTTACAGGTTATGGTAAAGGTCATGGTACAGGACTTTGTCTCTATACAGCTTGCAAAATGGCAGAACATGGTTTGGATGCTGTTAAAGTGCTGCGTAAGTTTTTCCCTGGTACAGAAGTTGTGATGATGCCGCTACTGCCCAAATGAAAATCTTAGGCAAGCCTTACTTCTGGCTTACTGTATATGCTTTCATGGCCCTTATCATTTTTGAGCAGGGCCTTGAGAAAGGAAGTACTGAAAAAGAAAAATTGCTTACCGAACAAAAAGATCTTACTAAGCGTAAGGAAATCGCTCTAAAATCTAGGATGGAGTTACAGCAGATTATCGCTAGTCAAAATGACCCCGAATGGATGGAGCAAACGCTTATGAATATCCTAGGACTTGTTCCTGAAGGATATAAAAAAGTTATTTTTGTGGATCATTGATGATCACCGTTATTTTAATTATAACTTTTTTGGCAGCCTCTTCAGCATTCGTTTCCTCTTCTCAAACAGCCCTTCTTTCGCTCTCAGGAACTCAAGTAAACACGTGGAAATCTTCCCATGAACCACGTAAGAATCTTGTAGCAGCCCTTGTTTTAAAGCCCCGTGAGCTCCTTGTTACTCTTTTCATGCTAGATGTCTTTATTAATTTGCTTATACAGAACGTTTTTTCCAGCTATTTTGGGCCAGCGGCCTCCTGGACTTTGAGGGTAGGCCTGCCTTTAGTTATCACTCTTTTTATCGGCGAAGTGATACCTAAGTCTATTGGCTTTGCACATAATAAAAAGATTGCTTATCTAGTAGCTCCAACTATTTCCCTGATTACACGCCTCATTAAGCCAGTTCGCTATGTTCTTACCATTATTACAAGCTATGTCTCGCGCTTTATTTTCTTCTTTCTCAAAAAGCCGGCAGATATTTCACGTGCAGAGCTCCACCATTTACTCAAAAGCCAAGCAGTCAGCAGCCTTCTTACAAGTGAGGAAACAGAGTTAATAGATGGCTATCTCTCCCTTCAAGATACAAGTGTTAAAGAGCACATGTGGCCACGTGAAGACGTCATATATTACTCTTTAGAAGAACCTCTTACAAGGCTCATGCATCTTTTTATTGAAGAGGACTGTTCCCAAATACCTGTTTGTGGGAAAGACCTCAATGACTTGCATGGTGTTATTACGGCTCGGCAGTTTTTTCTCTATCAGGATCAAATTCATAAGCCGGAAGATCTAAGACCTTTTATAGCCAATGCGTTCTTTGTTCCGGAAACTATGCGTGCCCGCAGCCTTATGCGCCAGTTTCAACGTAAAAAAGAAAGTTTAGCTATGGTTGTAGATGAATACGGAGGTATTGCAGGTCTTATTGCTTATGAGGATCTTGTAGAAGCAATCGTCGGTGATATTCAAGATCTGCGTAACAAAAAAAGCCTTTATACAAGAGGCGGCCCCAAAATTATTATTGCGAGCAGCAAGTTAGAGCTCGCTACTTTCAAAGACATCTTCCATTACACGCTTAAAAGTTCCATGAAGACGCTCGGAGGCTTTCTTATAGAACAATTTGGCGATATCCCTAAAGTAGGACAGCAGATTGTAAAAGAGGGTTTCTTATTTCAGATTCTTGCCGCTGAACCGCAGCGTATTAAACGTATTTATGTGAAAAAACTATGACAGCTTTAATGTGGTTTGGGCTCACATTTATTTGTATTTTGTTTGAGGCGTTCTTTGCTATGGGTGAGATGGCCATTATCTCATTCAGTAGGCTCCGTTTACAGTACTATCTCTCTCGCGGGAGCTGGAGAGCACGCCTTGTGCACAAGCTTATCAGCAACCCCACAACACTTTTTGGCACAGCTCTTTTGGGGGTTAATATAGCTCTACAGGTAGGCTCTGAATGTTCTCGGCAGTTTTATGAGGCAGCCCATTTAAACCCAGACTTAGCTCCACTCACACAGTTTTTCCTCGTTGTCATTATTGCAGAACTAGCACCTCTTTTTGCTGCTCGTCGCTATGCCGAAACAATTGCCTTAGCAGAGGCCCCCCTTATTTATGGAATTTCCTTTCTTCTTTATCCGGTAACGCGTCTTTTCGGTTTTATTGTAAAAATTGTTAACAAGGTCTTTAAAGCAGAATCGATTCATCATGCGGCCCTTTTGAGCCGGGAAGAATTGCAAAAAGCTCTTGAAGAGCAAGATGAGCCTTTGGAAGAGAGTGCAGAGTTTAATGTAATTGTAAAAAACATATTTGAGCTTAAAGCAAAAAAAGCGCTCGATGTCATGGTACCCCTTCAAGAATTGCGCATGCTCGCCTCTGATGCAACGATTGAGAATGTGCGCACACTTATGTTAAAAGAAGATCATACAACAATTCCGCTCTATCATCGTTACCGCCATAATGTTATTGCTATTGTGACTCCTAAAAGTTTACTTAGAGCCCCAGCCCAAAAAAGAGCCAAAGATTTTTGTAAGTCACCTTGGTACATTGCTGCCAGCACGCCTCTTATTGATATTCTCAACCAATTTCGTACTAATAATAAAGCTGCGGCTATAGTCCTGGGTGAGAGCGGGCAATCTGTGGGTCTTCTTACACTCAACGACCTACTTAAAAAGATCTTTGATGAAAAACAGCCTGAAAATGCAGATCGTGAAGAGCGTTTTGTGGAGAGAAGCGTTCCTGGCAATCTTACCATCGCCGATTTTAACAAAGAATTTGGTGCTCTTATTCATGACCCCACTTCTAAAACGCTCGCTGAGCTTCTTATCAAAACCCTCGGCCACCATCCCGAACAAGGGGAGTCTCTCAAGATTGGCTCACTCGAGCTAGTAGTGCAAGAAAGTATTTTGATGGGTATTAAGACAGTACTTATTCGTATCAGAGCTTAAGGAAAGCTTAAGAAGGGTTAAAGGCTTACAAAGATCAGAGTCTCTTCTTGGATGAAGCAAGCTTAAGAAGGGTTAAAGCAAAGGACTTACAAAGCTCAAAGATTCTTCCTGGATGAGGAATCCTTCTGCGTGGCCTAGGTTATAATTTAAAATCTTTTCAGCAAATAAGGGAAAGCAGGCTGCTGCGAGATAATTAGAGACACCTGCATGAGATACGATGAGAACGGAAGAAGCCTTTTTAAGCGCAATCTCTTGGAGTATGAGCTGGAGAAGCTCTGGGGAGATGGCAGCTGTCGGAATATAGAGATCTTCCAGAACTTGGATTTCTTGCAAGGGGGCAATCAGATGGGCTGTTTCATAAGAGCGTTTAGCCGGAGAGCTGAAGATAATATCAAAATCTGGCAGCTGGAGGTTTTGAGCTTGAAGGCGCCCAAGAGGGGTTAGCGAGCCCCCCTCGTTGTTTTGTTCTGCATGGCGCAGAAAGCAGTAGGTCACCTATTTCTTCTTCTTGTGCGCTATCTTAAGATCTTCTGCGAAGTCGATCCAAACAGGAGAGCTCCAAGCTATATGACCATCTTCTTGAAGAATACGTATATAATAGTAGACGAAGGGTGCTGGACTGAATTCTCCTTGAAGAGCAAATTGAGCTGGATCCTCAGCATCATCAAATTCAAACTCTAGGTCAGTTCCTTTCAGATCTTTCCATTCATGGATAACATCACCATTACGGATAAGCTCTACTTTTTTCAGTTTCGCTGTGCCTGCAACACCACCACTAATAAAGCGATTAACAGCAAGGCCTGGTTTCAGCTTAATAGAGAGCTCTTTGCCCATAGAATGTCCGGCGATCTCAAAATGGAGGATAATACGAGCACCTGTTGTGGCATAGCAAGATCTATTATAGAGAGCTTCAACGATAGAATCACGATTGTGATGCGCAGCTATAAGGCCTGTGAGTCCGGGTGTGTACTTGTGTTGATCGGTATCAAGAAAGTCCGCGTAGGGACCTCGATCATCAAGGCCTCCGGCTACAAAGCCAAAGCGATAACCTTTATTAAGTGCTGTTTGAATCGCACCTTTAGCAAATTCTTGCACACACTTTTTAGATGACCCACCGATAGGGCGTAAATTTCCTTGCGCCTCTGTACATTCAGAAGATCCCCAGGCATTATAAATTTCTACAACACGTTCAAATTCGGGATTAAAGTGCTCAAAATTCCATCCAAGATGGGCTCCACCCATTGTAAAGGTCGGTATAGAAATAAAGTCTTTCGGAGAGTAAGATTTATAAATCTTAGGTAGGGAGCTTGTTTTGATTTCACTATGACGAATAATGGATTTAGCATCTTTAGTAAAAACAAATTGACGGACACCTTCAGAGCTTTTCCACTGGAGTCCAAGTAGCGTAATAAAACGGTCATCTTCATTAAATTCCGTTACATGTTGGCTAATAAAGCGCCACATATCTGTCGTTGTCTCTTCTTCAAAAGGGGATAGACCAAAGAAGTTAAAAGCTTTTTCATCACGAAAGTGACGTAAAGAAGCCTCGATGCTCTCCATAGAATCTACTTTTTCGGAATCCCCATGCAGGAGTCCCCAGAAAAGATGACCTGGAGCTTCATTAAAACATTTGATAGGAGAAGAAATATATTTTTCTTTTGTCGTCAGGTTTAAGAGCTGAATTTTATAAATACCTGGATCATTAAAATAAAGGTTTGGCAGTGTTACGAAGCCTGTTTCAGGAACGAAGAGTTTCCAGTTAAGATTCTCACGGATATTTTCATAGGAGAGTTCAAATAAAGAGCCTTCCGTTGCATTATGTGTGAGATTTCCAAAAAGATCTTCAAATCGAATAACGATATCAAAACGTTTGCCACGACCGACAAAAGAGGGGGCTATAATCCGAAGGTTCTCTAGTTTATTACCCCGAATATCCATGGTAAAGACTTCCGGTTCCTCAAATCGACCATCACCTTTAGGGCTAATATAGAGATTAAAGGGTTTACGTCTTTGAATAAATTGCTGGCAGGAGTTGCCCTGTTTTTTGGGATCACTTTTAGGAGCAGAGCCTAGATAAAAAGTAATTGTTTGTCCGACTTTAAGGTCGCTTGGAAGGACAAATTCATAAAGGGGAACAGGGCGGTCAGCTACTTCGACTGCCTTTGCTTGTAAAGGGCGACCATCAGAGAGCGTTGCCCAGATTAAATTATTTGGTTTTTTCAGGTCCGTTTGTGGCGGCTGCCAATCGATACTGCGGCCATTGCTGCAGAGGTCAAAACGGAGTTTAGCACCTTTATGTAAAGAGGTAGAGGTTGTATAAGAAAACTTATAAAGCCCTGTTTCTCCGGCTAAAACACTGTTTGGTTCTGCGATACAGATGGAACGACGCATAGTTCTCCCTTAAAAGGGCTTATCATACTCTATTTGGAGAGTTTTTTAATAGCCTCTTTGATTATTTCTACCGCAGTCTCAATTTCTGTGGGCGTATTATAGCGAGAAAAGGAGAATCTTAAAGAGCTTTTGGCTCTTTGTAATCCAAGTCCGAGTGCAAGCAAAACATGGGATACGGCTAAAGTACCTGAGCTACAGGCCGAGCCATGGCTGCAAGAGATGCCTTGGCGGTCTAAGTGAAAGAGAAGATCTTCCCCATCAACATTTTTAAAAAATAAATTGGAAGTATTACAAACTCGTGGGCCCTCTCCATTGATAAGAACAGAATCGCTTAGCAAAAGAGACTCAAAATAATTGCGCAAACCCTCTACATAAAGAGGGTCTGGGATAAGGCTTAAAGCCTTTGTGAGGCCTATAATCCCGGGTAAATTTTCTGTGCCAGCGCGTCGTTTGTTTTCTTGACCCCCACCAAGGATAAGAGGCGCGATATTTTTACGTGCAATAAGGCAGCCAGTGCCTCTAGGACCATGAAACTTGTGGGCGCTAAAGGCAAAAGCTGTAATCCCTTTATGCAGCTTTAGCGGCTCCTTACCTACAAGAGCCACACCGTCGATAATGAGAGGGATACCTCTTGCTAGGGCTATATCTGCTATTTCATTAATAGGAGATTTGACCCCTGTTTCATTATTTGCACCCATAAAAACCATAAGGTCTATGTCATTTAAATGAGGAAGGAGCGTTTCGGCTGTAATAGGGCCTTTTAGAAGTTTGGCGGAACCTATTTTTTTTAAAGGTTCAAGAACCGCTGAATGCTCTCTATCGGAAGAGAGAATGCGTTTACCTTGTCCAAGTCCAAAGATGGCTTGATTAAGAGATTCTGTTCCCCCTGAGGTAAATATAACCTCCTGAGGAAGAACATCAAAATAAGCAGCTACTTCCTGCCTGGCAAGAGCTAGCCGGCCCCGAGCTCTCTGCCCAGAAGAATGAACGCTTGAG
>CAIMEJ010000026.1 GCA_903839985.1 uncultured bacterium | reverse complement strand
TTGAAGAAGAAATGGAAAAAATTACGGCAGAAAACTTTTTTACTAAGAGAGAAGTTTTTGCTTCCGAAGAAGAGGCCCTGGCTGTATTTAAAGATAATAAATATAAGCAAGAGCTTATCAAAAGCTTCGCCGGAAGTCAGCTGACAGGATATCGTCAAGGTGATTTCTTTGACTTATGTAGAGGTCCTCACATCCCAAATCTGGGAAAAATCAAGGCTCTTAAAATCTTAAAAACTTCGGGTGCTTATTGGCGCGCTGATGCTAAAAATGAGATGCTTACACGTATCTATGGTATCTCTTTTCCTGATCGTAAAATGCTCAAGGAATACCTGACACGTTTAGAAGAGGCTAAAAAACGCGACCACAAGATTATTGGGCCTAAACTCGGACTCTTTTCCCTTAAAGAAGAGGGGCCCGGAATGCCTTTTATTCACCCAAAGGGCATGGTTGTCTGGAATACCCTTTTGGATTACTGGCGCGCCTGTCATAGAAAGGCCCATTATCTAGAGATTAAAACACCTGTCATGATGACGCGTGAACTCTGGGAGCGCTCAGGCCACTGGTTTAACTATCGTCAAAATATGTATACCCTTTCTATTGATGAGCGAGATTTTGCTGTAAAGCCAATGAACTGCCCTGGTTGTATGCTTTATTACAAAACAGAAGGCCATAGCTATAGAGAGCTCCCCTTAAGAATTGCTGAAATAGGTCATGTTCATCGCTATGAAGCCTCTGGCGCTCTTTCTGGGCTCTTCCGAGTACGTGGTTTTCATCAAGATGATGCCCATATTTTTCTTATGCAAAGTCAAATATCAGCAGAAATTGCAAGTATTTTGGCCCTAGTAGATGAAATTTATACAACACTTGGCCTAAGCTACCACCTTGAGCTCTCTACGCGTCCAGAAAAAGACACTATTGGCTCAGATGAAGACTGGGAAATTGCCACAACCAGCTTAAAATCAACGCTAGAATCACTTGGTCGCCCTTATAAAATTAATGAAGGTGATGGGGCTTTTTATGGACCTAAAATAGATATTCATATCAAAGATGCCATTGGCCGTACGTGGCAGTGTGGTACCATTCAGCTCGACTTTGCTCTTCCAGAAAGATTTGATTTAGAGTATGTCGCTGCAGATGGCTCTCGCCCAAGACCTGTAATGCTTCATAGAGTTATTTTTGGTTCTATAGAACGTTTTTTTGGTATTTTAATAGAACATTTTGTGGGTAAATTTCCTCTTTGGCTTAGCCCCGTTCAGGTACGCATCTTAACTGTTGCTGACAGGTATAGCCCTGCTGCACAAGAGGTTATGAAAAAATTAGAGGATGCGGGCCTACGCGTAGAACTAGATGATAGCAGTGAGTCTGTAAGTAAAAAAGTACGAGAAGCACAGTTAGCACAAATTAACTATATTCTAACTATAGGGGAAAAAGAGGCGGAAAAAAACGTTGTTTCTGTAAGAACACGGGCAAATGAAGTTATTGGAGAGATCGAAATACCGATATTTATCCAAAAACTGCAACAAGAGATTGCTACAAAATCACTACAGCCTTACTTTTAAGGAATTATGCGCACTATTGCTGTCTGTAGTTTTAAAGGGGGCACAGCCAAAACCTCCATCGCTCTTCATGTGGGATCCGCCCTTGCCAAATATCATAAGGCGCGGGTTCTACTTATTGATTTTGATGCTCAAGCCAATTTAACCGCAGGACTTGGTTTTGATCCCGATCAACTAGATAGCCTAGCTTCGGTACTTCAAGGTCAAAAAAGCTTACAAGATGTTATTCATAACACGGGTATAGAAAATCTAGATCTCATACCAGCAGATACTTGGCTTGAGCGTATAGAGGTAACGGGAGCGCTAGCGAGTGATCGCTATTCCCATGAGCGCTTGAAAAAATTAATAGAAACACTTGATTATGATTATGTTATAATCGATACCCCACCCTCGCTCTGCTGGCTTACAGAGTCATCGCTTATTGCAGCACAAGATACCCTTATTTGCGCGACTGCTGAATTTTATAGCGTCAAGGGGCTAGAAAGGCTGTCTCAGTTTATCTCCGGCATTAATGATCGTCATCCAACTAATGTCCTTGGAGTAACCCTCTCCTTCTGGAATCCTCGAGGTAAAAATAATACAGCTTTTTTAGACGTGATTAATAATTCTTTTTCCGGCAAATTACTAAATTCAAAAATCCGCCGGGATATTGCTGTTTCTGAAGCAGCTATTTTCGGTAAACCACTTTTTGAAATATCACCCACAAGCCGGGCTGCGGGAGATTATCGTAATCTGACAGCTGAAATCTTAAAATTAATGTAGTATATGTCTCGAATTAAAAATATCCTGGAACTGCGTATGAAGGGTAAAGAACAGCCCAAAATGGCAGCTATGGCTGAGCGCAGTATGGGCGGACAGATGACTACCTTTTCTGGCGTTTTTGCCGTTTCTGAAATTACGCCTCTAGAGACAGAAGAGCTGCAGAAAATTCTAGAAAAGTTCTCAATTGATGGTGCAGGAATAATCCAGGACCTGTTTGCCTTAAAAACACTCACATCTGAAGTGCGTGCTATCAGCAATCAGTCAGCACTTCTTCATGGAGAGCGTATTAAAGGGGCCCAAGACCTTTTAAAGCGCTATAAAGAAGGTGCCTTCACAGCATGGCTACAAACAGCTTATGGCAATAGACAGACCCCCTACAACTTTCTTCAGTATTTTGAATTTCATTCCACACTTTCAAAAGAGCAGCAATCCCTCGTAGAAGAACTTCCTCGTCAGGCTATTTATTCACTTGCAAGCCGAAAAGTGTCTCTAGAGGAGAAAATTCATCTTATCAGCCATGTTAAAGGGCAAACAAAAAAACAAATTCTCACCGAAATGAGAACACGCTTTCCTCTTTCAGAAAAAGATAAAAGAAAAAGCATTATATCAAAACAGGCTGAAACACTTCTGAAGGGGGCTTTTTCGCTTATAAACGATCATAAAATATCCCTAGAAGAACTCAAGCCTCTCAAAAAAATCACTAGACAGATATTGAAAAAACTCAAGGGAGACTAATAAATGCTCAACGATCTCATGATCCATAATATTGAAGCTGTATTGAAAAGAATTTTTTGCCAAAAAGTAACACGCTCCACTATTCGTGAAGTTCAAAATGGATTCATGGCTTGCACAAAAAATGATCAGGAATTAAGCAGAGATCTTTTAGAAACTATTCTCTCAGGGCAGCTCCAAGGGGGCTTTTCCAGCCATCCTCTTGCTGATCACATCAAAAAAATTATGTCCGAATTCACCATTCCTCTCCGCGTAGCAAAAGAGGTCTTTGAAAGAGGCGAATTTGTATCAATGGTGACCTCAGATATTCTAAAAAATGAGGGTGATATTGCTTTTCTTAACCGTATAAGACGTGTAGATGGCGAAGAGTTTTCTTTTATATCCGATCCGGTAAGCACCCTACACCTACTTCACCACTTCACAGCCCGTGTACAAGAACTTGAACAAAACAAAGATCTTTTACAAGCAATGAAAGGTGATCTTGTTTCACTCAAAGACAAGCTAGAAGCACTTACTCGCTAGACCAATCTATCGGTTCCTGTCCACAGTTGATCAGGAACCGGTTAATTTTAGAAAAAGGCTTCGATCCTAAAAAACCCCTATGTGCTGAAAGAGGTGATGGATGTGCAGATGTGAGCACTAAATGAGGGTGATCTTTTTCTAAAATACTACCAACCTTTTCGCGTGCAGAATTACCCCAGAGGATAAATACAAGGGGATCTCTTTTTTGAGCCAACACTTTTATAACGCTGTCTGTAAAGCACTCCCAACCACGCCCTTTATGCGAAAATGGCTCAGAATCCCTTACTGTTAAAACACTATTTAATAAAAAAACACCTCTGGAGGACCAACTGGAAAGCGATCCAGATAAAGATGGCTTTATACCGAGATCTGCTTCCAATTCTTTGAAAATATTTACAAGAGAAGGGGGCTTTTTAATACCAGGAGGAACACTAAAGCTAAGCCCATGTGCCTGCCCCGCTCCATGGTAAGGATCTTGACCCACAATAACAACACGTACTTTAGCGTAAGGAGTCTTCCAAAAAGCTTGTAAAACATCAGAAACTGCCGGATAAACTTTAAAATATTTACGCTCCTCAGCAATAAAATCAAAAAGTTCTTTTATATAGGGTTTTTCCCATTCATTTTTTAAAGCTTTTTTCCAGCTAGGTTCCATATCCATATA
>CAIMEJ010000025.1 GCA_903839985.1 uncultured bacterium | reverse complement strand
TTTAATATTATAAGTTATTAATTATTAGTAATTTATATAAATAATTAGCAGAGCGATTGCTTGAGTGCTAAAAAAATATTGACCACAAAAGATCCTTCTTATTATGCTAATAAGCATGAAAGAAGTTGGCGCTCGGAAATCTAAGAAGGGTCAAAGAGAAATACGCGTCCTTATGGGCCTTATTGATCTTTTTATTGAAACAGGAAGGCCTGTTGGATCACAGACTCTGCAAGAATGCGGCTTTGAAACTGTTAGCTCTGCAACTATTCGTAATTATTTCGCTCGCCTAGAAAAAGAGGGTTTTTTAACACAGGGACATTCTTCGGGAGGAAGAGCTCCGACGGAGAAAGCTTTTCGTCTTTATGCCGAAGAAAAACTCCAAGAGCTTAAGCCGCTACCAAGGCCCCTCATTAAAGCTCCTTTAAAAGAGATTGCTATCTACCTAGATAATAAAGCTGAAGAACTCTCCAAAAAAGCAGGCGGTGCCATCGTTATTAGCGCTCCACGCTTCGACCATGATTTTATCCGCGATATGCGTCTTGTAAGCATCGATGAATCAAGAGTTCTTTGCGCTCTTATCACCGATTTTGGCCTTGTAAAAACAGAGCTTCTTTCCATAGAAAGGCCCCTTGATGCTCATTCATTAAAAACAATTGAGTCTTATTTCCTCTGGCGCCTAAATAGTCAAGACACTCAGCCTCCCAAACTTTCAGAAGCAGAAGAATCTGTTTCTTTGCACCTTTATCATGAAATTATGGTGCGCTATTTAGTGGGCTACTCCCATTTTGTAAAACTTGATCTACACAAGAAGGGCTTCTCAACATTGTTGAGCTATCCCGAATGCAGTGATCCACTATCTCTTGCTCATATTTTAGGACTCTTTGAGCATGAAGAAGCCCTTTTTGCCTTGATTAACGAAAGCCTAAAAAAAGAGGGCATCTCCTCTTTTATTGGAAATGATCTGAATCGTTTTTTTCCAGGATCTGAAACAGCCAGCTTTATAGCTTCTCCTTATCTGATTCATCAAAGACCTGTAGGAGCCATTTCCCTGCTTGGACCTATACGCATGAACTACGGGAAAGCTTTCCAGCTATTGCAAGAGGCCTCTTTAGAAATAAGTGAGATGCTCACCAAGAGTCTCTACACTTTTAAATTAAACTTCCGGGAGCCGAGCAGTAAACACTGCTATCTAACGGAATCTGAAAACAAGCTTTTAATTGAGAACAAATAGTAGGCACATGACAGAAGAAACTGAAGAAGAAAAAATCCCAGAAACAGAACCTTTAGCCACGGAATCTTTAGTCGTAGAAGAAGACTTTAAAGATAAGTATTTAAGGGTGCTTGCCGAATCAGAAAACATGCGGAAGCGTCTTCAAAAAGATAAGCTAGATGCTGTGCTATATGCAGAAGCAGAGCTTTTAGCCGATATCCTGCAGCCAATTGACAATATGGAAAATGCTCTACGTTTTGCCAAAGACGCAGCGCCTGAAGTACGTAATTGGGCTCTTGGCTTTGAGATGATCCTAGGACAACTCAAGGAAGTCCTTGTGGGTCATGGAGTAAGCCCTATTGATTCTATAGGTAAAATTTTTGACCCCCACCTACATGAAGCTGTAGAGGCATTAGAAACAGAAGAAGCAGCCCCCGGAACGATCCTTGCAGAATTTGCAAGAGGTTACCGTATGGGCACAAAAGTACTGCGACCGGCACGTGTTAAGGTCGCACAAGAAATTAAAAAATAATATTTGAGGTAATATGGCACCAAAAAAAGGAAGAATCATCGGTATTGATCTTGGAACTACCAACTCCTGTGTAGCTGTAATGGAAGGCGGAGTCGCCAAAGTTATAGCATCTGCAGAAGGCGGAAGAACAACACCGTCTATTATCGCTTACAAAGGTGGAGAGCGTCTTGTTGGTATTCCAGCTAAAAGACAAGCCATCACCAATCCAGAACGCACATTCTTTTCCACAAAGCGTTTTATTGGACGTAAATATAATGAAGTTCTGGACGAGATCAAAAATGTTCCCTACAAAGTCGTTGCAGATGCAAGTGGCGATGCTGTATTTGAACTAGACGGCAAGAAAATGACACCCGAAGAAATGGGTGCGCAAGTTCTTATGAAAATGAAAGAGACAGCGGAAGCCTATCTTGGTGAAGAAGTAACTGAAGCCGTTATTACAGTTCCTGCCTACTTTAATGACTCTCAGCGTCAGTCAACAAAAGATGCAGGCCGCATTGCAGGTCTTGATGTTAAACGTATTATTCCAGAGCCAACAGCTGCCGCACTTGCTTACGGCCTAGACAAACAAGGCGACAAAAAAATCGCGGTCTTCGATCTGGGTGGTGGTACATTTGATATCTCTATCCTCGAAATCGGTGATGGCGTCTTTGAGGTTCTCTCCACAAATGGAGACACACACCTAGGTGGTGACGATTTCGATAATGCCATTTTAAACTGGCTATTAGAAGAGTTCAAGAAAGAGAGTGGCCTGGATCTGCGTAATGACAAAATGGCGCTGCAACGCCTGCGTGATGCAGCAGAAAAAGCAAAAATTGAGCTTTCTGGGACACAAACCACAGAGATCAATCAGCCCTTTATTACCATGGACCAGACAGGCCCAAAACATCTTGCAATAACACTTACGCGCTCCAAACTAGAGAGTCTTACATCAGCTCTTATTGAACGCACAAAGCAGCCCTGCTTAAAAGCGCTGCAAGACTCTAAGCTCTCTGCTGAACAGATCGATGAGATCATTTTGGTAGGTGGTATGAGTCGTATGCCAGCTGTTCAAGAAGTTGTAAAAGTCATCTTTAAAGGTAAAGAACCTCATAAAGGCGTCAATCCGGATGAAGTGGTAGCAGTTGGTGCAGCTATCCAAGGCGGGGTCCTCACAGGTGATGTGAAAGACGTACTTCTCCTCGATGTTATTCCTTTAACGCTTGGTATTGAAACATTAGGCGGGGTATTAACACCTCTGGTAGAGCGTAATACAACTATTCCTACTCAGAAGAAACAGGTCTTCTCTACAGCTGCTGACAACCAACCGGCAGTGACAATTGTTGTTCTCCAAGGAGAGCGCAAGATGGCCAAAGACAACAAAGAAATTGGCCGCTTTGACCTTACAGACATCCCTCCAGCTGCACGTGGTATGCCTCAAATCGAAGTCGCTTTTGACATCGATGCCGATGGAATCCTCCATGTATCTGCAAAAGATGTACAAACAGGCAAACAGCAAAAGATCCGTATTGAAGCCTCTTCAGGACTCTCTGAAGCTGAGATTCAACGTATGGTAAAAGATGCTGAAATGCATGCAGAAGATGACAAAAAACTCAAAGAAGAGATCGAAATCAAGAATGAAGCCGAAGGTCTTGTTTTCCGTGCAGAAAAATCTCTTAAAGAGTTTAAAGACAAGCTTCCAGCTCCTGTAACAGCAGATATTGAAGCAAAAGTTGCTGATGTGAAAAAGGCCATCGAAGGCAATAATAGCGCAGCTATTAAAGCAGCAAGTGATGTTCTTTCAGAGCATATGCAAAAGATTGGTGAAGAGTTGCAAAAAGCGGGTGCTGCAGCATCCCCTGAGCAACAAGCATCAAGTGCTCAAGGCGAAAACATCGAAGAAGCCGATGTGGAAATCCTTGATAAAGAAAAAGAATAATCTCTTTTAGTCTTTATTCCTCAGGGCCGTTGACAATTCTACGGCCCTGTTCTTTATATAAAACTTCTCTTATTTTTATATGTTTAGGCAAACTATTATAGACCTGGTCTTGACTCCAAAGATTCTTCTCATAAGCTAATGCCCCTATATATTCATTTGCATAATTACTAGGCATATTCAGAATGCGTCCATTGAGGATGACATAACCCGGCACACTATAGGGAAAATGAATAGTATTATCTCCCACAATTCCATTGATATTTATAGAGATGCCATCTAACTCTCCATAAGCTGTTGCATTAATACGTGAAGGGCTTGCTACACTCAGAGGTGCATACCCAGTTCCTATAACCCCTCCTGCATTCAATGTAAGCAGACCTGCTGTGTCCACTTGTGAGCCTGCGCCATTATTTAAAATAGAAGCAGTAGCGCCTAAGGTCACAGTAGAGCCCGAAGCAACGCCCCCACCTATAAAATTCATATTTCCAGAAGAGGCCTCTACATTCAGAGGATGCAAGGCTCCACCCCCTAAAGAATTATTAATAGTTACAGACGGTGCAGAAAAATAATAGGGATCGGGTGTTGAAGAAGTATTGGTTATTGTTAACTGGCTGCTGCTTACTGGCTCTACAAAACGAAGAGCTAATGAGGCGGTATAGCCATCAGGATGAGAGTTATTAGCACTAAAAGTAGCAGATGCTGGCATATCAACAATCAAAGGATTACTTGGACCTCCAAGGCCGCCGGATGTGATGCTTATTACACCCAGATCGCCAACTGTAAGAGCCTTGGCTCCTGGACTAACTAAGCGGCCACTATCTGTTGCTAAAGTAATGTTTGATCCTATAATCCCACTTGCTAAATAGATATAACCATTAGTACTAATAGACACTGGAGTACCGAGATTCCAGGATGTATCTGATGTATTAATAGTAAGATCACCGTTGCCTGAAATATATACGGGAGCTTGAAAAACTGGAACCTCCATAGATGTTAAAGTACAGTCTGCTCCTGTTAAAAGTCGCACAGACCATAATGTTGCAGTCGCGCTCTGGTCAGCATGGACATTTACAGATAGGTTATTTAAAATCCCTCCATTCATATCCACAAAACCTGTGCTAGTTAAATTAAGAGTTCCTGGGCCATTGATAACAACTTCAGAGATACTTGGATTCCCACCTGTGCCAAACATATTTATGTTACTACTCGTATTATTATTAGCACTTAGTGTAAGAAAATGCCCCGCTGGTATATCCAAGACGATACCTGGGGCAGTAGCTGGAATGGTAATCTGGGCGATACCCCCAGCAGGTCCAGCTCCAGTATCTAAGACAACGTTATTATTCGTTAATTGAATATTAATATCTGAATAAACTAAAGTCGAGGAAGCATTTGTATCATCTGTCCATACATGAGGAGCTCCTCCGCTAAAATTTCCAGTCGAAAGTGGTGGCGGCGCTTGCGTTATTTCCAAAGTAGTCGGATCAAGACTCCAGGTACCTATGACTTTACCAAAAGTGCTTATATTACCCAAAATTTGAAAGCCTGATTGGGAAGAAGTTTCTATAAATCCACCCTTTCCCTCTGGGGCTTCGGCAAGAAGAGTACCGTGAAAAATAGTGTTGTCTGAAGACCAAATAATAATAGAACCTGCATCTCCTTTGGCAGAGCTTGCGTCAATTAAACTCTCTTTAGCAATATAGGTGCGTTTAGCAAGCTCTTTTTGATCGATACCAAGAGTGACTTGTCCCCCTTGAGAGGCTCCTGTTGCAACTATTTGTGCATTTTTCTGCTGCCCAACATATTGACCCATGATGGAAACATTACCGCCTTTATTCTCACCAGAGACATCGAGAGTGCCTTTATTTTCCACGATACCCGACTTGCCACCGCGCAGCATAATACGGCCCTCTTCGTAAGATAGGGACTTGGCTGCAACAACACCGCTATTATTCACAACCGTTTCTAAAAGAGTACTAGAAGAAAGAGCTGATAAAATAACAGTACCTCCAGGGGCCTGTATATATCCTTGATTATCTACAAGGGCTTGAAGGCTTTCCTGCTTAACTGTAGCAAAAAGAGACCCTCTTTCATTCAGAGCTAAAGAGACCTCTGAGCCAGCTGCTAAGCTAACAACACCTTTACTGACCTCGAGACGCCCTTCATTAATCACGCGGCCACCAATAAGTGCTATAGAGCCGTTTGCTTGAATAAGGCCTTGATTTAAAACGGTCCCGCCAACACCTTGAAAGCTATAAGAGCCCTCTTGAGAGTCCAGCATAGAGAGTGTGGAGGCTACAAAACCGGCTGCATTAACCTGGGATCCTGGAGTAAAAATAACTCCATTGGGATTGATTAAAAAAATATGGCCATTACCGCTCATAGAACCTGCAATATGGCTCAAATCTGTTCCCATAACCCGGTTAACTACAACAGAATTACTAGATGGCTGTATAAATCGAACAGCTTCTTGAGCCGCAATTGAGAAAGAGTCCCAATGAATAGTAGCCTGAGGTGTTACTTGTGTAATCTGGCAGGCATCTACACTGCGAGCAACTAAGGCCTCACCGCTTGCTACTTGCTCACCTGTTGGAAGAGCCCCTAAAGCACTGCTCATAAGAACAGCTAATAAATAGTATTTTCTCATGATTAGAATTGCACCTCTACACGCGCCCAAAATTGTTGGGTTGAGTTTTTGCCATTCGATTGTGCAGGTGTTCCTGCAATTTTATGAGCCCAGCAAAGATTGATGACCCCATAGTCATTTTTAATAAAATCAATACCAAGCCCCGCACCTGCAACGTTGCGTGATTTTGGAATTTGGGGTATTTCAATATTCTGCTTTATATTCAGGCTGCTACCTGCATCAATAAAACCTTTTATCACAGCTTCATCGAGCCAGACTCTACAGACTTTATAGCCGTAACGCACCTCTAAGGTTCCTATGTAAACGTTATCACCAGGAGATTCCCCTGTAGGATAGGCTCTTACCGCATAAGGCCCCCCTAAATAAAGCTGTTCAGAACCATCGAGATTACGCGTTGCCAACTGGCCTGTAAAAGCTCCATATAAAGACCAGTTATTAGTAAGTCTTTGCAAGCGCGTAGCTATTAAAGAAAATTTACCAAAGCCGCCTTTTGTTCCGTAGACATAAGGGTCTAAGGCGCCGGCTTCATGAGGGAAATTTAAATTACCGAGTGTACATCCAAAATTAAAGGCATTCATACCACACCAGCCGTCTACACTATTACCTTTTAAACCAACAGTTATGACTTCCATCTCTTTATTTGTCGTAGAGGAAATTGTCTGCAACTGATCCTTAATTTGGCGGTAATCAATGTCTGCATATTCGTAAACAGAAAGATTTTGAGATAGATAAAGAGGTGTCGTAACAAAGGCGCTGTAAATACCAGCTGTTCCTGTTGCATTCAAGACATTAAAGATACTGCCTAATGTATAGACGGTATAGGCTGCAGAGACTCCTACTTTAGTGCCGTGTGAGTCGACAGGCACCGTCAAGGCCAGACGCCCACTTTGTAGATATTTACCTGTATAGAGCGCCTGCCCACTCAAAATATCACCCACACCAAAGAGGTCATTTACATTAACACGCAGCCCGAATTGATAAAGACCCGTGTAAATATTTCCATAGTTATTTGTCTCTAGAGAACCACTAAAAAGAGGTTTTTCTCTCAGCTGAACTAGAAGTGACGTAGTTCTTGGTTCAAGACCCGGCTTCAGTGTAAAAGCTGCTGTAACACCTGGCAGGTCATTCATTAAAAGCAGGGCGTACTCTAATTCATTTTGATCGATAGGGGCACGGACACGGGCGTAGCCTAAGTATCTTTTAATAGCTTCATTACAAAGACGTGTGCAGCCAAAGCGCTCGATAAAAATTCGATCAAAGGTTGGTTCAACAACGGTAATTTCTATACAGCCATCTGTGACATCCTGTTCGAGAATATAAGCTTTTGTTAAAGGAAAGCCGCAGCATTGATAGGCATTTGTGATAACATAAGCCACATCTTCTAGCTCACCAAGAGTTAAGGTTTGGTTGCCATAGCATTCGACTAAGGATTCTAAATACCTAGTAGAAAGAGAACAGGCTCCGACGATTTTAAAACTCTTTACGTTAATAGAGGTGCAGGCTACTGACTCAACATCTGCTACTTGTGAGGGAGCATTCTCTGATCCCGCTGCCGTTAAGGGCCCGTTATTCATAGGCTCCATATAATAAGGAGCTATAGGTGTATTCTTGGGCATATCAATAGCGTTGTAGGGATTGTAGTAGTCCTGGATGCTATCGCTATTATCTGGCAAGGGAGATGGAGAAATAGCTTCTTGTTGTATAGCCTCTGTAGCTGCTTCCTCTTCCCTTTCCTCGAATTGCTCTAAATGTGTTGCCCCACTTGTATTTTTAGCGTTGAGCGTCTCTTCTGCACTTGGTATAGGAAGAAGTGGAGGGCTGCTAGGAAGCTCAGATGGCATAAGAGGTTCAGCGGGCGTCTCTTGACGCAAGGGCCCTGAAGGAAGCATGTCCGTATCCAGATCCTCATCGTCATCATCTAAGTCGAGAACAATAGTATCACTTGGTGAGGGCAAAGGCTCAGGCTCTAGCGGTGGTAGTGATTCGGGTGGAGTTTTTTCTGTTATAATAGGCTCTGGCTCTATAGGCTCTGCCATTTCAGGGGCTTCTAAGTCCTTCTGCATCTGCAGATGCTTCAGGTTATTTTCAGCTATAGGTGTAATTTCTGTTTCGGCATCTGTATCAAAATGGATGAAAGAACGCACGGTTGGCTCAATGCTAATTCCCTCTTCTTTTTTAGAAAGAACTTTGACTTCCTTAGGACGGCACACTTCATCTATTAAGAATTTTTGAAGGGAAATAGAGGGTTCTGTATCTGCTAAAATTTTCTCATAATCAAAGGTATCATCCTCTAAATACAAGGAGGAGGCATAGTCTTCAGCAATCAGAAAAGCGCATGTAAAAGGAATAAGAATTAAAAGAAAGCGGGTCTTTTTCAACTTCAACATCTCCTAGATAGATAAATTGCAGTTCTAACAAAAGTCCTATTGTTAGGAAAGAACTCTTTTTCCGTAACCTCCCCTTAAGGGAAGGCTATTATTCACGGAGAACTAGAGCTACAAAAGACGTTTAATATCATAATAAGTAACGAACAGAAAAAAGCCTATGAGGAGAACTATAAAAGGGAAAATGATACGTTCTAAAACTTTGGGATTCACTCTTTTTTTTGTGACCATTTCATAAAGAGAAAGAAGAATATATCCCCCATCTAAAACAGGCAATGGCAATAAGTTAAGAACGCCCAAATTAACGCTAATAGCACCTACCCAGAAAAGGGCTTGCAAAGCACCCGACGACCAACTATTTTTCATCACTTGCACGATCCCAACAGGACCACTGAGCATTTTTGGATTCAAGTAACCAGAAACAAGCGATTTAAGAGTCTCTGTTGTCTCAGAAAAAACAGCTGTAAAAAGCTGATAGGGAGGTGGATTATAACGCACGACCAGATCTGTAAAGGCCACACCCAAACGCAGTTTATTCTCTTCTTCGCTCAGAAGTGCGAGTAATTGCCCGCGCTCTTCCGTATCGGCCTTCGATTCTATTTCTTGGCGGCGGCGATCTATTTCCTGCTCTAAAGTCTTTTTTTCCTCATCGGAGATAGCAAAATCACTATATTTTGCAGCCACAATAGGCCGAAGCATGATAAGGGTTGTCGGCTTGCCTGCAAGAGCCTCTTCCATCTCTGCCCATGGCATAGATGCATCAAAGTAGCTATTGCTTTTCTGCCAATTAAGATCGTTTTCCCACTTATGGCCTCTTTGGACCATGATCTCTACTTTATGAGTTTGAAGCGCTTTCAAAAGCTCCTTCCCTGATCTAACATCCTGTCCATCAACACTTAAGATCTTATCTCCACTGTGCAGAAGAGGTGCTCGCTCACTTTCATCAAAGATGACAAAAGGATGGTCTACGATTAAGTTGTTAGAAACACTATAGGCAATAGTCATCAGTGATTTCGTTTTAATTTGAGCAGCGAACTGTCTATCTATAATTTCTGCATAATCAGATGCGCGTAATTTAAGAGAGGAAAGAGGCAGCCTTGGCAGACGAATTCTCAGTATATCAGAACCTCGCTGTACAGTAAGAAGCGCCTTTTGCTCATTAACTAAGGTGGAGAGCTGGTAGAGAGAATAGATAGGCTCTCCTTCGGCCCATATAATACGATCACCTGGCTCAATACCCGATTCAGCCATTGGAGATCCTTTATGCAAAGGACCTGAAATTTCCGGATCATATATTAGAAAACTAGCAGGCGCTAATATGCCAATTGTTCTTATGCTCGTAGGGGTTTCTTTATAGGGCGTTACAGTAATAGCAAAGGGTTCAGCATTTCCATCTTTATAGGAGATGTGGGCTCCTTTAACAGCTACTGTTTCATCGCTTAAAAGACCCGCATAAAGAGCGTCTTTAAAACCTTGGTAGGCACTTCCATTAAGGCTGCTAATACTATCACCTGCTTTAACATGATAGGCCGCCATCGCAGATTGAGGATCTACATAGCCAACTCTTTGGGAAACGGTAGAAAACTTCTCTTCACGACCTCCAAAGGCCCATATCAAAGAAAAAATAACAAACGCTGTAAGTAAGTTAGCAACAGGTCCTGCAAGGGCTACTTTAATGCGATCGAAAGGTGTTTTGCCAAAAAAACCGTCGGAGGGAATCTTTCCTGTTTTAGGATCTGCTTCCATGCCAGCGATCTTGACATAACCCCCTAGTATCAACCAGCAAATCTGCCAGCGCACACCTTTACGCATCCAAGAAAAAAGGGGCTTACCAAATCCTATACTGAAAACCTCCACACGCATACCCACACGCCTAGCCACAAAGTAGTGTCCAAGCTCGTGAATAAATACTAAAAAACCAAGCGCGATAAGCGCAAACAAAAGATGTGTGATATTAGCCATAGCTGAGAGATGATACCTTGATTGTCTTTTTTTGTAATATGATATAGAAAAGAGCCAGCAGGCAAGAAGCCATGCCGCCTGTGGAAAGCCCTAATGAATAAGTACTTAACATGTGCCTACTCAACGCGACTGCGAGCAAAACTGCTATAAAAGAAACAGTCATGGATAGGAGCAAAAACTGGTTAAAAGTTTTTGCATAACGTTTAGCGATGAGAGCGGGAGTAACCAGAAAAGATAAAACAATGACGACACCGACGGCCCTTAAGGCCGCAACAGTTGTAAAAGCACTTTGTAGCATCAAGAGCCCAAAGAAGAGTCGAGGATAAAGGCCTATAGTGGCTCCAAAAACCTCATCGAAAGAAGAGAGCTTATACTCCTTAAAGAAAAGAAGGAGGAGCCCTACGTTAAAGAGGGCCGTTATCCAGACGATTTGGATATCTTCTTCCACAAAAAGATCCCCTGATCCCAGGATAACCTCTACCCCTAAATGCACATTATGTGCTCCTTTTGTGATGAGCAAAATAGAGAGGGCAAAAAGGCCTGTAAAGACTAGTCCTATAGAGGCGTCTTCTTGAAGACGAAAGATTGTTTTAAAAAGCGTGATCAACACCACTGTGAGAAGAGCTGCCAGCAAGGCTCCCAAGAAAAAGAGGGGCATAGGGACAAGAAGGCTATAACTACCGGCTCCTACAATTAAAAAAACAGTCACGACACCCAGTAAAACGGTATGAGAAATAGCATTAGCCATCATTGTCATACGTCGCAAAACAAGAAGTCCTCCCACAATGGAGCAAGAAAGGGCTACCCCCAAAAAAACTAGCAGCTGTTTCTCATCAGAAGCCAGGGGCAGAATTCCTGTAAAAAGACGTTTTGCTAAAATAGCAAAAAAAGAAAAAAAGTCGGCTCCTTTATAGGGATTCATAAATGCACCTTCTTAGGAATCGGCTGCTTATGTGGATCTTTTTCAGGAAAATTAAGTTCTAGATCGATTTCTTTCTCAATATCTGGGGTGATATAGTGTTCAGCATCTTCTGCTATGGAATGCACGTGATCTTTATCCAAGCCTACCTGTTCCGTTAGATAAAGCTCAAAAAGACGGTGCAAGCGAATAACTTGTAAGGCGTGAACCTCTCCCTTTACAGTGAGCGAGGAGCCGTGAACAAACCCTTTTAAACGAAGTAATACAAAAGCAATCCTCTTTTGAAAAACTGGAAGGTGTATAGACTCTTTTTTATAGATAGCTTTCAAAATATTTTCTGCTCGACATTTCCAGGTAAACTTCGCTTTTTGAATAAACCGAGCCAGCAAGCCTCTTCCAGGTGCTATAATAAGGCTGATAAGGGCCAGGGCAGTCGCCGTAACAGCTATCATAGGGCCTGTGGGGGCATCTAAGGTGATAGAGTAATAGCCCCCTACAATAGCGCTTAAAGCTCCAAAAAAGATGGCGAGAATAAACATGGTACTCAGACGCTTGCTCCACCATCTAGCAGCAGTAGCTGGGGCTACAAGCATTGCTGACAGAAGAACAACCCCTACACTTCTCATAGAGATAACAAGAGCCAAAACAGTGATAATACTCACCAATAGAGGCAGCCATCTAGGGACTGCTAAAATAGCAAAATTTTTATCGAAATGATAAGTTTTTAATTCCTTATAAAAAAGCACTATCACCAAGAGAATAATAAGCGTGAGAAGGGCGTAGAGAATTACATGAACACGGGTCATAGTCGCAACCTGCCCAAATAAGTAGACAAGCGCCTGTTTATAAGCAAGAGGCTCCCTAGCCTGCATATAACTAGATATCAAGACACCCAGCCCAAAAAAGGAGGCCAAAACAAAACAAAGAGCCGCATCAGTGCTCGTTTTACGTTTATGCATAAGCCACTCAAGGACCATCTTACCAATAGCTGCAGTGATGCCAGCTGCCACAATAATAAAGCCGTAATCTACACGAAAGCTTGCAAAAACAGCCGCGCCTATTACAGCACCTGGATAGGCGGCATGGCTTAAAGTTTCTCCTACAAGAAGGCGGCTAGATGTGAAGAGAAGGACTCCCACCATACTGCAGGCTACGGCCATTAAAAAGGCTGCTAGAAGCGGGTAGAAATAAAGAGGATCAAGCGTCAAACAACAATCCTTTCAAAAACTTTAGGCTGACTACCGAAAGCCATACGGATATTTTCCCCTTTTAAAACCTCGGCTGTTTTGCCAAAGGCCACAAGCCGTTTATTGATGAGAAGAATATGATCAAAATAGCTCTCAAGGGTTGCTAGATCATGATGAACGATGACAACAGACTTTCCCGACTCTTTGAGATCTTTTAAAATGGCTACAATAAGCTCTTCTGTTGTTTTATCAATACCCGCAAAAGGCTCATCCATAAGATAAAGGTCCGCTTTTTGCATTAAAGCTCTCGCAATAAAAACCCGTTGCTGCTGACCGCCTGATAACTCCTGAATAGATTTAGAAGCAAATGGGTCCATATGTAAACGTTCTAAAAGGGCATGAGCTTCTTTTTTATCAAGATGAGTTGGCCTTCGAAAAAGCCCGAGCCTCCCATAACAGCCCATCATCACTACTTCCAGGACGGTAATAGGAAAATCCCAGTCCACAGATTCTCTTTGAGGAATATAAGAAACCCTTGATCTTACCTTAGAGAGTTTTTTCTCAAAAAAACTAATTTGCCCGTTCACTAAAGGGATAAGCCCCATACACGCTTTAATCAACGTGCTTTTCCCGGCACCATTAGGCCCCACAACAGCTGTTATAGAACCCTTGTCAATAGAAAAATTGATATCCCACAAGGCTGGCTGTTTTTCAAAATGAACGGTTAAGTTCTTAACGTGCAAGATTGTCATAAATTACTCCTGCATTATAAGACATCATACCCTCATAATCTGTTGCCTCGGGAAGGCTATCACTATAGAGAGGATCGTTAGATAATTTTACCGCAAGGCCTTCGAAATCCGCACTCTCTTGAATTTTTTTAAGAGGATCAGAACTTACGTAAGCTTCTGGAAAAATCACCTCTATATGATGTTCTTTCATTTGATCAATAATAAGTCGAAGACCTTGTAAACTAATCTGCCCGTCAGGAGCGAGCCCTTCAGGAGCCAAAACCCTTTGCTGCCAATCAGAACCTAAATAGGCTCTAGCAAAATAATTAAAAGCATCATGACTGGTTACTAAATAGCGCTGCTCAAGAGAAATACTGGTCATTTTTTTATGTATAGCCTGATGCAGCTGTGCATATTTATTTTGCAGCCGGCCTCCTCTTTCTAGGAAATACGCGCTATGAACTGGATCTTTCTCCATAAGAATTTGAGTAACGAGCTGTGCAACTTTTTGCCAAAGAGAGACATCCATCCAAATATGAGGGTCGGGAATATGGTCCAGATAAATCAAAAGCCCAGGACACCTTCTATCCAACTCATCACCAAGGGCATATGAATTCAAGGATTTATTCAAATAACGCCTTACACTACCGCCATGTTCTAGTCCAAGGCCGTTATAAAAAATCAGATCTGCCTCGAGAAGTTTTTCATCATCGCCCTTAACAAATTCATAGCTATGGGGATCAAGCTCACGGTTAATAAGGATATCTGAAACGATCTTATCGCCCCCTATATAGGTAACAATATCACCGATCATCACGGTCGTAGAAAGAACGGATAACTTTTCCTTTTTGATCTTTGGAAGAGGCTCTGATGAACATCCATTAAGAACAAAAAGAGTTATTCCTAAACTAAACAGTAGTTTTAAGCAGTCTCGCAGCATCATATAAAGCAGTGTATACCCATCTGGCAACTTTTGCAACAATCATGCATAAAATTGATAGTTGCTCTTTCTTAAGGAGTTAGTAACTTTTTTACGCTAAATAACGTTTAAAGTTGCATTAAAACCATTTTAAAATTTAAATACATTTAATATTATTTTAATGGAGAGCAGTTATGTCTGATACAAAATCCCTCAAAAATCATGTGGAACTCGATGATATCATCGCTAAGGCTTTGGAGAAAATTGGAGGCGAAGACGAAAATGATCTTTGTAAATTTCTTCCGGGTAATTCAGGCGGCTATATCCACCATTTTACTCTACGCAAGATGAAAAATAATGAGCCCGCCGCTCTCACCGATATGATTCAAAAATATATTGTTCAAAATGAGACCCCCGGACGTCTCGATCCCAAGCAAAGAGCTCCTAGAGGCAGTCGTAAGAAAAAAGATGTTTTATCCCTTAGTAAAGGTGACGTAGAAAGACTTGTCCAGATTGCCCGTCAAGTAGGCGACTCGGCCATGCTTTCTAAACTCAGTCCTAAAAGATCTCTAACACGTCTTAAGAAAGAGCTTATCAAAAGTATTAAATCAGGCGTTGTTGAAGAAGATCTTTGGAAAGCCTACACCGATAGCATCTATAACTATCACTCTCCATTTGCTATAGCCAACATTCCAGGTAATTAGAGCATTAGACAGCCTTTACCCATAGGGACACCCCTCCCTATGGGACTGATAAATGGCTTCGAGAAGGCCCATTTAGCGCTTACTAGATAGGGTTTTTTCAAGTCTCTTTTCTATGTTTTACTTGAAGGTAATTAGCCCCCTCTTGTAATCTCTTTTCTTTGAAAGTTTAGAAACTTGATTTTGTTATTAATAAGGAATTCTTAAAATGTCACAATCTGCAACAAAAGAATTTGGGCGCTGGCGCTCGTTTTTTTGGCCGGTACACGCCTTTGAGCTGAAGAAAATTCTTCCTATGCTCCTCATGTTTTTTTGCATCTCTTTTAACTACACGATTCTAAGGGATACGAAAGACACCCTAATCGTTACAGCTCCAGGCTCTGGCGCTGAAGCCATTCCTTTTATTAAAGTATGGCTTGTTGTTCCATCAGCAATTGTTTTTATGCTGATCTACGCCAAACTAAGTAATATCTTGAGTAAGCAAGCACTTTTTTATGCTACAACGCTTCCCTTCTTGATATTCTTCGCTCTTTTTGCCCTTGTTTTTTATCCATCTAAACATCTACTTCACCCAACAGATCTAGCAGATCAGCTACAAGCCTACCTGCCTCAAGGTCTTGGTGGTATTGTTTCTATTTTCCGTAATTGGATATATGCTGTTTTCTATGTTCTTGCGGAACTATGGGGAAGCGTTATGTTGTCCCTTGTTTTCTGGGGCTTTGCCAACGATATTACACGTGTTTCAGAAGCTAAGCGTTTCTATACACTCTTTGGTCTTGGCGCTAACCTAGCTCTCTTGATCTCAGGTCCAGCCATTATTTATGTTTCTAATATTAAACGTAGACTACCAGAAGGCGTAGACGCCTGGGGTGTTTCCATCAACTACCTAATGACACTTGTTGTTATTTCAGGCCTTGTTTTGATGGCTACTTACTGGTGGATTCATAAATATGTGATGACAGACACACGCTTTTACGATCCTTCTGAGATCAAAAAAGCTAAAAAAGAGAAACCCAAAATGTCTCTCAAAGACAGTTTCTTATGCCTTGCTAAATCCAAATATATTGGTTGCCTAGCGCTTCTAGTTATTGCTTACGGCGTTGCTATTAACTTGATCGAAGTATCTTGGAAAAGCCAGCTTAAACTGCAATATCCGGATTCGAATGATTATAGTGCCTTTATGGGACTCTTCTCTACGATCACAGGAGCTGTCACTATCTTTATGATGCTCTTCGTGGGTGGTAACGTCATCCGCCGCTTTGGCTGGGGCGTCGCTGCACAGATTACGCCAATTGTGCTTCTTATCACAGGTGTAGGCTTCTTTGGTTTTGTTCTCTTCCGTGACAACCTTCAAGGTTACATCACAATGCTTGGAACAACACCTCTTTTCCTTGCCGTAGTAATTGGTATGGTTCAAAATATCTTGAGTAAATCAGCGAAGTACTCTCTCTTTGACCCAACAAAAGAGATGGCCTACATCCCTCTTGATCAAGACTCCAAAGTAAAAGGTAAAGCGGCCGTCGACGTTGTCGGTGCGCGCCTTGGTAAATCAGGTGGTTCATTCATCCAACAAGGTCTTCTTGTAGCATTCGGTTCGATAGCTGCAATTACACCTTACGTGGCTGTTGCGCTTCTTATCATTATCGTTGTATGGCTTTTTGCTGCACGTTCTCTGAACAAGCAGTTCTCAAAAGCTAATGCAGCCAAAGAGGCTGAAGCTAAAAAAGCTTAGAAATATTTTTTAAGCTTCCACAACAATATCCCCATTTCCACTATAACTGTGAAAATGGGGATTCTTTTTGAATAGGTATCCATTTTTTATTATGCCAGAATCAATGATAGATAAACCGATTGCTTTAACGCTCGTTCAAGAGAATATTCTCTACAAACTCCCTGTAGTACTCCCTGTCTCTTTTGACATATACCTGGATTTCTACAAGTTTCCCTTTTTTCGTAAGGTCGCTTCATGAAACCTCGCTTTAGTAAATGGCGCTCCTTTCTATGGCCTATTCATAGGCATGAACTTAAAAAAGTTCTTCCTATGCTTGCTATGTTTTTTCTTATTGCCTTTAACTACACTATATTACGCAACGCAAAAGACACACTTCTCGTAACAGCACCTGGATCTGGAGCTGAAGTGATCCCCTTTATAAAGTTATGGGTTGTTTTACCCATGGCTATTTTATTCATGATTATCTACGCCAATCTTTCTAATAGCCTCTCCAAGCAGTCTCTTTTTTATGCGGCACTAATACCTTTCCTCTGCTTCTTCGGGATTTTTGGTTACATTCTCTATCCATTAAGAGATATGCTACACCCCCATTTAAGCGCTGATACTCTGCAAACTATTCTTCCTGCTGGATTAAAAGGTCTTGTTGCTATTTATCGTAATTGGACCTTTGCCCTTTTCTACGCTATGTCCGAGCTCTGGGGAAGCGTAATGCTCTCTCTTGTTTTCTGGGGCTTTGCGAATCAAATTACGCAAGTATCTGAAGCTAAACGATTCTATAATCTCTTTGGACTAGGTGGCAACAGCGCTCCTATATTCGCAGGTCTTTTTACTGTGCACGCCTCCCAAATTGACCTCTCTGTAAGTAAAGCTGAAGCCTATACAGCGCCCATTCAACTCCTCTGTATGACTGTTATCTTAGTCGGTATACTTATTGCTGTGGGTTACTTTCTTATCAATCGCTATATTCTGACAGACCCTCTTCTGTATGATCAAAGAATTAGCCCTCCTACTAAGGATAAGCTCAAAATGAGCCTTAAAGAGAGCTTTCTCTTTCTAGCAAAATCTAAGTATATAGGCTGCCTCGCTCTTCTTGTAATCGCCTATGGTGTTTCTATTAACCTGATCGAGGTAAACTGGAAAAACCAGGTAAAGCTGCAATATACCAATGCCAATGATTACGCAAGCTTTATGGGTTACTTCTCTACTTGGACGGGCATTGCCTCCTTCCTTATGGTCTTCTTTGTGGGTGGTAACGTTATTCGGCGTTTTGGCTGGACGACAGCTGCTATGATTACACCGATCGTTCTACTCATTACGAGTGTGGCTTTTTTCACCTTTATTCTTTTCCGTGATCCGATAGGGCCTTTTGTAGCCTTTTTTGGCCTTAGCCCCCTTATGCTGGCAGTGATCTTCGGTTCTATACAAAATATCATTAGTAAGTCAGCTAAATACTCCCTCTTTGATCCAACCAAAGAGATGGCCTATATTCCTCTTGATGAGGAGTCCAAAGTGAAAGGAAAAGCTGCTATTGAGGTGGTTGGAAGTCGTTTTGGGAAATCAGGTGGAGCCTTTATTCAGCAAGGACTACTCCTTCTTTTTGGAACAATTGATGCCATAGCCCCTTTCGTTGCTGTAGTGATGATTGGAGTCATTATCTGCTGGATGCTTGCCGCGCGCTCCTTAGGGCGCCAATTCGCAAGCCGTGCCCGAGAAGAAGTCTATGAACACTGATCCTTATTTCTTCTGATGGGTGTGTGTAGACCGCAGGGTTCTGCTGAAGAGCTGCGAAAATAATGGATAGATCTTTTTCCTCAGGCCTATAAGTGATTGCAAAACCATTAGCCTGACAAGCTTTTTTCCTAAAATATTGATCATCAAACATCTTCTTTGTAACAATCTTCTCCAAATCCATAAATGTTAGATCAACGGCAATTAAGGAAAGAGCCAATGACTCATGTCCTATAAAGATATCAGGAAGATGTTCTAGATAATTCTTACTTTGTAGCAGCAAATTAAAAATGTATTCCTCTGATTCAACATAGGCTAAAGCCCCTTCATATCTATAGAGTGCTGCATCAATAATTTCTGGATCTAACAGCCTCTGAATTACTATTCTGCCTCATTAATTTACGATAGTCCGTTTTGGCCAAATAATTTAAGGCCTCTTGAGATCCGAGAACAGGGGGGTGATCTCGCAACTTCCATCTAGGGTTTTTCAAGGGCCAAGGTCTGTTCGGCTACTGAAACAAGTTCCAAGATAGGCACAAGAAGCTCTTGTTAAAGATAGACCGTTCTGCAAATGAAATATATAGGAAGCAAAACTAGAGGTCTTTGAACTTGTGGAAGTATAGGCATGATGATGAAGCATCACTTTACTACCTTTCGAAATCAAAGATACAATACGTTCTTCATTCTTTCGATGAACAAAGGTAGGCAAATAATCACGGGAAAACCGCGCTATTTTCTGAAGTTTGAGCAATTCACCTGTATTTAAAGACTCTCCGATCATACTGCGACAATGAGGAATTGACTCTATCAACTAAAGATGAACTTACTGATATATAAAACCTAAAAACCTGAAATGAAAGAATATATTTTTATATAAAAGACTTCTCTAATCCCCTGAACTAATTACCCTGGACCTTAAGGACATCCATAAAAGCGCTTTGAGGGATATTCACTTTACCAATCTCCTTCATGCGCTTCTTACCCTCTTTTTGCTTTTCCCAAAGCTTGCGCTTACGGGAAATATCTCCCCCGTAGCATTTGGCCGTTACGTTCTTACCCTGTGCTTTAATTGTTTCACGGGCAATAATCTTACCCCCAATAGCTGCTTGAACAGGAACTTTAAAAAGCTGCATAGGAATAACTTCTATAAGCTTTTCACAAATAGCACGTCCCTTATATTCCGACTTAGAACGATGTAGAAGGCAGGAAAAGGCATCAATAACCTCCTCATTCACACGAATTTCGAGTTTAACAATATCGCTTTTAGCATATCCATCAATCTCATAATCAAAAGAACCATATCCTTTGGATACAGATTTAAGCTTATCGTTAAAATCGGTGACAATTTCATTTAGAGGGAATCGGTAGGTAAGAATAAGGCGCGTAGCATCCATTGTTTCTGTTTTGCCTAGAATACCGCGTTTTTCCATAGCAAGTGCCATAAGAGCCCCTAGATACTCTTGAGGTATGATAATATGACAGGTAACCCAAGGCTCTTCCACAAAATCAATGCCGGCTGGATCAGGATAGCGAGCCGCATTATCTATTTCAATGACTTCACCACTGCCTAAATGAAAGCGGTAAATAACACTTGGAGCTGTTGCAATAATATCGAGATCAAATTCTCTTTGAAGACGCTCAAAGACAATCTCTAAATGCAAAAGGCCAAGAAATCCACAGCGGAATCCAAAACCAAGCGCTGTACTACTCTCTTGCTCTACGTAAAGAGCTGAGTCATTAAGCTTTAATTTAGAAAGGCCCTCTTTAAGAGACTCAAAGTCATTAGAATCAACTGGATAGATACCGGCAAACACAACCGGCTTAATGAGTTTAAATCCGGGCAAAGGTTCACTGCAGGGATAACGTGAGGAGGTGACGGTATCCCCAATTTTAACTTCCTGCGTGTTTCGAATATTGGCAACTACATAGCCTACTTCACCAGGTCTTAGCTCATCGACTGCTTTTTCATGCGGACAGAAAACACCCACTTCTAAAACATCATACTGCAGGTTTGTTGCCATTAATTTGATGGGAGCACCTTTCTTGAGAACACCGCTCATAACGCGTACGTACATCATAATACCGCGATAAACATCGTAATGCGAATCAAAAACAAGAGCGCGTAAAATGTTATCTTCCGGCTCTTTAGGCGGCGGAACAAAACGCAATATACTCTCTAAAATATCTTCAATACCAATACCCATTTTTGCAGAGCAGTGGGTGGTGTGCGTTGTATCAAGGCCGATAACATCTTCAATCTGTTTCTTTACGCCTTCGACATCTGCAGCAGGCAGGTCAATCTTATTGATAACGGGAACAATTTCTAAATTACGCTCTAAAGCCAAATAAACATTGGCCATACTCTGCGCCTGAACGCCCTGAACAGCATCTACCACTAAAAGAGCGCCTTCGCAAGCAGAGAGAGAGCGCGACACTTCGTAAGAAAAATCAACATGCCCAGGAGTGTCAATAAAATTAATTTGATAACGAATGCCATCGCGTCCAGTGTAATACATCGTAACGGGATGAGCTTTAATTGTAATGCCCCGCTCCCTTTCAAGATCCATAGCATCAAGCACTTGCTCTTGCATCTGTCTTTTTTCAAGAGTATGCGTAATTTCAAGCAGCCGGTCAGCAATCGTCGATTTACCGTGATCGATGTGCGCAATAATAGAGAAATTGCGAATCTTTTTGATATCGTATGTCATGGCCAGCTATTTTCGCATACTTCCTAAGGGATGGTCAAGGGTATACAAAGAAAGCTCCCAGAAAACAGAGTCCTCGGTGGTTAAATAACGGGGAAGCCTTTCTTGCATAGACTTGCTAAAATCCTTACCTATTTTCCCGAATACTATTTTAGGAGGCAGTCGTTTTAATTCCTGCTCTAACAGATCCTTATTTTCTGTAAGAGATCCCCCCATTCTAAACGCTTTACGGGCAATCTCAAAAACATGTATGTCAATTGGAGCCCTTTTCTCCATACAGCTTGTTAAATAGATAATAGTCGCTGCTAAGGATTTACTTCCCAAAGCCTTTTTTTCCCTTTCTATTTCAGAAGCCAGAGCTGCCTGATAAGGGTTTCCTTCCACTGCCGTACTAGCCATAGAAATGCCTATTTTAAAAATTAAAGAGTGTATTCATTAAAATAATATCCGCACATAAATACCTAAGAGTGCTTTTAGTTAAGCGCTCTTAGGTATCTTACATTCAAAGCTCTATACACAAAGAGGATTAGACAAATCCTATGAGAGCGCATTAAGCATTATAGGAGGATGAGCTCACATTACCACCAGTACCTGTCCAATTAGTATGAGAAAACTCTCCCCGCGGCTTGTCTAGACGCTCATAGGTATGAGCACCAAAAAAGTCCCTTTGTGCTTGAATGAGGTTAGCCGGAAGTACACTACTACGCAGACCATCATAAAAAGCCAGTGCTGTACTAATACAAGGCATAGGAATGGCCTGATTGACTGCAAAAGTAATCGCCTTGCGCCAACCTGCCTGACATTTTTCCACTTCACCTTTGAAATAGTTATCAAATAAGATATTTTCTAAAGAGGGATTCTTATCAAAAGCTTCTTTAATTTTACCCAGGAAGCGACTACGAATAATACAGCCTCCTCTCCACATTAAGGCAATACCACCAAAATTTAACTTCCACTTATAGTCAGATGCTGCCTGGCGCATCATCATATACCCTTGGGTATAACTAATAATTTTAGAAGCATAGAGTGCTAAACGAATAGCCTCCAACATATCTCTCCTATCACCTTGAAAAGCTTCTGCGACAGCCGGCGGCATTTCATAAGCAGCCTTTACACGCTCATCCTTCAAGGAGGATAGGCATCGTGCAAAAACAGCTTCTGCTATAAGAGTCACAGGCATACCAATATCGAGGGCATTAATACCTGTCCATTTACCCGTTCCTTTTTGACCTGCAACATCGAGAATATTATCGATCAAATAACTGCCATCTTTATCTTTATATTTAAAAATCTGACTTGTTATTTCAATAAGGTAACTATCTAACTCTGTTTTATTCCATGCTGTAAAAGTTTCAGCTATCTCCTCATTAGACATATGCAGAGCTCTTTTCATCAAAGAATAGCTCTCCGCAATAAGCTGCATGTCTCCATATTCGATACCGTTATGCACCATTTTTACATAATGTCCAGCACCACCATTACCCACCCAATCACAGCAGGCAACGCCCTCTACTTGGGCTGCAATTGCTTGAAAAATACCTTTGATGGCAGGCCAAGCTTCCGGATCACCTCCTGGCATCAGAGAAGGTCCATGTCGAGCGCCTTCCTCCCCACCAGAAACACCACAGCCTACAAAAAGAATACCCTGCTTTTTGAGCTCTATAGCACGGCGGTCGGTATCTGCAAAATTGCTGTTACCTCCATCAATAATAATATCGCCTTTCTCCAAAAAAGGCAGGCATTCGACTATGAGATCATCAACTGCTTCACCGGCTTTGACTAAAAACATCACACGACGCGGACGCTTTAAAGTTGCAAAAAGCTCTTTTAAAGAATGGGTTCCTATAATTTTGGTGCCCTTAGCAGTACTTTCCAAGAAAGCATCTACTTTAGAGACCGTACGATTAAAGACGGCTACTGTAAAACCGTGGTCATTCATGTTGAGAACAAGGTTCTGTCCCATCACTGCTAAACCAATAAGACCAATATCTGCTTGCGTCATACTACATTCCTTGTCATAATTTCTTTTCTTGTTCCCGTAGCTCAGTGGATAGAGCGGTTGCCTCCTAAGCAACAGGTCGCGCGTTCGACTCGCGCCGGGGACGATTCGTTTTTATAAATTCATCTATACCACATGCAATGCCATAAGCCAACGCATTTATATATTCCTCTTTTTGAACAAGAGCCGCCTCTTCTGGATTTGTTAAAAAGCCGCCTTCTATCAAAATAGCCGGCATCCGTGTTTTGCGGATGACACGAAAATTAGCCATTTTCACACCCCGTGATTTACGCCCTGTAAGATTAATTGTATGGCGCAAAACATCTTCAGCGAGCTCCTTGGACTCTTCCCGGCGAACAGCGTCTTCTTTATCATCATAGTAGAAAACTTCAAGACCTTTAGCCTTAGTGCTTTCAGCCGCATTAAAGTGAATGCTTACAAAAAGGTCTGCATTAATATCATTAGCAAGAGCGGCTCTTTCTTCTAGGGAAACAAAAAGATCATTACTGCGCGTCATATAAACGCGGTAACCCGAACGCCGAAGATAGCACTCTAAATAACTGGCGGCTTTCAACGTAAGTGCCTTTTCATCCACATCTTCAACTGCATCCGAACATCCGTCATCTTTGCCCCCGTGGCCTGGATCAATTACCACTAAAGGACCGCTTGGTTCTACTAACACTGCTTGAGGCATAGACTGTCTAGTACAAGATGTGAGTACTAGAAGTACTAGCACAATAAGAAGCTTATAAAAATTTTTCATCTATGGACTCTTTGGCTACTTGAGCATCATCAAACTCAATTGTTCTATGACTAAAGATTTGATACGTCTCATGGCCTTTTCCTGCAATCAAAACCATATCAGCCGGTCCAGCTTCTTTAATAGCAGCGGCAATAGCTTGCCTTCTATCAACCTCCACGCAAACATGACTTTTGTCGGCGATACCGGCTAAAATTTGACTAATAATGCTTTCGGGCTCTTCATCACGTGGATTATCAGAGGTTATATAAACCTTATCAGCCAGGTCAGCCGCAACCTTGCCCATTTTAGGCCGTTTAGTTGTATCGCGATTACCTCCACAACCAAAAACAACGATAAGCCTACCACCCTTTTTAGCTTCCACAAGTGTTTTTAAAACATTATGCAGAGCATCATCCGTATGGGCATAGTCCACAAAGACGTTAAGGCCGTAGGGATTCTCGACAGCTTCTAATCTCCCTCTTACACCTTTAAAGCGCGCTAAAATAGGCAAAACCTCTTCTAATTTTAACCCTATCGAAAGACCGAGCCCTACAGCACTCAGAAGATTATAAATATTATATCTACCTCGCATACTCCAGGAAAAAGGCCTCGAATGCCCTTTATAGCTAATCTGACAAGTTGTTTTATCTGGATAGCAGATGATATCAGAAGCACGAACATCTGCATTATCCTCCAAACCGTAGGTCATAACCAAGGCTCGGCACTCTTTCAGCATAAGTTTATAGGCTGGGTCATCGCTATTTACAATAGCCAGGCTCTTCTGAGAAAGCCCTTTAAATAAGCGCGCCTTAGCTGTTGCGTAAGTATCCATATCTTTATGGTAGTCTAGATGGTCTTGTGTCAAATTTGTAAAAACAGCCACATCAAAATCAATAGACCCCACCCTATTTTGATCAAGAGCGTGAGAGGCTACTTCCATGGAAACAGCCTGGCAGCCCTGCATCACCATTTCTCTTAATAATCTCTGACAAGTAATAACATCGGGGGTTGTATGGGTTGCTTTGTAATGTGTCTCTTTTACAATCCAATCAATAGTCCCAATGAGGCCGCAAGGCTTATCCAAGCTATCGAGTAGATGTTTATAAATAAAGCTAGAGGTAGTTTTCCCATTTGTACCAGTAACACCTACTACGTAGAGCTGACTACTTGGATGCTGGTAATATTGTGAAGCAAGCTGCGCTTCTACAGCTCTTATGTCTGAATGAATAATTTGTACGGCTTTAACAAAAGGATTATATATATCTGTTAAAACAGCTACAGCCCCAGCTGATACGGCTTCTGAAATATACTTATTACCGTCATCTGCGGAGCCTTTTTTAGCTACAAAAAGATGACCCGGAACGACCACCTTAGAGTTGGAAGAGAGCCCTGTAATTTCAATCTCTTTAGAGCCTTTTACAACACAGCCCTCAATATCTTTTAGGAGATTTTTAAGTTTCATAGCGCTTCATGCATACACCGCAGCTCCTTTCCAACGCAATTATTTTCTACTTGGCTCTTTTACTAGACCATTCCATTGATTATAAAGAGATGTCAATTTGACCGTCTCTGGATACCAATCTGCTTTTAAAGGATCGTGCCTTGGATCTCCTACGGGATACCCATGCGGATCATCTGGAGTCTCTCCCATGATAGCTAGAGCTCTTTTTCCTATTTCACGGAAAACGGGAGCTGCGCATTGACTGCCACGACTATTCTTACCAAAACCTGGAATATAGATGGGCGCTGGTTCATCAATGGCTATAACAAGCACAAAACGCGGCTTTGAAAGAGGCGCAAATCCTATAAAACTACAAAGATTATGATCTTTGGAATACACCCCTTTAATGACTTTTTCGGCCGACCCTGTTTTTCCAGCTTCCGTATAGCCCCAAATATCTGCTCTAAAAGCAGAGCCCCCTTTTTTAGTTGTATACTTCATACAATCAACAACATTTTTTAAAATGCCGCTATCAAGAACAGGCTCTTTGGATAGCTCTGGCTTCATCTCGTAGAGAATTTCACTACTACCATCGTATTTATTTTTTACAATTTTTTTGATCAGTGTGGGCTTCACAAAATACCCTCCATTAGCAAAGATGGCATAAGCACGTAGAATTTGCAGGGTCGTTGCCTGAATATTATGACCGATAGCCAGTGAATAGGGCGTTGGGACAGACCACTCAAGCGCGCCATTTGGATGGCACTTTCCTATACGTGGTAAAAGGCCCTCTACCTCACATGGAAGTTCAATACCTGTTTTCAGACCAAAACCAAAATGCGTTAGCTGATCACGATACCAGGCATTACCCATTCTTTTAACCAAACGATCCACAAGCTTGGCCATATAAATATTGGAAGACTTTTGAATACCCATCTCCATATTTAAATAGTGGTGCAAGTTTACATCCGTCATTTTCTTACGACGTCCGGGGAGAGTTCCATCACTAACAGCCACTTTTTCAGCTGGATCAAAAAGAGGAACCTCACCTTTCTTTTTAAGCTCTTCATTGGCCTTAAGCGCAATAGAAATGGTAATCGGCTTCATCATAGAGCCCACTTCATAGGCATCTGTAATGGCTTTAACTTTTGTATTCTCCACAAGCATTGTATTATTAAAATATTCTGCATACTTACGCGGATCAAAAAAAGGATATTGTGCCCACGCAAGGATCTCTCCTGTATAAGGATCCATCATAATGGCCCATCCAGAAGCCGCTTGGGCTTTTACGACTCCTTTGGCAAGCTCATCTTCTACTAAAGCTTGTAATTGATGGTTAATTGTTAGATAAATATCAGCGCCATCTTGAGGGTATTCAATAATGGAACCCATTTCTAAAACATGCCGTGGAGAGTGCACCAAACTTTTTTTACCAGGCCTTCCTTGCAAAAAGGCATTAAATTGCAGTTCTAGCCCGCCTGTCGGCACCCCTTGCTGTGTTTTTTCATCTTTATTCGAACGAACAGTATGCAAAATCTGTCCTAACATAGGCCCGAAAGGATAAGAGCGCTGAAAATCATCCACAAAAAAGAGACTATTGCGTACAAGGTGATTTTTTTTGGCAAATATATCCCACCAATGAATAATCGAATCACGCTCAGACTGGTCTAAAAAACAAGCAATCTTGCGTGAGCGGCTACGCTTAAAAAACGCTCTAATAAATTGTTTTTTCTCAATGCCCTTCCCGCTTGTAAGGGTTAAAAGATTCTGAGCCATCTCTTTTTTAGCCTCTTCAGGAATCATAAGAGGATCTATATAGAGATGGTATTTTTGCACATCTACTACAAAAGGTTGCTGCGACTGTACGTGATGCCGAAATACTTCTGTATTGGAATAAAAAGCACCGCGACGAAAGCCCTCCTGAACGATTCTGTGCTGCTGATTATCCGCCCGTTTTTCCCACATGTTTTTTTGAGCTACTTGAATATACCAATAACGGCTTACAGCTAGGCTAAACAGGGTAAAGAGAACAATTGCTACAATTAAATAGCGTTTTTTATCATGATTAGTTGTCTGGTTCATCGTAGAGAATGATAACCTCGCTTTCTAGGGGATATTTGAGATGGGAAAATTCTGGCTGATGCATCAGCTGCATAAGACGTGCCGGATTTTCTAATCGATCAATTTCATATTGTAAAGAGGTGTTTCCTTCGAGAATTTCTTTCAATTCTTTGGATTCCTTCGGCAATTCTAAACGCAGCTCTGTTAAACTCACTGCTTGGTTTACATAGAATAAAAGCAAAGCTACTGTAAAAATAATTCCCAAAAGAAGGGCCCAAAAGGTCTGTTTTTGCATCTACTTAACCGTTATAGGCCATCACAAGAGCTTCTGCATCACGGGCTATATCTTTATCTAAAGAGCTCATTAACTTTTTTGCGTCACCAAGACCTCTAATTCTATCCCCTTGATAGAGATAGGCTTTGGCTAAATTAAGCTGCGCACCTGGATTGGCAGGGTTGATCTCTAAGGCTTTATTAAGAACCTCGATAGCCTTGGGATATTGATTCATAAATAGATAAAGAGCCCCGAGAGTCCTCCAGTCATAGTCATTATTTGGATCTAAAAGAACCAGGCCCTCGTAAAGCTGTTTAGCTGTCTCATATTGCCCCTCTTTCAAATAGACATAGCCAATATAACGCAGTTCGCTTAATTGCACACTATCCCATCCAAGCATATCTTGCCACTTACTCATATAGAACTCCTACCCTTGCTGCAAACTACCACGGCGCGCTAAAACGCTATTTTTGGCTGTCAAATCTTTGATAACGACTCCTAGAAAATTATTCATTATAGTCTTTTCTTCAGGCTCACCCGGAGCATTGGTCACTGTTGCCTTCAAAGACTCTAGATGACTTGGTGCTCCAAAAAGTGTCTCCCCATTCACATTTAAAGGCGAGAGCTGCTCGGTAAAACCTGGAGGCAGATCCACTTTAATAGGAGCCGCCTTCTGCCAAAGACCAAAGAGCGTATCAAAGGCTGAGGGCTTGATAACCACATCAATAAGGGCGCAGCGCCTGGCAACACTCGCCCCCTGCTCGCCTTGCATTTTACGCGTTTCAGCCAGTTTTTCTTCGGTTTTGGCATAATTTTGGTATGCGCTTTGCGGTATATTATAAATATGTGTAGGGCCAGCAACCCTGTTATCATCACTCATATCTTCTCTTTTATAAACTTACCCTAAAATGAAAATAGCATTTTCGTTTATTCTTAGAAACATGCATATACCTGTTCTCTTAAAAGAAGTTCTTCAAGGTTTTGAAGGACTCACCCTCAAGACCTACGCCGACCTCACACTGGGCGCGGCTGGTCACGCCTTTGCCGTTCTAGAGGCCCACCCTGAAATCGAGTGCTTTATAGGCCTCGATCAAGATGAGTCTGCTTTGGCTCTGGCTAAAGAAAAATTGGCTCCGTTCGGATCCAAGGTACAGCTCTTCCATAGTAATTTTTGTCATATTAAAGCTATTAGTAAAGCACAAGGACTGCATTTTGATGGATTGCTAGCTGATTTAGGAGTCTCTTCTATGCAGCTCGATCAAGCTGCACGAGGCATGAGTTTTTCTAAACTAGGTCCACTTGATATGCGTATGGACCCCTCAGATTCTTTAACTGCAGCAGAGATCGTTAACCGTTATCCCGAAGACAAACTCGCCTTTATTTTCCGGGAATGGGGTGAAGAGCCTGCTTGGCGCAAAGCCGCCAAAGCCGTTGTGGAAGCGCGCAAAAAGAAACGCTTCGTCACCACACTTGATTTAGTAGAGGTTCTTATTAAAATCTGTATTCGAAAACCGGGCATACATCCATTAACACGTGTATTCCAAGGACTTAGGATTGCAACCAACAAAGAACTAGAGGTTTTAGAACGGCTTTTGGAAGAATCCGATGATTTGCTAACAGAAGGCGGACGTATCGCTATTATCTCTTTTCATAGCCTCGAAGATCGCCTTGTTAAACAGAAGTTTAGGCAGAAAAGCCTATTAAAGATTATAACTAAGAAACCACTCATTGCCGAAGATAACGAGATTGCCTTGAATCCTCGCAGCAGGAGTGCTAAAATGCGCATAGCTGAACGTATTTCATAAGGAAGCATCATGGAACAATCGCATACAACAACAGAAGATCTCGATGCCTGGCTCAAAGGCCTGAAAGAAGAATATAGCCATCTAGATGAAGAAAAAACGGGCAAACCCTCACATCGTTTGATTGCGGCTACCCATGATCTTTTCGGTGACGATTTAGAAAGAGAGTTTATTACAGATTACCTGGCAAAAGCTTCTATGGCCACACCTCTTAAAGACCAAAGCCTTGTTCTTCTTAACGGTGGTGATCTTATTGCTCCCGAAAAAAATGGCTCTTCTGCCTTCCCCTACCAACTTCTTCCGCAATACTTTGAAAAAACACGTGCTGGTGTCTACCTCCGCTTTCAAGGACGCGGTATCGTTATTAATCCTGGCCATCATTTTCTAGAACATTTCCATGATGTAGGTCTTTTTATTGATGCAATTGACTATGTGATCGTTACAAGTGATGCTGCAGAAGATGAAGAAGAGGTAAAAGCTATCTATGACCTTAACCTCAAATGTAATCGTCAAAAAGAATCTGTCCACGTTATCTCTTACTATTTGCACCAAAATAGCTATCGCAAACTCATGGGCCAACTTAAGCCTCAGTTCAAACAAGAAAAAGGCACCGTAGTCCCTCTATCTTTATTTATTGATTCTCAAGACCTTGAATCTATTGAACTCTTTGATAACGCCTCTCTCTATTATGGACAATTAAACGGTTCTGCCGATGATGCCTACGCTATTCGCTTAGACCTTAAAATGCGTGATTCGCTCTTTTCTATCGGCTATTTAACAAACCCTTTAAGCCTCCACGACACGCGAAGATTGCTGGGACATTGCGATGCTCTTGTTCAGTCTTTTAAACAGCTACAAGCCCAGGAGCTCTACGCCCAAATAGCCACTTTTGACTCCTCTAGCCTCCAAAATGACATTCGGCCTTTCGCCTGGGTTCTCTGTGACCTTCCTTCCCAATCAGGGGACAAACGCCTGGAATGGACGAAAAGCATTAAAAAATCTCTTGGTAGCCTACAAGCCCACCCTCTTCCAGGGGATATTGGTCTCTTCCTAGATCTTGAAAAAATGCGCGTTAAATGCTCTCTATCAGGCAACTTTGCACCTCTGAATGAGATTCGTGTCATACGCTCGAAAGAACCCTTTGGCCGCCTCTCTTATCTCAGCAGCGACTGCTATCTCTAAAATACCCTCTTTTTCTATAACTCAAAATAATCAGCAATTTGAGTTATAGAAAAGCTTTTTTGAATTAATATTCCCACTTCAAGTACACATCCCATAAATAAAAAAATATATTTTGTCGAAAATAAAAGCCCTTTGAGTCTTTGTGGGAATTTATTTTTTTTCAGCTGCCTACTTTCTCTCTTTTTCTCTTTAATGTAGCCCTATTTGTTCATTGTTCATAACTTCTTCCTGAAAGATTTTCGCTTGCGTGGTAAGGACCCTTGGCTGTAGAGTCTTGGATACAAAACACCCCATTTATTCCATGTGGAAAACTTTGTTGATAACTTCAAAGCTAGGGGGAATGTAAAAACTTTTAGGAAAGCTCATATGACAACTTTGGTGCATTCAGACTGTTGGGTACAATTTCTTGACTTTGCCAAACAACATTGCTCCGCTACAGCTTATGAAAACTGGCTCGTTCCTATAGAAGTACTTCACTACAGCGATGAACAAGTTACTTTAGCCGTTCCCAACATCTTCGTAAAAGAATACCTCCTGGACAACTATCGCTCTGACCTTTGCTCCTTCCTTCCTGTCCGCGGAGCTGGTGATCCCTCTATCGAATTTGTTATTCGCCCTCCCGTTGCCATCAACACCTCTAAAAAAGAGGCCGCAACACCCGATACTATTCTTTCGGCGGCGGAAGCCCTTGCCCTGCCTCGCTTCAATCATTCCTATCGTTTTGAAAGCTATGTAGAGGGTCCCTCTAATCAATTTGCCAAATCAGCTGCCATGGGTGTTGCCAGCCGCCCCGGACGCTCTTATAACCCCCTCTTTATCCACGGAGGTGTAGGCCTTGGCAAAACTCACCTGCTACACGCCATTGGTCATTATGTGCAAAGCCATCACAAAAAACTTAAAGTACAAAGCATCACGACGGAAGGATTCTGCAATGATTTAGTAGATTCTTTGCGCAACAAATCCGTTGATCAGATGAAGCGCCGCTACCGAGAAGCCGACCTTTTCCTCCTTGACGACGTGCAATTCCTCCAAAGCCGCTTGAACTTTGAAGAAGAGCTTTGCAACACCTTCGAAAGTTTGATCAACCAAAACAAACAGATTGTGATCACAAGTGATAAACCCCCCTCCCAGCTTAAACTCTCTGAACGTATTGTTGCCCGTATGGAATGGGGCCTAGTTGTCCATATAGGAATCCCTGAATTAGAAACACGCGTGGCGATCCTTCAAGCAAAAGCTGAAGCTAAAGGCCTTAAAATTCCAAGCCGTGTGCTTTTCTTCATCGCCGAACATATTTTTAGTAACGTACGTCAGCTTGAGGGAGCAGTGAATAAACTCAGTGCTCAATGCCGCCTGATGAACCTTGATATTACAGAAGAGCTAGTAGAAAAAAGTCTTAAAGAGATGCTCCAACAAGCTCCTAAAGAACATATTAGCGTTGACCACATTATTAAAAGCGTTGCAGCAGTCTTCCAGGTTCGTATGAGTGATATCAAAGGTAGCTCTCGCACCAAAGAAGTGGTCCTTCCCCGCCAAGTGGCTATGTATTTAGCAAAAGAGATGATTAAAGAATCTCTTATGATGCTGGCTTCTTATTTTAACGGCCGGACTCACTCTACCTTTCTCCATGCTTGTAAAAGCGTAGAGAAAAAAGCAGCTGACGATGAACTTCTTCGCCGTCAAATTAATATGGTTCGTCAAAATATTGAATCTTAAGAGGATATATGTTTAAACGCGCAATGAAGCCAGGCCTTGAAAGTGTCTTTACCCATAAAGAACGAAGCAATGAAGAGGGCCCTTTTGCTGAAATACCTCCTATTTCTCCCGGATTCGTCAAAGAAAGCCCTGAAACAACAATTTCCCCGTCCGTATCCATTGAAGGCAGGCTGATCTTCGAACGCTTTCTCCGCATCAACGGCTCCTTCATAGGTGAACTTGTTGGAGAGGGCCGTTTGCATATAGGACCTACAGGCTATATCAAAGCAGACATCCATCTAGAAAGTGCGCTTATAGAAGGGCACTTAGAGGGTAATATTCAAATAGCTGGGCATCTAGAACTAGCCTCCACAGCTATTATTAAAGGGGATATAACAGCTAAAACAATGACGGTTCATCCAGGCGCGACCCTAAGCGGCCAAACCCTGATTAACTAACTACTATTCAACCAAAAAAATTCATGATATGGCCCATAATGAGCGTGTCTTTATAATCTCTATCGTGAGAAATATTCTCTCCAATTGGCTTTCCCGCCAAGAAGGCTTTAGCTCCGGCTACAATAGCTTGCCCTACACGCCCTATTATCCCCTCACCTGTGATCGAAGCATGGTACATATCACCGCGATTACGGCCGACAATAGCCGCATCATAACTAAGAATTCCTAGAAAAACTCCGAAAATAATACCCGAGGTAATAACTAGCGGGGATAGAGGCAAAGCAATAGCACTCACTACCAATACTGTCGTCAATAGAAGCGCAGAAAAAACACCAAGTGCTATAGAAGCAATTCTTAAATAAACAGCATTCTGAAGGCCCTCCCTCACATCTGCAGAAAGAGGAGAAGGCTGAGGTGTGTTAAGCGTGTTTATATCGCGAGTTATGCCTGTTATTAATCCACTCATGAGCACCTTCCTTTATTCAAAATAATTTTTTATAATTTATACATTAATATTATATAATGAAGCCTTATGCAGCTCTATGAAGAGCTTCTTGATAGGCACTCCAAAATACTATTCTGTAATGAAGTCTAGTAGGACGCAGCAGCTCTGCTTCCTTACAGAGCACCAGTTCCTGCCCATAGCCACTTATTCTACCACGGAGGGCATCCGTAGCGGCGGCTGTAACTTGTACTGCCATGCCACAACAGGACCCTAGTTCTTTAGGTGCCCATCCCGCTACCACTTTAAATAGGCATTTTTCATAAAAAGCTTTGGCATCAACAGCTGGCTCTGTAAAAACAAATCCAGCAGCCGGACCGGCTCTTTCACGAACAATATCCATAACCTTAAGCATCGCAGCCGTTCCAGCTCCCTTACAAGGCTTAGCTTCACTTTCATCTTTGCTCAGATTCCATATAGCAGTGGCGAGCTTATGTACTTTAGCTGTATGTTTTGTCTCACTGTAAGTAAAAGTAGCAACAGCTTGTAGATTACCCACGCTATCGTAGACTCCCACAAACTCCTGCTTTTTTAGGGACTCTGAAATAGCAAAAACACCCGCTTTTCCAGCTGCAATATCTCGAATTGCTTTAGTTACACAGCTATAAGCATCTTGCCTAGAATGAGGTGCTGAATTGGTCTTCGTCCACCAGCCATAGCTTTCGCTACAAATACTAATAAGACGTCCTTCACTGGTGATATGCGCCGCCAAAAGAGGCGGTAAACCTGATGACATAATTACCTCTATTTTAAATAAATTATAATCATATTATAACACTTTAATATAAAAAAAAAGAAGAATCAAGAAATCCGGCCAATTCTGATTTTTAAACCGGCCTTGTTGCATAAATCAGACGAAGGATGATT
>CAIMEJ010000024.1 GCA_903839985.1 uncultured bacterium | reverse complement strand
GCCTACTCCCTTTTTTCAGGAGGAAAGAGGCTTCGTCCAATCCTTGTTATGGAGGTAACAGAAGCCCTTGGTGGCAATGCTGAACATGCCCTAGATGCCGCTATTGCTTTGGAAATGATTCATACATCTTCCCTTATTCATGATGATATGCACTGTATGTATAACGATGATTTTCGTAGAGGCAAGCCAACGTTACATAAAGTTTTTCCTGAATGGCAAGCTCTTCTAACAGGAGACTTCTTTTTGACCTTTGCATTTGAGTGTATTACAGGGGCTAGTGATCTAACAGATGCACAAAAAGTGGCTCTTATACAAGTGCTTGCTTCCAAGTCAGGAGCTGCTGGAATGATTGGAGGTCAACTGCTTGATCTTCAGGGGAATGTGAAAACAGAAGCTCAGATTGAAGAGCTCCATATACTCAAAACAGGTGCTTTACTGGAAGCCGCCATTGAAATAGGGGCCATTATCGCTGGATCTACTCCTCAAGAAATGGTCTTGCTGCGCTCTTTTGCCAAAGATATTGGCTTAGCATTTCAAATTATAGATGATGTTCTGGACGTCACCGCAGGTGAGCTCAAACATGGACATTCATCGGATGCCGCAAGTGGTAAGCTTACTTATGTCAACTTCTTAGGTATAGAGGGCTCTAAAAAAAGAGCCGAAGAACTTGTGCAAAGAGCTCTTTCTACTTTGGCACCACTTGGAGAAAAATCTGTATCTCTTGCGGAAATCGCCCGTTTTATAGTGGAAAGAACCTACTAAAATTCTCATATAATCGCCTGTCAAAAGCCTAAACTTACGAATGCAGATTACTAAACGATCTTAAGCAGCCGTTTTTTAGCAAGAAAAGCTAGAGCAATCAAACCCCAGAAAGCTGCAACAGTTATATCTAAGAAAGTAGGTATAAGAACATTTTCTATCAGTAGGGGAAGCTTAAGAGCATTTATTTGGTAGCGTACCATAATAATAAAGAGCTCTATAAGTGGGGAAATGAAAGCTATCATACTTACAAAAAGCAGATAGGTAACAAAAGCATTTTGAAAAGCGAATCGACTGAGGCGTGTTGCAATAAAGGTGGCTGCCACATAAGAAAAAATAAAAAGGCCAAAGGGTGTATCGAAAGATAAGATATCTAAAAGAAAGCCTCCACTAAGAGCTCCTATAAAAGAGGCAGGGGTCCCCCATAAAAGCCAGAGAATAGCAATAGACCCCGTGATAGTCTGACAGGGTATTTTCCCCATCCAAGGTATAAGAAGTTGAGAGAGCAAGCAGCCCAGAATAACAAAAAAAGTGGCTAGCTTTTGCCACATTTAATAAGCACCTTTTGAAAGAAAAATAGAGGGTAATGTTTTGGCAATAATCTTTAAGTCCAGTAGAAAGCTTTTCTTATCCACATAAGATTCTTCTAAAGTAAGGCGTTGCTCGTAAGAGAGATTGCTGCGCCCAGAGACTTGCCAAAGCCCTGTGATTCCGGGCTTCACAGATAAAATTTTATTAGATTTATTATTAAAGCGGTCAATAAGTTCTTTTTCAGTTACAGGCCTAGGACCGACAACGCTCATATCACCGATTAAAACATTGATAAATTGAGGGAGTTCATCTAAAGAGCTTTTACGTAAAAGCCGACCAAAGGATGTAATACGGGGGTCTTTTTTTAGTTTTTGATGAGAGTTCCATTCCTCTTGAAGAGAGGGGTTTGCAGCTAAAATTGCGTACAATTTTTCGGGGGCATCTACGTACATTGTCCGGAACTTTAAACAATGAAAAATGTTTCCTGATAGGCCTACACGGCTATCAACAAAAAAAATAGGCCCGTTAGAAGAGAGTTTAACGCTAAAGGCTAAAAGGAGATAAAGAGGGGCGCCTAAAACAAGGACGAGGAGGCTAAAGATAATATCGAATATACGTGTGCTCATAAAGACTCTTTTTTCTAAGACAAAAATCTGTTGTTCATTATCATATAACCTGTCTGCATAAAGGAGCAAGCAATGAAATGGGTACATTGGGGCATTATTGCCATAATTGTTGGAGTAATATGGAACCTGCCTGTTCCTTCCACCATTAAGCCCGAAGGGCTGCATCTTCTAGCTATATTTTCAGCTGTTATTTATGCTGTAATAACAAAGCCTTTGCCTATGGGTGCTATATGTATGATGGCTCTGCTCAGTATGTTACTTACTAAAATTCTCCCTTTTGCAGATACGTTTAGTGGCTTTACATCCGATATCGTCTGGCTCATTGTTTTTGCTTTTTTTATCTCGCGTGGAATAATTGCAACAGGACTTGGGAATCGTATTGCCTACACATTTATGCGTCTTTTTGGTAAGAAAACGCTTGGTCTTGGTTATAGTATGGCTCTAACAGAATTTTTACTCTCTCCGGCTATTCCAAGCAATACAGCTAGGGCGGGAGGTATTCTTTATCCTATTCTACACTCTATCTCAGCAGCTTTCGGAAGCAATCCTTCAACACCCGAACTTGCTAAGAGGGTAGGTAGTTATCTCACATTAAACGCTTTTCATGTCACCTGTGTTACAGGGGCTATGTTTTTAACAGCTATGTCGGGAAATCCGCTATCTGCTGATATCGCAGCTCAAAGTGGAGCAGATCTGACATGGATAAAATGGGCTATTGCAGGTATTGTGCCTGGTTTTTTAAATATCGCTATTTTGCCCTATCTTATTTATAAGTTAGCTCCGCCTACTATTAAAGAGACTCCAGATGCACCAGTATATGCTCGTGCAAAATTACTCGAGATGGGAAAAATGTCTTGGCGTGAATGGACGATGGCTG
>CAIMEJ010000023.1 GCA_903839985.1 uncultured bacterium | reverse complement strand
TTAGAGAATCAATTTTTTCTTCCACAAGGTGATGGCATGCAAAGTTACTGATAAAGGGTGGCTGAGGCCCCCTTCTATCTATTGCAACAGCTAGAGCATGTTGTAAGGAGTAGAGTTTGAATAAAGCTACTTTTTGTTCAAATGTAGCTGTTCCTATAGGCTTATAGCTTTCGACTAGAATCTTAAATAAGTTCTGAGCATGATTCATCAAGGCAATCGAAGCTTCCTCAGGAGGAAGAGCTTGAGGCATAGGCAGGGACTTTACAAAAAGAACAGCCCAAGTTTTGGCAAGTTCAGGATTAGCCCCCTTAAAAGTTTGAAAAATAGGCACTGCACCGGCAAGGGAGCTAATTGGTTGAGGCGTTGGTTTAAGAGGGAGTATCCCAGGAGTCAGAGCTCTTAGCATATTGCGAGGAGGTGTATATGGGAGGAGCCTTTCCGCACGATAAAGGGTTATTTCTGGGGAGGTAGAGATATCTTTTAAGAGCACTTCCGATGCTATATTTTTTTCTTTAACATCTTCAAGAATAAAATTTACTGTGGCTATATGCTGTAAAAATTTTGGATCAGGAGCTTTAGCGTAGGCCTTGATAAGGCGGCTTTGGAGCCATTCAGCCCCTTTTTGTAAAAGATAGCGGGTTGCAAAGCCGCTTTTTCCACTATCAGACAGATCACTGATCTGGGTAAAGGCTTTTGTTAACTCACGAACCTTGGCATAAATTTGGAACTCTTTGAATGTTTCAATAGAGGGCATCTGACTGCGTAAAAAAGCAATAAGACCACTGTAACCACAGGTCCCAGCTCGTTGGGGGGTAGCAAAATCTTGAGAGGCCGCAGCCTTGTCCATAAAGGGTCTCAAATTGCTTAAAATAATATCATTGTAAATAAGAGAAGCATTTTCAGTGGCAGTTAGATGGCGGCCTGCTGTTTGCATCTCTAAGAGAGCCTGTATAAAGCCATGATTGTTTGCATCACCCATAAAGAGAGTCTCTAAAGGGATGTTTTTAAAAGAGAGAAGCGGACTGATTAATTCTTTTCCCCTGGAGTAAAGAAGTGTGTGAAATGTATTGCTTCCGGCTCCGCTATTGTAGATGTTAAAAGTGTAATTGCCCGAACTTTCTTTACGAAATTCATAGAGCATAAAATGCCCAAAAGGATGTTCGATCCAACCACCGGGCAAAAGCAAACGTTGATCTGCATGAAGGGCTTTAATTTCTCTTGCATACTTGGTAGCAAGAGCAACTGGATCAGCTCCCGGGATTATTTCAGAAGCCCTTCCTGCATATCTTTGTAAATCAGCTATTAGCAAAGGGTTAACGCCTGGAAAGGCTTCTAGATTTTCTAAAAGCCAGCTAATTGTTTCACTTGGATTAGATCCCTCGAGCCTGGAATTCCTAATAAATCCATCGCAGACGACATGTGCAAGCCTTGAGGCTCCATTGCCCATAAATTCTTCGCAGGTGAGCATAGCAGCTGGAGTGGGTAGCTGAGGAGTAAATCCTCTTAGGGCCCATGTTGTCTTACTGTCGAGGAGCTCTTTCAGGGCGTGGCTGTGGCTTTCCTTAGAATAAGAAAGGCTTAATCTGGCAACAGCATCGACTCTTTCCGCCTCTGGAGAAGGAGCAAGGCCCTCTAAAAAGGGGGTAAATTTAGGGCCGCTAGCCGTGCTGCTTCCAATAGATGTCATAATTTTCTGGTTTTAGCATATAAATTTAAATTTTATCAATGCAAATATAGAGTAACTACTCACTTTATTTTGTCTTTATTTTTCAATGTACTCTGTGCTTTCATCTGCCAATATCAATTTAACATTACTGATTTAGGACAATTGTCTGTACTCATCCCGTCATTTAGGAGAAGAGCTGGTACCGGCCAAAATGCCCCCATCGATAATAAGTTCGCTACCTGTAATATATTTGGATTCTTCAGATGCCAAAAATAGAGCAGCGTAGGCAACGTCTTCAGGGGTGCCGAGCTTTTTCATCGGTATATCTTTAGTAAGTTGTAGAAGGTTTTCATCTCTTTTAGAGCCAGTTCCGAGCATCGCTTCCCACATAGGTGTTAAAATAGCTGCTGGATGTAGGGAGTTACAGCGAATAGCATACCCCTTTTCACAGCAGTACAGGGCGACACTCTTTGTGTGGTTACGTACAGCTGCTTTACTAGCAGCATAGGCTGCTGCACCAGGGACTCCTACTATCCCCGATCTAGAAGATATGTTGATAATAGATCCTCGGCCATTTTTCATTTTCCGAATAGCTTTTTGGCACCCTAAAAAGACACTATCTGAATTAATGGCATGTATTTTTCGCCAGCTATCCAGAGAGGCGTTTTCTGGGTCTTGTAGGCCGAATACTGCTTGTAATCCTGTAATACTTGCATTATTCACTAAAATCTCTAAAGAGCCCTTTTCTTCGATAATATGGTTGATAACCCTCTCCCATTCATCTTCATGTTGTACATCTAAATGGATATATTGAGCTTGAGGGCCTATTTCCTGGGCTATCTTTCTGCCTAAATCATCGTGCGTATCCGATATAAAAACAAAGGCCCCTTCTTGGACAAATAATTCAGCACAAGCTTTTCCTATACCCTGAGCGGCGCCTGTAATCAATGCTACTTTATCTTTTAATCTATTAGCCATATTTTGGGGGTCCTGTTTTATAGATTTTCAAATATTATACCTTTAATAAGATAATTAAGTCTTGCAAGTAAGTTTTACTGCGGCCTCATCCAGTAGAATGTCTAAATACTGCGTAATTGAGTTTTAGGCAGCTGAATTTTTCGGCACGAATTTTGTTTCGTATGTCACTGAAAACAAAAGGCTTCAGTTGTAAAACTGAAGCCTTAATTTGGATTGGAGGTGGAGAGAATCGAACTCTCGTCCTAAAGCGTGCGATAATAGTAGCGACTACATGCTTAGTATCTTTTAATACTTGATTGCTCCGAGA
>CAIMEJ010000022.1 GCA_903839985.1 uncultured bacterium | reverse complement strand
ATGCCAAGAAATTTATATAGAGAAACAAGATGACAGCTATTACTTCAAACCTCCTCGCCCTTCTATTTGTAGCACAAGAGCCTCTTTCTGAAAAAAAATTGTCAGAGCTTATAGGCTCATCAGCGCTAGACGCTATTCACCTGTTAAGCACTGAGTGGGAAGAGACTAATTACCCTTTACAAATTTTAAAAAGGGGCGATGGCTATATTCTAACTGCTAGGGACTCTTATCAAGAAATTATAGATAAACTCTATAAAGGTCCCACGAGAGAGCGGCTTTCTAGCGCAGCCTTAGAAGTTTTGGCCATTATGCTACATAAAGGTCCCGTGCCTCGCTCCCAAATCGATCAAATAAGGGGGGTTGACTCGCTTCCTTTACTGCAATCTCTTCTGGACAAACAGCTTGTAGAAACAGAGCGTTGCCCAGAAAAAAAGATTCCGCTTTATCGTCTTACGAAGACTTTTTTGGTTCATCTTGAAGACAAAGCGGAGCCTGACCCCCTTTTATCCGCTTCTCTAAAGAAGCTGCAAGAGCCTGAGATCTCTCTTTAAGTTCTTTATACTCGGCTTTATCTCCACATAAAGCTGCAGCCTTTCTATAAAGATCCGCAGCCCCCGCCTCTTTTCCTATCTGTATAGCGCATTCCGCAGAAAAATAAAGAGGTTCTGGAGCATCCGGTTTATTTTCCGCGGCATAAGCGTAAAGGCTAATAGCTTTATACCATTCTTCTGTTTGCTGAGCAGTGGCCCCAAAGCCGTAACAAATTTTGTAACTTAAAGGATCGAGATGGAAAAGCTCTTGAAAAAACTCCCCTGCTTCGTAAAATTGACCTTTATCATAGAGGCTCGAGGCTAAAGCATAGAGTTCTTCCATTAAAACCTCCGTATACCCGAGGCTATTTTTAAGTAAATGTCCAGACGCTGTAAGTTTTCTTAATTTTTTCATTAATCGGATAATCAGTTCCGGATCCGGCATGGCTGCTATAATCTCAGCTGTTAGGCCTGTTGTCATAATATATACCTTTTATTAGCTCTTATACTTTGCTTTTACACCTATTCTTTTTTTCAGGGCTATTCTTTTTTATGTAAATAAAATATTTACAAACTCCCATTTAAAAACTCTAGTTGCTACTTAATCTTTTGATAGGTTATCCTTCTCCACCATCCCATAGTGAATTATAGGAGATTCATGCCAACAATCAATCAGCTTGTACGCCAAGGACGTCAAAGCAAATCCAAGCGTAAAAAATCGCCTGCTTTGCAACAATGTCCGCAACGTCGTGGGGTCTGTCTTCAAGTGAAGACAAAGACGCCAAAAAAACCTAACTCTGCTTTGCGTAAAGTAGCTTGGGTTCGTCTTTCTAATGGTCAAGAAGTTATCGCCTACATCGGCGGTGAAGGCCATAATCTGCAAGAGCACAGCATTGTACTCGTGCGTGGTGGTCGTGTAAAAGACTTACCAGGTGTGCGTTATCACATCGTTCGCGGAACACTTGACTGCGCAGCAGTAAAAGACCGCAAACAAAGTAGATCGAAATATGGAGCTAAACGTCCTAAGTAACGACGTCAGTCCTCAAATAGGATTGTCAGTTCATGGTCTTCGTTCATATGAATATGAGATTGGATCATGGGCTTTCAGGAAAACCTTTATTAATAAAGGCCTTCCTGACGGTGAAACAGCTCCTTGAGGTCTTTAAAACAGTAATTTTTTAAGGAGATCATGTCCAGAAGACATAGCGCGGAAAAGCGCAAAACAGAGCCAGATCCAGTATACAAAAGTGTGGTACTGGCTAAATTTATTAATAAAGTCATGATAGGTGGCAAAAAATCTATCGCACGTAGAATCGTCTATGATGCTGTAGAAGGCTTTGCTAAAAAAATCGGGCACGAAGATCCTCTAGCTGCTTTTGAAATAGCACTTGAAAATGCTAAACCTATGCTCGAGGTTAAATCTCGCCGTATTGGTGGAGCTACTTACCAAGTACCTATCGAGATTCCAGCTGATCGCAGAACATCTATGGCTATGCTATGGATCATTAAATATGCGCGCGATAAAAGCGGACGCTCCATGCACGAGGGTCTTGCCCTTGAGCTTACTGATTGTTTCAACAATCAAGGTTCAACGATTAAGAAAAAAGATGACACTCATCGCATGGCTGAAGCTAATAAAGCTTTTGCTCATTACAAATGGTAAAGGAGCAAAATGCCTAGAGATCCTCATGACAAACTAGAAAACGTCCGTAATATCGGTATCATGGCTCACATTGATGCAGGTAAAACGACTACAACAGAACGTATTTTGTTCTATACAGGCCGTCTTCACAAAATTGGAGAAGTGCACGAAGGTGCTGCTACTATGGACTGGATGGAACAGGAGAAAGAGCGTGGTATTACTATTACCTCTGCTGCGACAACTGTTTACTGGAAAGATAGCAAAATTAACATCATCGACACACCAGGGCACGTAGACTTCACTATTGAAGTAGAACGTTCGCTACGTGTTCTCGATGGTGCTGTTGCTCTTTTTTGTGCGGTAGCAGGCGTTCAGCCTCAATCCGAAACTGTTTGGCGTCAAGCTGATAAGTATGGAGTTCCTCGTATTATTTTTGTTAACAAGATGGACCGTACAGGTGCCGACTTCTTTAATTGTTTTGACACTATTAAAGACAAACTAGGTGCCAACGCCCTTCCTGTTCAGTGCCCAATTGGTGCAGAAGCCGAATTTTCAGGACTATGCGATCTAATTACAATGAAAGCTCATATTTTTAAAGCCGATGAGCAAGGCACAGAATATGACATCCAAGAGATCCCAGCTGACCTTCTAGAACAATGTCAAGAAATGCGCATGGCGCTTTTAGAAGAACTGGCAACACTCGAAGAAGATGACGATACTTTCATGCAGAAAGTACTTGAGAATCCAGACAGCCTCACAGCTGCCGAAATTAACAATGCTATTCGTAAAGCTGTTTGCAAAAACAACTTTTATCCTATTCTCTGCGGCGCAGCCTTTAAAAATAAGGGTGTACAGCAGATTTTGGATAACGTCATAGCTTGGATGCCCTCACCTCTTGATCGTGGTGATATTAAGGGTATCAATATGGATACAAATGAGCCCATGATTTTGAAACCTGATGACAAGGAGCCTCTAGCGGCTCTTGCCTTCAAAATTATGACTGACCCTTATGTTGGAAGGCTTACTTTCGTTCGTGTTTACACAGGAACTCTTACAAGAGGAACAAACCTTGTTAACACAACAAAAGATAAAAAAGAGCGTATTTCACGTCTTCTTGAAATGCATGCTAACGTACGTAAAGATAGAGACGAGTTCTACACAGGTGATATTGCTGCTTGTATTGGCCTAAGGTCGACAACAACTGGTGATACACTCTGCGCTCCTGATAACCCTCTTCTTCTTGAGAAAATGGAATTCCCGGAACCAGTTATTGATATGGCTATTGAGCCTAAATCAAAAGCGGACCGTGAAAAGCTTTCCATTGCACTAGGAGCTCTTTCCGAAGAAGATCCGACTTTCCGTGTACATTCTAATGAAGAGACAGGTCAGACGATCATCTCTGGTATGGGTGAGCTTCACCTTGAAATTTTGCGTGATCGTATGATGCGTGAATTCGCAGTAGAAGCGAACGTTGGTAAACCTCAGGTGTCCTACAAAGAAACAATTACTGCAGCTGGTAAAGCGGATACAAAATTCGTTAAACAGTCAGGTGGTCGTGGACAGTATGCCCATGTGGTTCTTGAAATTGAGCCTAATGAAGCAGGTAAAGGTAACGAAATCATCAATAAAGTTGTCGGTGGTGTTATTCCTCGTGAATATATTCCAGCGGTTATCAAAGGTGTTGATGAAGGACTCTCCACTGGTATTCTAGCTGGTTACGCTCTGGTAGACGTCAAAGTTTTAATTACTTTCGGCTCTTATCACGAAGTGGACTCCAGTGAGATGGCCTTTAAAATTTGCGGTTCTATGGCCCTAAAAGAAGCGGCTAGAAAATGTAAGCCAATCATCCTTGAGCCTATCATGAAGGTAGACGTGACGTCTCCTGAAGAGGCAGTTGGTGATGCTATGGGCGACTTAAACCGTCGTCGTGGTAAAATCATCGGTCAAGATGCACACCGTGGTACTGTGATTGTTCACGCAGAAGTACCATTAAGCGAACTTTTCGGCTATTCAACGGACCTCCGTAACTTAAGCCGCGGGCGCGCCTCCTTCGTTATGGAACCAAGCCATTTCGAACGTGTTCCCTCAAAATTACAAGAAGAAATTATTAAGAAGTAAGAATATGGCAAAAGAAACAAATCAGAAAATTCGTGTCCGCCTTAAAGGCTATGACCCCCGTGTTGTTGATCGCTGTACAGCTGATATCGTTGAAACAGCTAAACGCACAGGTGCTCGTGTAGCAGGGCCTATCCCTCTGCCTACAGATAGAGAAATCTTTACAGTGCTCCGTTCTCCCCACGTTGACAGAAAGTCACGTGAGCAGTTCGAAATCCGCACACACAAAAGACTTCTCGATATTTTGAACCCTACAGGGAAAACAGTTGATGCCCTTAAAGCGCTTAATCTCGCTGCCGGCGTCCACATTACCCTGCAGCTCAACTAAGAGCCCTAAGGTCTTTAGACCCTTCTTTTAAAAGAAGGGTTTTTTAACGCTAGTTTGGATTCCTATATAATTAGGCTGTCCAAACTGGCTTTTTTTGTGCCTAAATAGCCTTCCAGATTTCGCCTTCAACAAGAGTATAGACACCCTCATCATCCATAAAATAAGCTCGTGTCTTAATCCGTCCGTTATCCAGATAAAAAAAATGCTCTTCTCCCTTAAGGCTCTGATCATCAGAAATAATCTTCCAAGAGAGATGATGTCCCTCGATTTGTCCAGATCCTTGCCATACACCTAAATCCGCATTTTCTAGTGTAATAATAAGTTCATCAGAAATAGTATAAATATTGACTTGTTTTTCTGCATGTCCTTTAATCTCAACTTCTTGCTTTATAGTATCGTTGACGGTCCAACGTGTATAAAAGGGAACTGGAGCTGCTACGCCCCGAAAGGTGATAAGGCCTTGACCAAGCCAGATAGAGGGAATTTTATAAAACATTAGAGGAAATTATAGCGTCTACTGTAAATGCTTTGCAAGATCCCAAGTGCAGCCATCGTTACCATCACAGAAGAGCCTCCATAACTTACCAATACAAGTGGCACCCCTGTAATGGGAATAAGGCCGCACATCATGCCAATATTTACAATGATATGCATGGCCAGATAGACCGTAATACCCGCTGCTAAAAGACGTCCAAAGCGGTCACGTGCCACGGCCGTAATTTGAAAGCTCAAGGTAATAAGCCCATAGTAAAGACCCAGTAGAGTCAACATCCCTGCGAGCCCAAATTCCTCGCCAAAGGCGCTAAAAACAGAGTCCGTTTGAGGCTCTGGAAGCCATCCACGCCTTGTGAAAAGGCTCTGTTTCCAGCCGCTTCCCGTAAGACCTCCTACTCCAATGGCTGTTTGAGAGGCTTTCTGGTGGTGCGTATCAGGGTTTAGGCGCTCATATTGATATTCTTTAATCACCTTTGTGACATAGGGCCTGGCCTTTTCATGCGAAACAATTCCCGAAAAAAAGAGAAACACCACAAAAAGGCCGCAAAGGCCCATGATGGCCATTGCCTTAACAACCCCTAGCTTTATATTACCAAAATAAAAGATAGCCATACTCATAGGATAAAGAAGAAGGGCGGTGCCCAGGTCTGGCTGCTTATAAATTAGTACAAAAGGGATAAAAACAATTAAACAGGCCCATAGGGCTGTAGTCCAGCGGTTAGCAATTTGCCTGCGGTACTCTAGAAAAGCACTAAGAGTAATTACCAAAATAAGCTTAGCAAACTCCGAGGGCTGCAAGGGCAACCCAAGGCCTGGTATCCTGTACCAGCGCTGAACACTTTTGCGCCCTTCGGTGAAGAAAAGCCCCAGCAGTAAGAGGAGTGCAAAGGCATACAGTATCCAGCTCCAGCTACGTAGCACGCTGTAATCAAGGGCAACAAAGAAACAGAAGACGATGCTTCCAATACCAAACCAGCGAAGCTGCCCAGCCACACGCGGGCTTAACCAGCTAGCCTCTTGAGAGGTATAAAAAGTGTCATTAGAAGAGATCACTAAAAGGGATATCAGCATCAAACAAAGGACGACAAACACAAAACGTCCATCAATAGAACGCAGAGCTTTAAGAGATAGAAATCTCATATTATTTTATCAATAAAAGGGCGCATAATAGATTACATCATGCTTATTCATTCTATAGAACTCAAGTCTGTCGATTCGACCAATGATTTTGCTAAAAGAGAATGCGCTTCTTTCGATCAAAAAGCTCTTACAGTACTCGTTGCTGAGAAGCAAACATCAGGCCGTGGGCAATACGATAAAAAATGGTATTCTACCCCTTCACAACTCATTGTAACCTTTGTCTTTTTTGCCCCGCCTCTAGATCACTCTCTTCTTGTTCAATTGCTAGCAACGACAGTACAGGAGGTGCTCCAGACTCATAACCTTCATCCAACTATCCGCTGGCCCAATGACCTTCTCATCAACTCCAAAAAAATCGCTGGCATCCTGATTGAAACGAAAGACTCCTGCTATATCATGGGGCTTGGCCTTAATCTCCACCTGACCCCCGAGGACCTTCTTCACATTAACCAGCCGGCCACCTGCCTTTTTCAAGAAAGTGGCAAGTCCTTTGACCGCAATAAGCTTATTGGAGAAATTACAGCCTTATTAGTACAAAAAATAGATAGCCTCTTATTATCTGAAGGTAAGTAAAGACTATTCTGTCATAAAAGGTTCAAGCTGCGGAGTCACTACAAGATCTTTAAAGACCTTAGCCCGCAACATTTGCTGGATGTAAGAGAGAGTAGCGCCCGTTGAAGAATAACAAGTAGTGCAGCTCCCCTCATAGACGATGACAACCTCATTTCCCAAGAGATTAATAACTTCGACTCCTCCACCATCCATCTCTATGTAAGGGCGAATCTCTTCTTTGATAACCTTTTCAATGACGGTTAACTTCTGCGGTATTGTCATAGTTTCAAAGCCCGGCCAGCCACCTTCTAGGACTTCAATATCATGCGGTAAAGGAGAGACATATCCTGGAGGCAAGGGGATGTCTTGGCATTGTTGCATGGCGATCTCTAAAGCATCTAGCACCATATTTACAGATGGGTAATCTTCTGGTGCTAGTACGGCGCTTCCTGGTTTATCATGAAGTGAGCTTTCAAGTACTTCTGCACTCATTCGCGCTGCTTGATCAAAATATTTACCAACACTGACTTCACAAGCAGCTTCCGCAAGCCCTATAAGCGCTGCTGGCCCTAAAGCTCTAAATCTTGCATCCACCAACATACCATCATCTGGATCTACCAGAAAAGTAAGCCGAAGACTTGTGTTCTCTCTCTCAATAAATCCCTCAGCGCGGCGCATCTGCCTAGCCTCTGCCTCTTTTTCTGCAAAATAGCCCACATGACGTGGTTGGAGGATTTTTCTTGTTAATTTGATACTCTTCATAAGCCTTGTGAGACCTCTTGTAAAAAGGTGACTGCTTGCTTAATATCACCCGTGAAGCCCTCAGCGATAGTAAAGCTTACGCCTTCAGGCCCCTCTACACAATTAAAGCCCTCTTCTTGAAGATAAAAGGCCAGGGCATTTGGATGTATTTTATCAAAGGCTAGGTAGGATTTATGAGGAAGCCTTGGCAGATCTTTACCTATAATATAAGCGCCAAAACTCTCACTAGCCTGTTCAAAACGCTTGCGCAGCCGGGCTGTCTCTAAAGATTTCGAAGAGACTGTTTCCAGCACTTTCTGGACGTTATTTAAGAGCTCTTTGACTAAGCCTTCATTAAAGGTTCTTTGTCCATAGATAAGTGGACGCACTGGATGCTTGGACCAAAGAGCCCCCATACCAATAATTCCGAGCTTACTTGCATCAAAGGAAATATAGTCTGCTTGTACAGAAATCGGCATAGACCCAATTGCTTCTGTTACATCCACATGAAGAGGGACTTTTTTTTGCGCCATAAGCGCTGAAATGACCTCCCAAGGACGTAAAAGCCCACTCAAAGAATCAGCTATTTCTAATGAAACTAAGGCGGTACGAGGTGTTATAATAGCCTGAAGATCTTCCTGCGGCTTTTTCACCACACAAGAGAGCTCTTCTAGAAAAGTTTCCCTCATAATAAACTGGTTCTTGCCTTCTAAGCGCGCCTCTTGGAAATAGTGTGCAAAAACCACTTGCGTCGTAGCTTCCGCACCCGATGAAGTGAGCTGCCAATGCCCTCCTTCTACACCTACCAACTTTTCTAAAGCCGCGTATAACTTAAGTTCGTTTAAAGACATTGCCCTCATAATCATAAATGCGCGGCTCGCCTGTGTTAAGCTCTAGATTCAGTACTTCTTCCTGATTTAAGCCTTCAATAAACATCACAATAGCTCTTAATGAATTCCCATGGGCCGAAATAAGAACATTTTTGCCACTTTGGAGAAAAGGGGCAACGCTGCCATGAAAATAGGGAATGGCCCGCTCTGCTGTCATTTTTAAGCTCTCTCCTCCGGGAGGAGCTACATCGTAACTGCGGCGCCATTGATGGACCTGCTCGGCGCCATACTTATCCACCATTTCCTGCTTGTTCAGCCCTTGTAAAACACCGTACATGCGTTCATTCAATTGAGAAGCTGCATGGACTGGAATAAGCATCTCTGGGTCGGCATTATGCTCGGCCCAATTCTTTTCCTGGCCCTCTTTATGCAATAATACAGGTGTTTTTTTTCCATTATGACGGGTCATGGCAAGAAATGCAGTCATTTGAGCCCTGATAAGAGCGGATACAAAGATCACATCGATAGGAATATTTTTGATCACTTCTCCGGCCCGAAAAGACTCATCTATCCCTTTGTGACTTAATGGGATATCTACCCATCCTGTAAAGAAATTATACTGGTTCCAGACCGACTGGCCGTGCCGTAACAAGATTAATTTAGACATTAAAAAGCCCACACAAGTTAAAATGATTCACAATTTTACGCGATTTAAGGATATGAACGAAAATAAAAATAGACTTAGCAAAATTCTAGCCGGGGCAGGAGTCGCCTCAAGACGTGCGGCGGAAGATCTTATCACCGATGGACTAGTCACAGTAAATGGCGTCCGAGTCCTTGTGCCTCAAACGCTTGTGGACCCAACAGTCGACTTAATAGCAGTCAAGGGTGAGCCTATTCGCAAGCCCTCAAAACGTTATTTTATGCTGAATAAACCCGCTGGCTATGTTTGCTCTACTAAAAGTATTAACAGCCCTACTGTTTATGAACTATTAGCCCCCGTAAAAGAACGTCTTTTTACCGTTGGCCGCTTAGATAAAGAGACCGAAGGGCTCCTTATTGTCACCAATGATGGCCACTTCTCTCATGCTGTTATTCACCCCTCCTCCAATATTGAAAAAGAATATCTGGCTAAAACAGGGCAAGAGATTACAGATACCCACCTAAAAACAATCAGTAAAGGTACTTTTGTAGAAGGCTGTTTTGTTAAGCCTATCAGCGTTAAAAAAGTTCGCAAAGGTACTCTAAAGGTCATTATCAAAGAGGGCAAAAAACGCGAAGTGCGCCTACTCTTAAGTGATGCAGGCCTCGATGTGCAGTACCTAAGTCGTATTCGTATCGGTAATCTCGTTTTAGGATCCCTTCCTATTGGCTCTTATCGTGAGCTGACCGACAAAGAAAAAGACCAGCTTCTAGGGGCATAAGCCCCTTTTTATACTTTTTAGGAATAGAGAAGCTAGCAAGTCCAACTACCTTCTCTTACCTAACTATCTGCAGAAATTCTTTAGGGATTTCGTTTAAAAATCTGCTGGGCCGCATACTTCTCCAATTACCCCACAAAAAACGATTTCTAGCAGCTGTCAGAATCAGCTGCTCTTTTGCCCGGGTAATGCCTACATAGCAAAGACGGCGCTCTTCTTCGAGTCCATCTGCTTCCTCTCTGGCATTAGCATGAGGGAAAAGATCTTCCTCCATGCCCACAATGAAGGCTAGGTCAAACTCCAGTCCTTTACCATTATGCATAGTCATCAGGCAAAGCCGATCCTCTTCCGCGGAGAGTTCATCCAGCTGCGATTTCAGTGAGAGCTCTTCGAGGAATCCCGTCAGAGTAGGGTTTTCTTGATATGTTTGCCATTCATGTGCCTTTGCAATCAATCCATCTACGTTTGCTTTACGATCCTCAAAGGTCTCTTTCTCTTCTTGTAAATGCTCATGATAGCGCGTTTTACGCACTGTTTCTTGGACAAGAATCTCCAATGTTGTTGCTGGATCGCGGGCCAAATCTTTTAAATACTCGAGAATGGAGAGATAATCGTTGAGGGCCTCTTTTTGTTTTCCGGTCATTTTCACCTCCAGATAAGGAAGTGCCTTTAATACAGGCTGCCCGGAAAGCCTCACCCCTTGACGGATGCGCTCAAGAGTTGTCTCTCCAAATCCGCGCTTAGGGATATTGACCGTGCGTAGAAAAGCAATCATGTCGGCATCGCTTTGTACGAGTCGGAGAAAACTTAAAATATCTTTGATCTCTTTACGTTGATAGAAAGAAATCCCTCCCACAATGGTATAAGGAATGCGTTTACGCAAAAGAGCATCTTCAAAGGCACGTGATTGAAAATTTGTACGATAGAAAATGACCATCTCTTTTAAGGGAATCCGGTTGGAGTACTGCTCTATACGGCTGGCAACAAAAGAGGCCTCTTGTCTGTCATCTTCAGCAATATGAAGCATAATCTGAGGCCCAGGCCCACGGTCGCTCCAAAGATTTTTTTCTAGTCTCGAGCTATTATTTTGGATAACCGCATTAGCTGCCTGTAAAATAGTACTTCGGCTTCTATAATTTTGCTCTAAGCGAACAACTGGCGCTCCCGGAAAATCTTTCTGAAAATTCAAAATATTACGGATATTGGCTCCTCGCCAAGAATAGATTGATTGATCGGGATCTCCGACGGCGAAAATATTATGTGTTTTAGCTACAAGCTGTTTAGCTATAAGGTATTGCGCTTGATTTGTATCTTGATACTCATCGATTAAAAGAAAGGGCCAACGCTCTTGGTATTTTTGTAGAATAGCGGGGTGATCTACCAAAAGATGCGCCGTTAAAAAGAGAAGATCATCAAAATCAACAGCTCCACATTCTTTAAGCTTATCTTGATAACGCTGATAAATAGGCGCTAAATTTTTCTCTCCCTGAGAGGGCAGAAAAAGCTGATTTTTAGCTGCTGAAATACCTTGTCTAAAGATTTTAAGATTGTCTTTATCGGTGATGCCCAAATCTTCAAGGCAGGAGCGCAACAGCTTAAAGGAATCCTCTTCATCATAAATCGTAAAACCACAGGGAAGACCAAGCGTTTCTGCTGATTCCCGTAAAATCCGCACACCCAGGCTATGAAAGGTAGCAATCAGCACATCTGCTGAATTTTGACGATGGACACGTTCTTGCATCTCACGAGCAGCTTTATTGGTAAAAGTCAGTGCCAAAATTTGATCTGGCGAGACCCCCCCATCAATCAAATTAATAATACGCTCCGTAACAATGCGCGTTTTTCCACTACCAGCTCCCGCTAGTACGAGGAGGGGACCTTCTCTATGTGAAACAGCTTCTTGCTGCGTAGAATTTAGTTGTACCAAGGCACCTTAAAGCTTTAGAATGAAAAACACAGGGAGTATACATTATGCGCGCTTTTTTATTTGTTTTTCTCCTTGTTTTTTCCGGACTACAGGCCAGAGTTACTGTTGGCATGGATCGTCTTTTGACAGAAAGCTGTTATGCGCCTCTTCTAAAAGATAAGAGAATAGGCCTTATTTCTAATCATACAGCTCTTTGTAAGGGCCAAAAACTTGCAGCCGAAAAGATTCTTCTTTCTTCCTATACACTTACAGCTATCTTCGCACCAGAACATGGTTTTTTAGGAAATTATCATGCAGAGGAGCGCGTCAAAGAAGAACTTTATGCAGGAAAAATTCCTATCCATTCGCTTCATGGCCAAACACGTAGGCCTACAAAAGCCATGTTTGAAAATATAGATATTCTTATTTTTGATATACAGGACATTGGCTGCAGATCTTACACCTATATTTCCACCCTCTTTTACGTAATGGAAGAGGCTGCGCGTTATAAAATTCCAGTCATTGTTACAGATAGACCCAATCCTATCGGAGGACTTGTTGTTGACGGGCCAGCACTCGAAGAAAAATATCGCTCCTTTATCGGCTATATCAATATTCCTTATTGCCATGGCATGACAGCCGGTGAACTGGCTCTTTATTTCAATACAGAATACAAGGTTGGGTGTGATTTAACCGTTATTCCTATGAAAGGCTGGAAAAGATCTATGCATTTTGCAGACACCGGGCTTACCTGGGTTCCCACAAGCCCGCATATTCCTGAATGTGACTCGCCTCTTTTCTATACAATTTGTGGAGTCGTGGGTGAGATTTCTCTGGTAAGTACAGGTGTTGGTTACACCACTCCTTTTAAGGTCATTGGAGCGCCTTGGATGGACGGTGAAGTCTTTGCTAAACATCTTAATAAGCAAGGATTTCCAGGCGTTACCTTCCTACCCTGCTATTTCAAGCCTTTTTACGGTTTTTTTAAAAATCAAGATTGTGCAGGAGTACAAATTGTTGTTACCAATCCAAATAAAATTATGCCTGTTCAAACACAGTTCCTGATTATTGGCATGCTAAAAAGTCTCTATCCCGAAGCTTTTAAAAAAGCGTTTGCCACTGTTAAAAAAGAATCTTTTTGCAAAGTAGCAGGAACAGATGAGGTCTATAATATTCTAAAAAATGAGCAGTATGCTATCTATAAGCTCAAAAGCCTCTGCCAATGCAATAGGAAAATCTTTCTCCAGAAACGCTCTGGCTATCTACTGAAAGACTACTCCTTGGAAAAACGCTGACCTATCCTATCTGTTATCTCTTTATGCCTACCTCGTATATAGGTAAAAGGAGTGTGAAAAATCTCAGGCAACACTCCTAAGGACCTCTCCAGACTATCCCCCATAGCGGTTTCTTCTTGGAGAAACTCTCTGCTTATAGCTATTGATCCAGGGGCCCCCTCGAGCATTTGATAAGAAGTAATCATTTTATGCAGCATTTGGAAAACCACTCGTATTTGATCATGAAGAGGCTTATTAATAACGCTAAGTGGCCCCTGATCTATTTTATCCATGCTGTTACGCATATATGCTAAAAGATCTACATCAAGGGGCTGTTCCTTAAATAATTCCACGTATCTGCAAAAAATAAGATGTATTTGACTAAGGAACATCTCTTGAAGGGCTCCAAGTCGGTCTATATACTCTTTTTTATAAAAAATAAGTCTAGGCCAAATATCCGGAATATGCTCTTCTTTTTGATCCTTAAGCCAGTCTACCATTTTTTGGTGCAGCTCCAAGTCTCTATTTATTTTTTCTAAAAGCAACTCCGTAGGTGCTTCTTTCTGTAAAACAAAAAGCCTCTGATAGCATTTGACATTATCTTTAAAATCCTCTATAGCCTGTCCACGAAGCTTCCATGCTTTTTTAATATTACCGCGGCTTAACTTATCCAAAACTACGAGATGGCTAGATAATTCTCTCAACATATCTGCATATACAAAACCCTTTTCTGCAAGAAAGGCTCTTAACTCTCGGGTAGGTCCAGAAAACCCTGATTCCTCCTCATGAAATACTATCAAGCAGCTACTTAGCCCTGCTGCGTCTATCCTTAATTCAAGCCCAAAAATGAGTGTCCACATCTGTTTAATTGCTTCTATAGCCCGATTAGGCGCGTCATGAGGGCTACCACCACCTAATTCATTATAGCTATGAAAAATTTCAAAAAAAGATGGAAATTGGGCATTAAGACTCTCTTGGGCATCAAGAGGAGCTTGCTGCTCTAATAAGGTTCTACATACATGTTCCATATGCCGATAGATGCACTCTAATTGTAAGAGGAGCTCTTGACGAAGTGATGATATTATTTTACCGCGTATTTTTTTATCTGCCTCATCAAAAGCCTCTATAACGTCCCCAATGCAATAGGGGCCCATATCCTCTTTAATAGAAATCTTAAGATCCTTTATTACTTGCAGCATGGGCAGCACCGCTCTAATATATTTCTTATAGATATCTAAGCGTTTTTTATAAAATGGATCTATTTCTGAATTATACTTCATAAATTCAAATTTGAAAAAAATAAGATCTCGGATATAATTTCCAATCAAAATATGATGATCAAGATCCTCTATGGTGCTTTCTAGGTCTTCTTGAAAACATTCCATTTTACAAGTCCTAGCGGCTACTTCTATCAGCTCGTATAGATTTTCTACCTGTTCAAGCTCTCTTCCAATACGACTAAGGTCTGGCAGTTTATTAATATCGCCTGTATACCAATCGATCTCCTGTTCTTTCTTGCTCAAAAAAACCTTTAGATGATCTAAAGAGGGCTTTTTGTGTACCTCTATAAAAGTTTGGAAGAATAGTCCTCTTGTTTTAAAAATAGATGCTTTTAAAGCCTCCCTATCTTTTTGAAAAGAGGATAAAACAGGCATACTAGAACCCTCATGACTCACAGAATCTTGCTGAAAAGCTATTTCTCTAGATAAAAAGGCCGCAAAAACTTTTTCTAGTCCTAAATTATGGAGCTGATATTTTCCTAAATCATAGTGGACCTCATCATTGAAAAGATCATACAAGACATCAAAATCAGTCATGGATTGAACAGAATATTCAAAAATCTTTTGGGGGCTTAGTCCCCTAGATCGCATTACGCCAAGACAATCTTCTGCAATATCTGCTATTATAATTGCCTGACTTTGGATAAAGGGATCAGAAATTCTATAGGGCTCTGCTGTTACAGGGACAGAAAAAGAGGCCGCTACACTCGCCATAAAATAACACTCCTGATTAAAAGATCGATAAGTGTAAATCTAGTCACCCTATCCTTCAATTAGAAAATAAAATATTATTTTCCATCAGCCAATTCTGGCTCTATTTTTATTAATTGGGCATACACCTCTTTATCTAATCGATTTAAAAGATCCCAACTTGGTGCGATAGAAGCCTTATTAGCTCCATGGGATAAAAGCACAGCTCTTGCAAAAATGAGTGTTGGTCTATGCTCTATTAAATAAACCTCATAATTTTTAAAAAGAACTGTTGGGAGTTGCTTAGCCTCACTTCTTTCTGCATTATAGCGAGCTATTTCCTGGAGCAGCCCATACATCTGACGTATACTGCTGCTCATATCTCTATTTATAGATATAATTTTTCGCAGGCCCTGTAGCCATGTCTCCCTAGCTAGATTCTTCACGTTAATTCCCTGTGGATCGCTCAAAATATAAAGCTCTATTATTTGATTAATCCGGTGGCTCATTTCATTAAAATCGCTCATGCGATCACAATCTAAAGAAAAACGGCAAAGCTGTTTGTTAATATTTACTATGAATAGGTCTACATCCGGTTCAGAAGGGCTTCCATGTATTTTGGAAAAACTTTCTAAAAAAAGCTTTTTTGTCGAACGAACCAACTCTTTTAAAATATGACCTTCTGGCAGATGAACGGAACGCTCTGTAACCAAAAATCTATTATAAAAATGCTGAATGCCCAGGTGATAAAATTTTAATGCTCGTGGCTGTTGTGGATCGGGAGAGGCCATCAATGCTTGAATCCTATCACAATCCGTTGTCCAGTTAATACAAGAGGTAAAAATATGACTAACAGGCTTAGAAGAAAATCGTATAGCCTCCAGGCCCTCCCTTTGAATAGTTTTTATCCGTTCTGCTTGCTCCTTTATAAAAGGGTCCACAATACTGCAGTCAGCATAAGATGTGTTTAAGGGTGAAGAGTCTACAGCCTGTGTCATAGAATGATTCCTGATTATTATTTGGAACAATAATAGTTTAAAAAGATACTTACGAGAAAGTAAATTTTATATTTACTTTATTGCCAAAAATAATATTTCTATGCGATAATTTTCGTATTACTAACACCAGGGGTGCTGGACTTAGCCAGCTGAGATTTTCACAAAACCCTTATAACCGGATCTGGATAATGCCAGCGCAGGGAGAGTGACATGCCTCGTTCTTTAGCTATTAGCGCCTTTTGGGGAAATTTTTTTGAGCATTATGATACAGCGCTCTTTGGCTTTCTTTCCCCTTTTCTCGCCCCCTTAATTTTTCCTGGGCAGGATCCTTTAACTGCTCTTATCTTAACTTACGCCCTTATTCCGATGGGCATGCTAGCCAGGCCCCTTGGGTCTTTAGTCTTTGGGTATATCGGGGACAATTATGGGCGCAAGAAGGCCCTTATCCTTACCTTCAGCGGGATGTCTATTGTTTCCTTCATGATCGCTTTTAGCCCTACTTATGCTTCTGCTGGCTTGATAGCCCCTCTTATTTTCTGCCTAGGCCGTATTTTACAAAATTTTTGTAGCGCGGGGGAAACTGTTGGGGGAGCTATCTTCCTATTAGAAAACTGTTCTCCTAAAAGACAGAATTTTGTGAGTAGCCTCTATAGCGCCTCCACTATTGGGGGTATTTTAGCCGCATCTCTATCCGTTTCTCTTCTCTATTATGGGAACTTTTTATCTCTCGGCTGGCGCCTTCTTTATATTGTGGGAGGGGTAATGACATTGATGGTTTGCTTTATGCGCGGCATGCAGGATAAAACCATTTTTTCTAAGGAAAAGCCCACCTCTTATAAATTAACAGAAGTTGTTAATTCACATAAGTTTAAGATATTTTTGATTATGATCTCCTCGGGATTTTCATATGCTAATTACTGTATAGCTCTTGTCCTTATGAACGGATTGATTCCTCTTATCACCCCTCATTCTCCTGAAAAAATGATGGGCATAAACACGGCCTTACTGGCTCTTGATTTTATAGCCCTGCCTTTTTTTGGATGGCTCTCTGATAAAGTAGGGCGAGAAAAGTTGATGCTTGGATCGTGTCTTGCTATTATTTTAACAAGCCTCCCTCTCTTTATGCTTCTAAAAGGGGCTGGTATCTGTACGATTATATTAGTGCGGATAGCTTTTGTCCTATTTGGGGTAGCCTTTGCAGCTCCTTTTCACGCATGGACCCAGCAGCTTCTCCCCCCCTACTGTCGATATATTATCATCTCTTTAGGGTATGCTCTAGGAAGCCAATTATTTGGAGGCCCAACAATGGCACTTTCTTTATGGCTTTTTCAAAAGACGGGGTCTCTCTTAAGCATCCCTTTCTATTGGATGGGCCTTTCGCTTATATGCTTTATTGTACTCTGCTTGCATTTTGCAAAGCGAGGAGCCAGGTACGAAATAGCTCATTCTCGATAGCCAACGCTTCTTGTGCGAGCTGTTGCCCTTCAAAAATTTGGCCTATTTCTTCTTCCATTTCGGCTAAATGCTCTTCCTCTTCTAGAAGAATAGACTTTACGGTAATAGGAGAAGATGTTTCTTTGAGAATATCCATATAGATAGGATAGAGCTCTTCTGCACGCTTTTCAATAGCATAGGTCACTAAGATATAAGCAATATGCAGATCCCTTCCGAGGCTTTTTAAGCGCTTAGCCACCAAAAGATCGAGGCGATTAAGATATTGTAGAGAAGCTGTGCCCCCAAGAATAGATTCTAAAGAATAATCCAAAGGAGTCACTTCTACAATACGTTTAATCTGATCTTTGAGATAAAAAGCGTGCCTAGACTCCTCTGCCGCATGCTTTAACATCGTTTTTTTTACTTTTGTTGGATGCTGACAAGAAGCAATTTTGCGCGCACCGCAATTTTCTAAGAAGGAGAGGGTATTGAGCCATTTGGCATGAGACTCCGGATTATTAACAAGCGAGGGTAGCAGCTCTTGAAGCTCTTCTTTATATGAGGTGAACATAATCTAAACTCTCCTTTACAACACGGCACATATAGGTCAATTCCTCTTCTTTTAAACAATAAGGGGGCATAAAATAGAGAATATCACCTAGTAGCCTCACAAAGATACCTCTTTCCAAGAAAAAAGTATCCTCTTTATAACCTTCCATAATAAAAATAGTTCCTAAAGCCTCCGCTCTTTTCACAAAAGGACGCATTTCATCTGCGAGTTTTATAAAATGGCTATTAATCAAGGCTCTTTGTTTTTGACAAGAAGGGTCCAGAAGAAGGTCAAGGGAGGCATTAGCTGCTGCACAAGCAATAGCATTGGCTGTATAGGTGTGACCATGCAAGAAGGCACGGCTTTTTAGATCGCTCGTAAAGCCTTCAAAAACCCACTCTTTAGTAAGGGTTACTGCAAGGGGCAATGTGCCTCCTGTGATGCCTTTGGAAAGGCAGATAAAATCGGGTTTATTTATGAGTAAGTCTGTCACAAACAGAGATCCGGTACGCCCAAAACCTGTCATGACCTCATCGGCAATTGTTAAAATATTATTTTCT
>CAIMEJ010000021.1 GCA_903839985.1 uncultured bacterium | reverse complement strand
ATTCCTTGATACAAAACTGGTGATAAATTGGCTCGTGCAGCATAAATAGCTGCCGTATAACCCGCAGGTCCGGAGCCTATAATCACCAATTTTCTTTTATCCATGGGGCTCAGTTTATATTTTTTCTCTTTTTTCGCGAATCAAAGAACGTGAACTGGTGCATTTTATTGTGAAATTACTATACTCATGCCAAATATGAAAGCCCCTCTACTAAAACTCTTCAATCTCTTTCCTGGTGAAGGCCGCCCCGTCTTTCTCTTTGGGCTCCTCGCTTTTTTTTGGTCTTTTGGCACTTATGCTTCTGTGACGATTGCTGATGGCTTTTTCCTTCAAAAAATCGGATCTACCCTCCTTCCTGAAGCCTACTTTTTAATTGCTATTTCTCTTTTTTCAGTGGCTAGTCTTTTTCTGTGGGCCTTTAATCATTTTGATGCTTTTCGTATTTACAGAATCGTCTTGCTAGCTTGCAGCCTGGGTCTTGTTATTATTGCGGCTTATCTCTATTTAGGCGAGCCAGGCACCCTTTTTTGGTTCATGCTAAAAGTTTTTTGCAACACATTTACAGTTGCTCTGACAACCTGTTTCTGGTTTTTTCTAGATCAATATTTTAACACCCAAAATGCCAAAAGACTCTACACCCTTTTTAGTTCTTCTATTTTTCTGGGTAATGGTCTTGGCAGCCTTTTTATTGCAGCCACCATTAACTCTATCGGTGTACATGGAGTTCTCCTAGTACTGGCACTCCTCTTCATCCTTACCTATATGACGGTCCATTATATTACAAAGAGCGAAACGCTTGTTTTTGATGACTTAACAGAAAGCACCTACCACCCAGAAAAGCAACCCTTGACCTTAGTTATTAAGGGCTTTATTAAATCACGTTTTACTCTTTTGCTTATGGGAACCTATTTGGTGGTACAGATTCTTTATATTGTCACAGAATTAAGCTATATGAAAGGCTTTGAGCGTTATTTTGCTACCCAAGATGCTTCTGGTAGCAATGATCTGATTATCTTCTTAAGTAAATGTACGGCCCTCATTTCTTTGGTGAATATCATTTTTGGGCTCTTTTTCTACAGTCGTATGGTTTCCAGAATTGGTGTAAATACAGCAACGCTTATTTCACCTGTATTTTTTCTCGCGGCATTTATAGGCACGGGAATTTTTCCAGGCATCCTTATTACAGTCTTCAGTCTTATCGTTGTGGAAGCGGTCTCTTACGTCATGGATGAAAATAATTCTAACCTTCTTCTGAACACTGTTCCTTCGCATTTAAAAAATAAGGCTCGAGTAGCTATAGACTCTTTTTTTGAACCTCTTGGAATGCTGATAAGTGCTGTTGCTTTTCTGGTCTTTCCTATTTCCACCTCTGCATTTGGCCTGGTTCTAACTTTTATATGTCTCTCTTTTGCTCTTATGATTCGTAAAGAGTACAGATATGCTGTATGGGGCAACTTAAGAGCGATGGCCCTCTCCTTTCGATTGTCTTTAAATGACTGGATATCAAGACTTAACGAAAAAGATAGCCGTAAAACAAAACAGGAACTCTTGATGATACTCCGGCAGCCGGATGAAACAGCTAAACTGACAGCCTTTGAGCTCCTATTTCAATTCGATGATCCCAAGATTTTGCCAAAACTTATTTTCCAAGCCTCTAGGTTTTCTCTTAAAAATCGTATAAAAGCCCTGGAATTAATCGAAAAATCTCGCTACTGTAGACATCCTGAAGTGATCGACAGACTCCGGCTATGGGCCCGAGAAGTTCCTGGAACACCTCTTCAAAAAACAATCTTTCTCTACCTAGCAAAGCTCGCTCTACTCCCTCTTGATCAACTCCCCTTAGATTCCAGTGAGCTTATCACAAAAAAGGCTCTTATTTTATCTTTAAAGACTTCCTGGGCTCATCTTGATCCAAGTACTATTGCACAAAATCATCTTAAAGCCCAAGCGGAGCTGGAAATCCTACTCTCTTCTAATCAAGGCGATGAGCTAGCCGCTGGGATCTCTATACTAGGCTTTGAAAAAACTGCTTCTCACATCGAAAGGGTTCTTTCTTTTATCAACCACCCTCTTCCTGAAGTAGCTCTTGCAGCAGCTGTGGCTCTGGAATCTATTATTGATGCTCATGGCAGTTATCATGCAAATTTTATTATTAATGCACTGCCTAAATGCGTATCCCGTGAAGAGAGGCTTTACTGCCTTAAAGCTCTTTATAAAATAGCAAGCAGCTCCCTTATAGAGCCTTTGATTACTATAAGCTTGCATTTTAGACCCTCCGAAAAGCGTTTAATCGAAAAAATCATTCTTGAAATAGGTTCCCAAGCAGTAGGGCCTTTAGCTATTCTTCTAGCAGACGAGTCACTGCATGACCCCTGCCGTATCTTGGCAGCGCGTATTTTAGCAAAGATATCTCCTGAAACACTAACAGAAAATATAAGGCCTATTTTACTTAAAGAATTACAACGTGCCTATTTTCATTTTCATCATGGATTCCAATCAACGCTTAAGGAAACTATAGGTGTTGATATCTCTTGGTTACAAGATGTTGTTCTGGCTGAATATCACTCAGCACTTGACCTCGTAGTTCAATTTGTAAGTTTAGCCGGATCTTTTGAAGAAAGTGAGTTACTCTCTCGCGCTATACATAATAAGAATCCTAAAACACGCGGTAAAGCTTTAGAAACTCTTGAAAAAACATGTGAGAAAAAGCTTTGGGCTCTTTTAAAACCTCTTTTAGATGAGCGCCCTTTATCTGACAAACTACGTTTTTCCTGCCGCTTTGTAGCAGAGACTCTCTCTGCCCACCAACTTATTGATTATCTCCAAAATGCGGCCTGTCATACGACTCAACTGACCGTTATGGCATTGAAAGCAAAAGGTGACCTACCTGGATGGAAAGAACTTGCTATGGAAAAACGCGAGGGTAAAAAAGGTCTATATTATCAGTTTGCCACAGAACTTATTGGAGGATGATTTATGCAAAAAAGCAGTCTTATTGAAAAAGCCTTTCTGCTGAAGAAAACGACTCTTTTCGCAGGTGTTGACTTAGATCTCCTGCTCTCTTTGGCAGATAAAGCTACTATGGGCACTTTTGAAGCCCAAGAACCTATTTTTGGTGCCTGTCAAGAAGGCAGTAGGCTCTATGTTGTCGCAGATGGGCGTATAGCACTTTTTTGCCCGGAAAAGACTTTGCTCGGGGAAGTGAAATCTCCCGACTTTTTTGGCGACGAGGCGCTCTTTAATGATCGTCCGCGCGGATATTCCGCTACTGCATTAGAAAACTCTGCACTGCTCTCTATTACAAAAATGCATCTACTGAGTTTTATGAATGAATGCCCTTCCGCCCTTATCAACCTTATGCAGATATGGGCGAATGGCACTCTTTATCGCGACAGAACTTGATTATTTCTTGTGCTGTGTGATGTAGGTAACGACGTCACCGACAGTTTTAAGCTTAGCAGCTTCTGCTTCTGCAATCTCAAGACCAAAGCGTTCTTCAAACGTCATAATTAGCTCTGTGAGATCCAGAGAATCTGCATTAAGATCTTCGATAAAAGATTTTTGTGTAGAAACTTCTGCTTTATCTACACCTAATTGTTCTACAACAATATCAATGACTTCTTGTTCGATTGACATATTTTTTCCTTTTTTTGTTACATAACCATTCCACCGTCAACTGTTAAAGTCTGACCGGTGATATAATCTGAGTGCGCACTTGCTAAAAAGAGGGCTGCGGCGGCAATTTCTTCCGCTCTACCAAGCCTTTGTAAAGGCACTTTTTGCATAATAGCTGTTTTCTGTTCTTCTGTGAGAGCATTTGTCATGTCTGTTTCAATAAAACCCGGTGCTATACAATTCACATTGATACCACGAGAGCCAAGCTCAAGAGCCAGTGACTTACTAAAACCCATCATACCGGCTTTAGAAGCCGCATAATTTGTCTGACCCGCGTTACCCATTAATCCTATAACAGAAGATATGTTAATAATTTTTCCTTTGCGAGCTTTCAAGAAAGGTCTGGTAAGAGCTTGGCAGGTATTATAAACTGACTTTAAATTGACAGCGAGCACATCGTCATAATCCTTTTCGCTCATCTTCATTAAAAGACCATCTCGTGTAATTCCCGCATTATTTACCAAAATATCAATAGAGCCATACTCTGCAAGGATATTGGCAACTAATTGATCCACTTCCCCTTTTTTCGATACATCAGCAATACGGTAAGAAGCCCCTATTTCCTCAGCTGTTTGCTTAGCTTTTTCTTCATTAGTAGCTACAATAATAACACGTGCACCCTCTTTTGCAAAAAGAGTCGCAATAGATTTACCAATACCACGACTAGCTCCTGTAATAAGAGCTACTTTATTTTCTAAAAGCATGTCTTTTATCCTAGTTGTTCTAGATCAGCGACTTTTTCTATACTGATTGTAGGGGCTTTAACGCCTATCTTTTTATTCATACCGGCAAGCGTTTTTCCTGGACCCATTTCTACATAAAGATCAGGCTCTTTGGCATCCATAGCTTCTATATCATACTGCCATCTCACAGAATGAGTAACTTGATGGGCTAAAAAGCGTTTAATATCTTCTATATTTTTTACAAATGTGCCCGGTACATTCATAGCTACTTCTAAACGAGGAGTACAAAAAAGTGTTTCTTCAATACGCTCTTTCAAAAGCTTTTCAGCACTTTCCATATAACCACTATGAAAAGCTCCCTGTACAGATAAAGGAAGTACGCGCTTAGCACCTTTTTCCTTGGCGATCGTGGAGGCTTTTTCAATAGCGGAATGGCTTCCTGAGATCACAATCTGTCCAGGACAGTTATAATTAGCAACCCATAGATTCTCGAGACTAATATCTTCTACAGCCTCTGGTGCTAACCCAAGGATCACAGCCATTGTGCCTTTTTTTTGTTCGCAGGCTTCATTCATATACTGTGCACGTGCTGCAACTAGTTTTAAGGCCTCTTCAAAAGAAAAAACCTCTGCTGCACAAAGAGCGCTGTATTCCCCAAGGCTTAGCCCACCTGCCATACGCGGTTTTAAATGAGGAAACTGTTCTTTGACGACACGTAAAATCGCCATACTGACGACAAAAATACCAGGCTGACTATTTTCTGTTCTGGTAAGTTCCTCTTCAGGACCTTCAAAGATCGTTTTAGAAAGATATGTTCCAAGAATTTCATCTGCTTCCTGAAAAACAAAACGGGCAGTGGGATAGGTATCAAAAAAATCCTTGCCCATACCAACATATTGAGCCCCTTGTCCGGGGAAAATCAAAGCGAGTCCTTTATCCATAGAAGCTATTCCTCTGTCGCTGTCAAAATAGTTGCACCCCACGTAAGGCCTGCTCCAAAAGCTACTAGGAGCAAATGTTCACCTTTATTTACAACGCCCTCATTCATTAAGTCAAAAAGAGCTATTCCTATAGAGGAAGCCGATGTATTGCCATATTTATGCACCGTTTTATAAACGCGCTCATCTGGGACACTAAAACGTTTAGCCATAGCATCAATAATACGAATATTTGCTTGATGGGGGATTAGCCAACTAATTTCAGCCTCTTTCAAACCACTCTTTTCAAGAACTTCTTTGGCAGCAGCTTCCATACGTCGTACGGCATGCTTGAAGGTCTCTTTTCCATCCATAAAGATGAAATGCATCTCTTTCTCAACGGTTTCTAAAGAGGCTGGATGTCTTGCTCCCCCAGCTGGAAGCATGAGTAAACTCGCCTGTTCACCATCGGCGCCCAGGGATGTCTCTCCCACTACTAAACCAGGACCTTCATTGGCAATAAGGGCCGCACAAGCACCATCACCAAAAAGCACGCAGGTATTACGATCTTTATAATTGACAATAGAAGAGAGCTTTTCAGAAGCAACTAGTAATATATTTTTGTAGATTCCAGATGTTACGTAGGCCTTAGCAATGGAAAGACCATAAATAAATCCACTGCAAGCAGCTTGCACATCAAAGGCTGCGGCGTTTATGGCACCAAGCTCTTTCTGTAATAAAGCGGCCGTGCTTGGAAACGTATAGTCGGGTGTAAGGGTTGCACAAATAATCAAATCAACATCGGTCGCCAGGACTCCTGCTTTTTCTAAAGCAATTAATGCAGCTTTTGCTCCCATATCCGAGGTGAATTCTTCCGCATGGGCAATACGGCGCTCTTTCATCCCTGTACGTGACACAATCCAGTCATCTGTGGTTTCCACCATCGCCTCGAGATCACTATTACTTAAAATCTTCTCGGGCAAATAAGCCCCAAGACCTGTAATACGAGGTGTAAATCTTTGATTATTAATCATTAACATCTCTTTAAATAACTTCTAAAAAGTATAGCAAAAAATTGTTATGTTGTCCAGGAGCCTCTTCAAAAAGGCTTTAAAGCTCTCGCCTATGCGTTAAGCTCTGGGCTATAGAGCCTTCTCCTGCAAATTCGAGCAAGGAGCCTGCAGGCATCCCGAAGGCGAGGCGGGAAATCTGCAGAGGAATCCCCTTAAGCTGCTCCTTAATGTAGAAGGCTGAAGCATCCCCTTCAAGGGTGCCATCGAAAGCGATAATAAGCTCTTTTATATTTAAATCTTTTATTCTTCTTAAAAGCGGCTCTAAATTAAGCGTATTGCGTCCAGCGAAAGGCGATAAAAGCCCCCCTAAAACATGGTAAAGACCTTTGAATTGCCCAGTAGCCTCTATAAGAAAAAGTTCTTTAGGGGTTGCTACAAGACAAATTTGTTGTGCATTTCTTTCACTACTTGTGCAAAAATGACATATTTCTTCCTGAAAAAGAGCTCCACAGGAAGGACAGGCGGAGATTTTCCGCGGTAGATCTTCGATCAAAGAAGTAAACTCTTGGATTTTTGCTTCAGGCCACTGTAATAATTCAAAGCAAAAGCGTTCCGCACTTTTAGCACCCACGCCAGGAAGTTTTCGAAAAAATTGCATAAGACGTTCTATATGCTCGGGATATCTCATGGGGCCTCTACTGCTTTTCTATATTCTCTTTGATTTCCAGATAAGAAACTAGTCAGAAAATTCCTTCTTCGCCTAAACTCGCTTCCTTTATGAAACGTTTTATTATTTTACTACTTCTTTTGATAAGCATATCCGCCTGTTATGCTGAAGGCTTACGCGTTGGTTCTGTTACTATCTGCCTGAAAAAAGAAACTGCTGCCGATTTTGATACTTCTGCGTTACAAAAAAGATTGAAGACCAAAACAGGCGCCCCCTTTTCCCAATCGGACTTCGATCAAGATTTAAAAGTACTAAGTGAAGAATTCGACCGAGTAGAGCCTCGTCTTAAGTTTCAGCAAAATACTGTGAATATTGAACTCGATCTTTATCCAAAAATGATTGTTCGATCCCTCTGTTTCAAAGGCAATCACGCTATTTCGACAAAAGATTTGAAATCGGAACTGGATATTAATTTATGGTCGATCTTTGATCGAGAAACTTTTAATGAAGCCTTTCAGAAATTACGCGCTTATTATGTAAAAAAAGGCTTTTTTGAAGCAAAGCTATCCTATCAAATCGCCCCAGACCCCTGCAATAATGACGTTGATATCACAATCTGTATCGAAGAGGGTAAGGCCGGCTTTATCTCTAGCATCTGTATAGAAGGCTTCGACAGCTGTGAAGAAGCTGCTGTTTTGGATATGATTGTCACCAAAGAATACTTTTTTCTAACGAGTTGGCTCACAAAAAGCGGCACCTATCAGGAAGAAGCTATCGAACATGACAAGCTCATGGTCACAGATTATTTGAACAACCGTGGTTATTTAGATGCCGTTGTCACTATCTGTGTAGAAGAATGTGGTAAAGACCGTATTAAAATACGTATAAAAGCTTGCAAGGGCTTGCTTTATCATGTCCGCAACGTAACTTTTGATGGCAACACCCTCTTTACAGATGATCAAATCAGAAAGCATCTGAACCTCTATCCAGGCGATGTCTTCGCACCCGACTCCCTTCGACGTGTGTCACAAGCCATCACCTCTTTTTATGGTTCTAAAGGCTATATTGAGTCTTCTGCTAACTTTCAAACAGTTCTTACACCCGATGGTCACTGCTATGATGTGCATTTTAGCATTGAAGAGGGCGAGCCTTTTAAAGTAGGCGTAATCAAAATATTTGGCAATTGCCATACAGAAAGCCGTGTTATTCTCCATGAATGCCTGCTCATCCCTGGATGTGTTTTTGATATACGTAAACTACAAGGCACAGAGGAACGTTTAAAAAATATTGGTTATTTTGAATGCGTGAACGTCTTTCCTGTACGCTCAGAAAACCCGCCTGATGATTGTGGACGCTATCGAGATGTGCACATTCAAGTAAAAGAAATGTCCACTGGTTCTGTGGGTCTCTCTCTTGGGTTTAGCACACTTGATAGCTTATTCGGGACATTGGAACTAACAGAGCGCAACTTTAATATCGCAGGACTTAAAGACTTTAATCAGAAAGGTTTTAGTAGTCTACGTGGCGGTGGTGAGTTCTTTCAAGTAGGAGCAACTGTCGGTGTAAACCGTACAAGCTTTAACCTGCGTTGGACTAAACCCTACTTTATGGATACCAAGTGGATTATCGGCTTTGATGCAGACCGCACATATAACCGAGCTGTTTCTTATGACTATGATATTAAAACATCTAGCTTCCGATTCCATGCAACAAAACCCCTTAATGACTATCTACGTTACGGCTGGCAATGGAGACTACGCTATTCGACCATTACTATTAATAATGACGAGAGCCTTTCTATTACCAAGAATATTCGCAGCGAATCGGGTAAAAATGGGCTTGTCTCTTCCGTAGGTCCTATGATCAGCTATGATGCTACAGACTCTGCGATTCGGCCACGTAAGGGGCTACGCTCGGATCTTTTCTCGGAATATGCAGGTATAGGTGGTACTTTTTACTTCCTCTCTTTTGCCTATAAGAACTCCTATTATTATCCGGTAAGTGAAAAAGGCACATTAAAGTTCAAAGCAAACCTGCACTTTATTCAACCTATCGGATCGACAAACTTCTCTGATCTTCCTATGGGTGAGCGTCTTATGCTGGGTGGTGAAGATACCGTACGTGGTTATCGCAACTATGCTATTGGACCTAAAATTTCAGGAACTAATGACCCAGAGGGTGGTATCACTTCTCTCCTCTTGTCCGAAGAGTACTCTTATCATATTATGGAGCGCGTTGATGGTTTTCTTTTCGTAGATGCAGGTGCCATCTCTCAAACAGCCTATAAGATTGGTGCTGTGAGACTCTCTTATGGTCTGGGTATACGTGTGGAGATTATTCAAAATACGCCTATTATTCTAGGTTTCGGTTGGCCTCTTAATCCGGCCTCTGATTCGGATGTTCAAAGGTTCTTTATCTCTTTTGGTGGAAGGTTTTAAAAAAGGTATATACATGAAAAAATTAGCTCTCTTAGCTCTTCTTGCAGTGCTTCCTATGGCTGTACAAAGTGCGGAAACACCTATGATTGGTGTCGTCAATTTCAAGAATTGCATTGAAAAATCTAAAATGGGCCAAGCTGAACAAAAATCGTTTGAGGAATTAAAAACTCAAATGGGTGCTGTTTTAGAAAAAACCGAAAAAGAACTCGAAGATCTTTCTAAAAAGCTCAATGATAGTGAATATTTGGATAGCCTCTCTGCTGAAGCTCAAAATGAGATCAAAGGACGTTTCCAAAATATGGGCCAAGAGCTCTCTCGCTACCAAAATCAATATTACCAGATCCTTAATCAGGCCAATTTTAAGCTTGTACAAGAACTTGGTACAAAAGTAGCCGATGCCGCTAAAATAGTTGCTGCTGCTAAAAAACTTAACTTCGTTATGAACGAAGATGCTTTCTTCTATTATGCCCCTACATTTGATGTAACGTCAGATGTTATCTCTGAACTAGATAAACGTTACGAGATAGATGCTAAGGCT
>CAIMEJ010000020.1 GCA_903839985.1 uncultured bacterium | reverse complement strand
GAGAAGTATTACCCAAAGGATACTTTAATTACTATGATAATCCTTGATGGCAAAAAAGCGGCTGAAGCCCTTTACAAACAGATAGAAAGCTCTATTAACCCCCAAAAACCTCCTTCTATTGCCATGATTTTAGTAGGTGAAAATGCGCCTTCTATTACTTATGTGACCATGAAGCAAAAAGCTGCAGCACGTCTTGGTATTCAATCTCAGGTTATTCGGCTAGCTAAAGACATCTCCGAAGAAGCTCTTTGCCAAGAAATTAAGGCGCTTAATGCAGGGCCTATTGATGGTATTTTGGTACAGATGCCGCTACCCTCTCATATAAATGCAGCACACGTTATGGCTACTATAGCACCCTCTAAAGATGTTGATGGACTGCATCCTTATAATGCGGGACTTTTAGCTCTTGGGCAAGAAGGCGGATTCATTCCCTGCACACCTTTTGGTATAAAATATTTACTTGATTTCTACAAAATATCTACAGCCGGCAGACATGTAGTGATTTTAGGACGTAGTATTTTGGTCGGACGCCCACTCGCCACGCTGCTCTCTCAAAAGGCTTTCGGAGGGCAGGCAACTGTTACGCTTGCCCATAGCCAAAGCGCCCATTTGGAAGAAATCTGCCTATCTGCAGATATTTTAATTGCGGCCATTGGATCCCCTCTTTTTATAAAAGAATCTATGGTCAAAGAAGGCGCTATCGTCATCGATGTAGGCATTACAGAAATAAATGGCCGTTTAATAGGTGATGTAGACTTTGAAAATGTACAAAAAAAGTGCTACGCTATCTCTCCTGTACCTGGAGGCGTTGGGCCTATGACAATTGCTTGCTTGCTGCGTAATACAGTTAAGGCGTCTTTACAGAGCTCTTAACAGGCTGGTGAGTAAGAGGGTTAATATAGTTTTTAGGATCGAAAGGCAGCTTTTGCGGCTTCCCATTCACCATTTTTAAAAGACCCTCTTTACGGGGCTTGGTTAGGCCTCTTTTCGTGAGCCCATCAAATACTCCCGTATCTTGCTTAGCGAGTAAATACATAATGTTAATGGGTCCGATAAGGCCTATATCTGTTTGCACTCCTAGAGCTGTGGCGATACCTATGACTTTATTATCTGTACCAAAAACAGGCCCGCCGCTGTTACCCTCATGAATGGCTGCATCTGTTTTAATCATGCCCCAATCAGGATCAAAAATATAATCCCACCCACTATCTGCACCTTGGCTTAAGGTCAAGGTATCACGTAAGTCCATACTTAAATTAGAATTAGCGTATTGAGAAGGAAAACCCAAAATAACTAGTTTTTCACCTAGTACTACCGTGTCTGAATTGCCTAGAGGTAGTACATTAAAAGGACTTGGAATAGGATCTCCTTTTAAAGTTGTTATAACCTTAACAATAGCCCCGTCAAAATTTTCTCCCATCGCTACAACTTGTGCTAAATAAAGATCATAACTTGTTTGTGTATGATCTTTAAAGACTTGGATAACCGGTGTTGTATGACCCGCATAATAAATGCGCTTGATAGACGGATCTGTTTCCATCCCTTTAGTATAGGTTAAAATATCCGTTTTGTGCTCTTTTCCATCATTATCAACCCAGTCAGCTACAACGTAACCCTTTACACACCACTCAATTACATGCCGATTGGTGAATAAGAGCCCCTCGGGTGTCACGAAAAAACCAGACCCTCTGGCTAGCTGACCTTGATCATCACTGAGATGAAAATCATCCACAAGATCGTCATCGTAGAGAATAATTTTTACAACACCCGTTGCATACTTCTGACCAATGATAACAGGGTCTACAGTTTCAGCAAAAAGAGGTGTCACTAAGAGAAAGAGATATAAAAATTTCTTCATATCTCTATGCTATATTACAATCGGCCTTTAATTTCACGTGCAATTGAGCGTTTATCTTCGCGTTCTTTAATAACAGCGCGTTTGTCGTACTGTTTTTTACCACGGCAACAACCGATAGAGGCTTTTACTCGGCCTTTTTTCCAATAAAGACTTAAGGCAATGAGTGTCATCCCCTTTTCTTGAACAAATTCTTTGAGTTTATCGATCTCATTACGATGAAGTAAGAGCTTACGGTCCTGTCTCTCTGTATGATTATGAATATTACCATGACGATAGAGAGCTATAGAACCACCGATAAGGAATACTTCGTCTTGTAATATACGGACGTAACTTTCTTGCAAGCTTCCTCCACCTCCCCTAAGAGACTTAACCTCTGTGCCTTGCAGAACGATACCGGCTTCGAAAGTTTTGAGAACTTCGTAATCAAAAAAGGCGCGCCTATTACTAACAATTTCTTTCGTTTCCATTCCACATATTATATTGACAGAGGAATAGCGACTCCAGTATTTTTGTCAGTAATTATGCGTTTTACAATATCTCGTCAGGAATTACTGGAAGTTGCTGGTAACCTGCAAAACTTAGTACCTCTAAAACCTGTTCTGCCTATTCTTTCCCACATTTTGGTGGAAGCAAAGGGCAGTGAACTCCTCTTTACTGCTACAGACCTTACACTTGGCATGTCCTGCCGAGCAGAGGCACGCATCGAACAAGAGGGCGGAGCAACTTTTCCCGCTAGGCGGTTTTTTCAACTTATTAAAGAGCTTCCTCACGCATCTGTGGAAATTGTGGCCAAGGGTCAAACAATTGAAATCATCGCCGGCTCTTCCGTTTTCAAACTTCATGGACTACGACATGAGGATTATCCTCACCTGCCAAACTTTACAAATTCTACCAAAATCAAGATCGCTTCTACTGTTCTCAAAGAAGCTTTGTGGGCCACTTCTTTTGCTGTTTCACGTGAAGAGAGCCGCTATACTTTAATGGGCCTTTTTATGGGCTTACATGATGGCAAAGCTACGTTTGTAGGAACAGATGGAAAACGATTAGCTAAAACAAAAATCCCTCTAGCCAGCAGCTTTTCTACTAATATGATTATTCCTATTAAAGCCGTTGAAGAAATGCAGAAGTTACTCAGTGATACAGCAGAAATTGCTCTTTTCCTCATGCCTGACAAAATTGCCCTCGAAACAGAAAAGACTCTTTTTATTACCAAACTTCTTTCAGGCGAATCACCCAATTATGATCGCCTTATCCCCCAAAATAGTCCCATCACTGTTAATCTACAAAGAGAGGAGCTTATCTCTCTTTTAAGACAGGTCTCTCTCTTTACGGGTGAACAGAATCACGCTGTTCGATTTCTCTTTCGTAAAGGAGAGCTCCTCCTAGAAGCTACAAGTTCTGAGGTGGGTGAGGGGCGCGTAGCTATGCCTGTTGATTTTGCAGGAGAAGACCTACAGATAGCCTTTAATCCCTCTTACTTTATTGATATTCTACGTCATAGCCATGATGAAACAATCAAGTTGCAGCTAACGGATTCTTTTAATCCAGGACTTATTACTGATTCTTCAGAGGCCCTCTTCATCTTGATGCCACTTCGTATTCAGGCTGATAGCTAATCCTCCTTGAATCTGGTGGCTTACTTGATGAGGCTCTACTTCATGGGTTGTTATAAAAACCTGACCTAGTCCCTCTAGGGCATCCCAGAGCTTTCTTTTATGGGATTTGTCTAGATTGCTGTGCCACTCATCAATGGCACATAGAGGTTTTTCACCAACTATTTCATGCAAGCTCTGCCACTCTGCGAGCTTCAGAGCCATCATAGCAGTACGCTTCTGCCCCTCACTCGCAAAACCTTTTGCAGGCTTCCCCTCTATAAAAAAGAGCATCTCATCGCGGTGAGGCCCCTCTTTAGTATATCCAAGGCGTATTTCATGAGAACGATTCTTGGTAAGCAGCTCTTGATAATTACCCCTGTAAGCGTCGTAACGTATTTCAAAGAGCTCTTCCCCTGAAAGCCGTCCGTAGTTTTCCTGTACCAAGGGCTGCAGTCTTTCCATCAAAGCTCTCCTTGCTTCCCACAAAAAGTTGCTGCTACGTACCATCTCTGACTCAAAACTGTCTAACGGTCCTAACTGTTTTGTTTTTAAGCAAAAATTACGATGCTTTAAAGCTCTTTGAAAACGTAAAAGATGATGCACATATAAAGGACTCGATTGCACCAGTTGCAAGTCAATAAAACTGCGTCTTAGTTGAGGGGGACCACTAATGAGATTAATATCATCTAGTTTGATAAGAACACCCTGTAAAATACCCAGGAGCTCTAAAGCGGTTTTATACGAAGTCTGATTGTGAAAAAGGGTCTTATCTTCCGGCCTAATAATAAGTTTAAGGCTCTGTTCAACTGCACATTTCGTAAAGAAGATCTCTAAAGAGGCATACTCTTTGCTTGTTAAAATAAGCTCATTTAAATGACGCGTACGAAAAGAACTGGCCCTTACAAAATAAAAAAGGGCCTCTAATAAATTGGTTTTTCCTGCAGCATTAGGCCCCGACAGCCAATTAAGTCCCTCACAAAACTCTATCCACACTTCTTCAATATTTCTAAAGTGCTTAAGATGAAGGGCATTAATCTTCATCTTTTATAAGTTCACTCAAAATAATTAAAGCATCGCGTGCAACACACAGAGGTGTTTGTTGAGCGTTAATTTTATGAATCATGGAAGGAGGATATCCCTCTAAAACAGCAAGCGTCTCTTCTTTAAAGACTTCCAGCCTCTTACGAAAAACAGCTGGATCAGCGTCATCTCCACGCTTTTCTTGGGCGGCCCGCTTAGCAATACGGTCGATAAGCTCTTGCTCACGTGGGACCTCGAGGACTAAGACAGACTCTATATCCACATATTTTTTAATGAGCTCTGCTTGATTAGGGGTACGTGGGATACCGTCTAATAAAAGCCACTGCTCTTTTGGATTAAAGCGATTGGAGGTAATAAGAGTATCCACATAGGCACTCCAAAGAGACATTGTTACCTCGTCAGGAACTAGCTGCCCTTTATCTGCATAAGCATGAAAAACTTTCCCTGCATCTGACTGGGGGGAAAGCCCCCGAAAGAATTCACCAGAAGAAAGATGGTAAAGAAGAGGACTCCCTGATAAAAAACGGGAAAGCGTTCCTTTACCCGATCCTGGTGCCCCAAAAATAAGAATTGCTTTGTGTTTAGCCATAGATGCTAAATTGTACATCGAAGCACTTAATTTAGACATCTTCTTTTCTTCTTGGAAAAAAGGGCCCTACACTGTTATTCTTTGCCTGAATTTACGGAGTATAGCGCAGCTTGGCTAGCGCGGCTGCTTTGGGAGCAGTAGGTCGGGGGTTCAAATCCCTCTGCTCCGATTTCCCTTCCCACTGGCAAGAGGTATGTTGGGCTACTTTTTTTGGAACCCCCAGCGCGTCCTCTTCACTATTCCCCCCTTTGGGATCGCTGTCGGCTGGTATGGTCTGTTGTTTG
>CAIMEJ010000019.1 GCA_903839985.1 uncultured bacterium | reverse complement strand
TGACGTCCAAACACGCGTTTCTGTTCTTAATCAACGTCTTAATATTGTGAAAGAGCTCCTTGAAATGCTCTCCACAGAACTTAATCATCGACACTCCTCAAGGCTAGAATGGATCATAATCGGACTCATCTTCTTAGAAATCATCATTGCCTTCGGAAGGGACATTCTTCCCTTTTTAGGGCTTCCAGCACTCTAACTAGACCTCTGAAATGGATATCTATAGCTCTTATCAAGCTCTATCAAATCACCATTTCTCCTTTCCTTGGCCCCTGCTGTCGATTTTATCCAAGCTGCTCTGAATATGCTTTAGAAGCCTTTCGGACCAAGTCCTTCTCTAAAGCCGTTTTGAAGACTACATGGAGGCTGCTAAGATGCGCTCCCTATAGTAAGGGCGGATATGATCCTTTAGGGGATGATTAACACTTGACCTTCGCGGATGTTGTCGCTCTTAAGGGCATTCTTCTTTTTTAAGACCTCTCGCTCTACATGGTAGTGCTTACCAATTGTCCAAAGGCTCTCACCCTGACGAACCACATGCAGAAATTGCTTCTTCTCACTCTTTTTCGCCAAAGGAGCCGTTTTCTCTTTAACAGGCGTCACTGCTACAGCCGGTTTTGTAACAGGCATGACCTTGGTATCGAGCGCGGCTCTCGATACAAAGCGACTTACCGCAGCTCTGTAATCAAAAGATTTAGGCGCTGTTTCTCCATGAAATTGATAAAGACGTAAAGCAGCTGTATGCCAAACAGCTCTTGAACGTGGGCTGACAAGCATTTCTTTGGCATAATTTTCAGCCGCAGGAGTGGCTGTCTTTAACTGGCGCAGGAGGAGAATAACTGCTGGATCATCCAGTTTTTTACAGGCAAATTCTGGATAATTTTGCACCAATATATCCGCGGCTGTTGAAGAGCACCCCTCCACATAGGCCATTAATATTTTTTGCAAGTGGCTGTTAGAAAGCTCTAAAGCACCTTCTTGAGAGACCTGTTGAAGTTTTTCAAAGCTCCCCTCTAACAGCATCTGCAAGAGCTGCTCTTTAGGAATTTCTAAACCACACCCCTTAGCCAAAGTATCGAGGGCCACGTACTCTCTCGTGGCATAAAAAGAGCTTTTTAAAGAGGGGTCTTTTATTTCTTTAAGTTTTAAAAACAACCCTTGGGAAGTCAGTGGCCACTTTTCGGTAGCCGCATAATCAGTAATTTTTTTAATCTGTTCATCGCTCAAACCCGGAAAGAGAATAATATTATCGGAGCCCAGAACAAACTGTCTTGATTGAAGAAGGGTTCCTGGTAAGGCTTTGGCTATATTAAAGTAATGTTTTGAAACAAGACATCCAAGAGCTAAATCTCTCTGTGTAAAGCCGTCTTCGACTTGTGCTTTATCCGATAAATGGGTAATTAACTGATCGTAAGAAAGTGGCAAAAAAGCTGTGAGCGCCATTGCCTTATTGGGGCTTAGCTCCTCTAGCCTCCTCTCTATTTGCTCTAAGGAGAGTTTCGGTGTATGCCCCCCTTTCCAGACGAAGAAAAGAGCTAACGCTAGCCCTACATTCAGCCCACCGCTCAAAATAAGCCCAAGTGTCAGCTGTTTCGTACGCTTAATCAGAAAATCATTCATAAGCCCTATACTAGAGCCTTCTCTTAATTTCCAAAAAGGAATTGTTTTTTAGAGAGAAAGCCCCTAGAATAGCTCTTATGAAAATACCTTTTGCTCTTCTTAAAAAATGGATCTCTCTTGAAAAAAGCCCGACAGAAATGGCAGATAGCCTGACCCATGCAGGTTTAGAAGTAGATAGTATAGAGAATGATGTCCTCGATATCAGTTTAACCCCTAATTTAAGCCACGCAATGAGTGTTTTAGGCGTTGCAAGAGAGCTCTCTGCGCTTTTTAGTCAGCCATTAAAACCTTTCCCAGCCACACCTTTTAAGACGAATGAGCAGTCTTTTTCAGCTGTTATAATGGATCCCTTAAGCTGCCCTCGCTACACAGCTCGCGTACTTGAAAATTTAATAATAGCGCCCTCCCCTTCTTGGCTTTTAGAGGAGCTGGCTCTTTTAGGCATACGCCCTATTAATAACGTTGTAGACTCTACAAACTACGTTATGCACATGATCGGCCAGCCTTTGCATGCTTTTGATCTCTCCTCTATCTCTTCTAGAATTATTGTCCGTCATGCCCAAAAAGACGAAAGCTTAATTCTTCTAGATGAGCGTGTTCTTGATTTAGATGAAGAGATGCTGGTGATTGCAGATGAAAAGAATCCCCTTGCACTAGCTGGTATCATGGGAGGAAAACTCTCTGGCGTTAGCTCTTCAACTACTTCTATTCTTCTTGAATCTGCTTATTTCTCCCCGCGCCTGATCCGTAAAACAGCCAAAAAAACAGCTACCGTAACAGAATCTTCTAAGCGTTTTGAAAGGGGCATGGATCCAAATCTTTGCTTGATCGCTCTTGATTATGCAACTAGCCTTATCCAATCCGTTGCAGGTGGGACAGCCAGCTCTCTTGTTATCGACTGTTTTACAGCTCCCTTTCCTGCAAAAACTTTTGTTGTCAGAAGAGATCGCATCAATAAAATTATGGGTATCTCTTTGGCTTCCAGTGAAATCGAGGCTATCTACCAAAGACTGGGCTTTACAGTATCGGAAGTAAGCGAGACAACTCTCCACGTCCAAGTCCCAACAAGACGCGTAGATATCACCTCCGAAATTGATCTTATTGAGGAAGTAGCGCGCATCTATGGCTTCAATAATATTCCACGTGATAAAGTGCCCTTTAGGCTGAGTTCTATAGGTCAAAGCCCTTTTTATACTCTCACTCAAGAGCTCAGAGAGCAGGCACTGCGCCTCGGCCTCCAGGAGCTTTTGACTTGTGATCTTCTCGGCCCAAGTGACTGTGGTCATTCTCAAAATCTTATTAGCGTGATGAATTCTAGCAGCCAGGAGCAATCAATACTGCGCCCCTCTCTTTTACCCGGCCTCCTAAAATGCCTTAAATATAATATTGACCACCAAGAAATGCACCTCTATGGTTTTGAAATAGGCCGTGTTCACTATCAAGTAGACGGCCATTTTATGGAGGAGGAAAAACTGGGTATTATTTTGCAGGGAGAAAAAGATTTTTATGACATTAAAGGTCTTGTTTTCAATATTTTAAGCAAATTTGGAGCTCCTGAATTTACCCTATCTCATCTCGTGGATTTCCACCCTTTTCAGCAATTACAAGCCTCTGTTAATAAAGAGATAGTAGCCTTTCTTGGGCAGGTTCATCCAAAACTTACCAAGGATCTCCCCGTCTTTTTTGCTGAAATTAACATCAGCCTCTTAGCCACCCTTGGCCTCCAGAAAGTCACCTATAAACCACTTGCTCTTTATCCGGGAACAACGAGAGACTTGACAATTACTCTCAAAGAAGCGACAACGTTAGAAGATATACTTAATTGTTTAACCCCTCTGAAGAGTGAGGTTTTAGAAAAGGTGTCCGTGGTGAATATTTACCGCCATGAAAGTTTAGGGACTGGACTCAAAAATATGAGTCTGCGTTTTCTCTTTCGGTCACCTCATAAAACATTATCCTTTGAGGAAGCAGAAAAAGAATTTGCTCGATTCAACCGAGCTTTGGAGATACTTTATGTTACAAAGAACTAAGAACTTAATTACAGCCCTCGTATGCAGTGCAGCTCTTTATGCAGCAACCGACGGAGAAGTTATTAGCCGCAGCTATGTGGCCAAGTATCTTGGTAAAGTCTCTGAGGCCGAATGGGAAAAACGTGGCAGTCATGGTGAAGTAATTACTATTTATAATAATGGCATTACGGTCTCTGAAAACTATTTGGAAGGCCGCCTTCAAGGCAGAACAACGCGTACCTATCCCCATAGTGATAAAATTGCTCAAACACGCTTTTTCGAAGAGGGCCGACTTGTCAAAGAAGTAGACTACTACTCTTCTAGCCTTGTTAAACAAGAAATTGCCTTCAACCCCTCCTCTCCTGGCACGCGTACTATTAAAAGTTACCGTGAAGATGGCACAATGAGTGCTGTAGAGACCCTCCAAGGCTCTTCTATCATCGAAGGTCAATATTTTGATACCAAAGCTAAATTCCTCTCCTCCGTTATCCGTCAAACAGGCGAGCGCACTTTTGTCGATGAGTGCGGGAAAATCACTTTTACTGAGCATGTAGCATCCGGAGCTATTGTACAGCGCACTAGTTATTACCCCTCAGGTTCTGTCAAAAGCCGACTCTCTTTTAAAAACAACCAGATAGAGGGTACTTGTCAGTACTTTTTACCAAGCGGTGCACCGGCTCGTATTGAATCATGGGCCGCTGGAAAACAAAATGGGACCACAACCCTCTTTGAAAATGGTGACAAAACTGTGGAAATCTCTTTTGTCAATGGCAAGAAAAATGGTCTTGAAAAACGCTTCAGAAATGGTTCTAGTGTTGCCGAAGAAATCTCTTGGCATGAGGGTGTACGAGATGGTGCTTCTACGATCTATGCCAATGGTGAGGGCTTTACCAGCTGGTATTTTGAAGGCAAAAAAGTCAATCAAATGACTTATGATGTCCTGAGTGTTACCAGAACAAAGAAATCCCCTCTGCAAAAAAAGTGATAGTCTATTTCTACGATTATAAGTAGACTGCATTAGAGCTCTTCAGAAACCTCCTTTCGGGTAAAATTTCTGCTTTTGTATATGGATTCAGCTCTCTTTGAACCGCCTATGGCGCACAGAATATGTCGGTTCGAAGGGAATTGAACCCTATGAAAAATCATCGAATTTTACCTCCAAAGCAGGTTTTAAAAGAGCTCTCATAAAACCTGAGGAGCCCCTGTGAAAGACTTTGTTGCCTATATCATTAAAAACTTAGTAGATAATCCCGACAAAGTGAGTATTAATGAAATTATGGGCACAAACACCCTGATTCTAGAACTTACAGTAGATAAAGCAGACATCGGTAAAGTCATTGGACGTCAAGGCAAAACAATCAATGCTCTTCGCACGCTTATCATGGCTGTTGCCAGCCGCAACAATCTGCGCGTAAACCTTGAAATCCTAGAAGATAAGTAGTACTGAGTTTCTTCTTGTAAATAAGAATAGGTCCTATTAAGTTGGTACCTTCTTATTTTTACAAAGGATATCTACCATGTATTTTAGAACTCTTTTTTTTCTTTTACTAAGTAGCTTGTTGTGCGCAGAAAATCCTGCTGAGCGATTTCTCTATGATAAAGATTGGTCCTATCAGCCTATAATTGTGAATGGGGAAATCGTTTATCATAGCAATAACGCCTCCGGAGGAGATTGGATTATTTTTAAACGCTATGCAGCCATAAAAAATGTACTAGATGGATTACAAGGCCCTCTTAAGATTCTTGATATTGGCGCTAATAGCGGTTTTTTTTCTTTGAAAATTGCAGAAGAATATCCCCATAATAATTGTATTATGATCGATGGTACCTCCAGGCTTACAGACATCTGCATAGCTAATACTAAACGTAATAATATAACCTACTTAAAAAAGTATCTTAGCATACATGACCTCCAATATCTTGCCCAAAAAGAACGTTTTGATGTTGTCTTATGCTTGCTTGTTTTACACCATGTAGACAACTGGAGCTTATGGTTAACTGAACTTAAAAAAATGAGCCGTTATATTATCATTGAAATGCCCCCTGTAGATGATGTGGTTAATACCGCTCCTAATACAAGAGCCCTGACAAATTATATTCTTGCAAATGAAGATTACGAAGAGCTTGGACGATTTCCTAGAGGTCCAGGTGGTCCAAAAGATCACTTGATCTTGATAAAAGGAAATTCCGATGAATCCTTAAATAATACCGATATAGATCCGAGCACTTATTTCTTTTTAAATGGGCAGTTTCCAAAACTGACCTCTTAAAGGACTTCCTTGAAAATTTTTAGCCTAAAAATCTTTAGAAAGAGTCTCTTCAATAAGAGAGGCTCTTTTTATATACTATTTTTGGTTCTTTTTTCCTTATTCCAACAAGA
>CAIMEJ010000018.1 GCA_903839985.1 uncultured bacterium | reverse complement strand
CGCCGATCTGAGTAGCGTTTTAGATGAAGTTTTAGAGACTAACAAACCAACTATTCGTACAGAAGATCGCTTTGAAGACAACCTTGATTATATTGCAACACATAGAGATGATAAGGTAAAAGCCTTTGTCTCCATTATTCGTGGCTGTGATAAGTTTTGTACTTACTGCGTTGTGCCTTATACAAGAGGTGCTGAGGTGTCACGTTCTCCAGAGAGCATCTTAGAAGAATGTCGCCATTTGGCAGCCCAAGGTTATAAAGAGATCACACTCCTTGGTCAAAATGTGAATAGTTATGGTAATGATCAGCCTGAATGGGGTTGTAAATTCCATGATCTTCTCTACAAGATCGATAAGATTGAGGGTATTGAGCGTGTGCGCTTTATGACAAGCCATCCGGTCGATATCACAAGGCAGCTTATGGAAGCTATTCGTGACTTGCCTTCTCTTTGTGAATTTGTGCACTTTCCTCTACAGGCCGGTAGTAATCGCATACTTCGTAAAATGCACCGTATTTATACGGTAGAGCAATACTTGGAAAAAGTTCATATGCTCAGAGAGATAGTTCCAAACGTCGCTCTTGGTACCGATATTATCGTCGGCTTTCCTACAGAAACGGAAGAAGATTTTGAAGAGACCTGTCGTTTGATGAAAGAGATTCGTTATGCAGTCTCCTTTATCTTTGCCTATAGCCCACGTAAAGGCACTCCAGCTATGCGCTGGATAGATGATATCCCGGAAGAAGTTAAGCAAGAAAGGCTTCAACGTCTACTAGCCATCCATAATACAATAGCTGCCGAGCAGCTACAAGATATGCTCGGACAAGAAGTCGAAGTTCTTGTAGAAAATAAACAATCCGAAGGCCCTCATCTTAAAAGCCGTACCCGCCTTTGGCAGAAAGTTATTTTTCCAGGTGATGAGCGTCTTATTGGATCTCTCCAGCGTGTTAAAATTCACAGCTGTAGTAGCCAGACCCTTGTTGGCTCTTTAGTAGGGTAAGTTATTGGCAGCCAAGTGCTTAGATCTGCGCTGATAGCCTGGATTTTTGGTGTCCAATGGCTTAAGCGCGTCTTAATAGCACAAAAATTTAATAATCAGATGAGTGCAGCTGCTTTAATAACCCTGTTTTATATAATTAGTTGAGAAGCAGGTCTTCGGGAATCATGGAATAACCGGCATATTTTCCGCCCATTTCTTGAAGGACTGCATTCCAGACTTTGTCTGCAGGAGTCTCAAAAATGTGTTTATAGCTGCTTTTTGCCAAATACCATACACCATCCATAAACTCGCGTTCGAGCTGCCCAGATGACCAGCCTGTGTAGCCAAAACAGAGGCGTACAGCTGGGCCAGCTTCATCAGCTGCAGACTCTTGAAGGAAGGGAAGATCGCCCCCTAAGAAAACATTTTCCATAAGAGTCAATGTCTGATCAGGTATTTTACTGTAGTCATGCAGTAGCATCATCTGATTAGTTTGGAGAGGTCCACCAGCACAGATAGCAATCTTCTGATTTACTAAGCCTTTAACGTTGATAATGCCTTCGGGTAGACTGAGATCAAGACGTTTATTAATCATAAGGCCGAAGGATCCTGCCGAGCAATGTTCGCAGACAATAATAACGGCTCTATTAAAAACACCTGAATCTATTTCAGGTGAGGCTACTAAAAAAGAGCCCTTTTCAATTTCCGAGTACGGGTTAAATTCCATGCAAAAATCTCCTTAGCGGCGGCATTGCTGCTGTTTTCCACACTCTATCAGTTGCTGCCTGTAAACCTCAAGAGACTCTTCTACTTCTTGTAAGCGGCCCAGTAAGGAGGAGTATTGAGAGTTGAATTCTTTATCTTTTATTACACCATAACAGGCTTTTCCCTTCTGAGCTTTCCCAATTGCTTTAGCAATTCGGCAAAGACTGATGCTAATTTGACCCATTTCTTCTTCGAAGTAGCAAGCAAATTCTCTGGCGGTAGAGAGTTTGGACAGTAAATTCATACGTCTAACTCGTTCACGCTGCCAGCCTTTATCTAAGTGGAAGAGAACACCATAATTATTAACATCATCCATCAAGACGTTTCCTTTACTCATCAACTGTACAAATTGTAAGTAGAGAGTATCATCTTGAAAGAGGCGGCCAATAGAGCCTTCAGGATTTAAGCTATCAGAGAAGGTACTAAGACGATCAGTTGTGTGGCGCAGATTATCAATAATTGCACTCACATCACCTCTTTTCTCAGCCAAGCTATCGGTGAAACTTTGAAGATTATCAAGGGTTTGTGTAAGAACTTCCGGTTTATTTAAAGCCGTTGTAATAGAGGCCAAGTTACTAGAAATCTGCGGTAGCGATTGGCCGATTTTTTGCTCTTTCCATTCTTGACTAATGGCTGAAAAGTTGGCAAATGTAGAGCTGATATTATCAACCATTTGGGTCTTATTAGCTTCACTAAAGCTGGTACCTACAGCTGTTGCGGCATCTTTAATAGAAACGATTGTTTCGTGAATAGACTCTTTGTTTTCCGTTAAAATCACCTGCACCTGATCAATGACGGAAGCCGCCTTTTGGCCAAGTGTAATAATTTGATTTAAGGTCTCTTCTACGGCATCACCCGATTTCCCATACATAATTTGGTCTGTAACAGGATAAGAGGGGGTTCCTTTAGGAACAGCTCTTGGAATGATAGCAATTGTTTTTTCACCCATAAGTCCGGTGGTGTGGAGGGCTATTTCATCTGTGTCATAGACAACTGTTTTAGAGTCAATAGCCAGTTCAAGCTCATAAAAACAGATGTGCCCATAACGGCCAGTAGGCAAGCTACGTGCATCATACATTTCCCGAATAGCCAGCACTTCACCAACGGGCTTTCCGGCAAAAGTAACACGTGTGCCTATTTGAATTTTTTCAATGGAGGTAAAGCAGACGAAAATCTTTTTTTTCCCATCACCGACAGTTGGGCGCAGAAAGAGGAGCACTCCTAAAATAGCCAAGCAGGCAATGATAATGAAGCAACCGATTAAGACAGATTTAACTTTTTCTGGCATGAGGTATTAGTCCCACCTAATTTGGGCATCATTTAAGAAAGCTTTTATTAACGGATTATCGCTTTTAAGGAAATCTAATTTCTCGCCGATAAAGGCGATTTTTCCATCATGGTGCAGAGCTAGCCTGTCACCGACTGTTAAAGCAGAGCGTAGGTCATGAGTGACTACAATGCTTGTAGCATTGAGTTCTTTTTGAGTGTTTTTGATCAGATTATTAATCTGCATAGCTGTGATAGGATCAAGCCCGGTCGTGGGCTCATCATAAAGGAGAATAGAGGGGCGATAAGCAATCAAGCGAGAAAGAGCTGCTCTTTTTTTCATACCTCCTGATAATTCGGAAGGCATCTTGTCTTCAACTCCTTCAAGTCCCACCATTTTAAGTACTTCTGTGCCACGCGCTCGAAGTTCTTCGTCCGAGAGCTTGCGCCCATTTTGTCGTGGATCACCGTGTTCTTCCAAATAAAAAGTGGTATTTTCTACAACGGTCATAGAGTCAAAAAGTGCGCCACCTTGAAAGAGCATTCCCATCATGGTAATAGCTTTATAAAGGGCAGTTCCCTCTAGATCGGAAATTTGAAAATCACCAACGCGCAGGGTGCCTTTATCCGGTTTTTCAAGGCCCATGAGTTGTCGAAGTAAGACGCTTTTACCTACACCGGAACGCCCTAGAATAACTACTGTTTCACCCTCATAAACCGAAAGGTCTAAGCCTTTGAGGACATGATTATTGCCATAAGATTTCCAAATGCCTTTGGCGTCAATAAGCACATTTTCTTTTACCATTTATAAAACCAGATACGAATCATATTAAGGGCTAAGGTTAAGAGAAAATTAAAAACAAGTATAGCAGCATAACAGATCACGACGCTGGAAGTTGTGCTGCTACCAACACCAAGAGCTCCGCCTTTTGTGCGCATACCTTTATAACAGCAGATACTGGCTACAAAGACCCCAAAAATAAAGGCTTTAGCAAAGCCGCTCATAAAATCAAAATTAGTGATATAGATTTGCATGCTACCAAAGTAAGTAATCGGAGCCATGCCGAAGAGATAGGTAGCAACTAGGTAGCCGCCCAAAATGCCCGTTAATGTGCAAAAGAGATGTAAAAAAGGCATCATGATAGTAGAGGCTATAAGACGCGGGGTAACCAAATAACGCAGGGGATTCACAGACATAGAGCGCATAGCATCAATTTGTTCTGTTACAAACATGGTGCCAATTTCAGCACACATAGCAGAGCCAACACGTCCAGCAACAATAAAGCCTGTTAGAACGGGGCTCAGCTCCGTCATCAAGGCTTTTCCTACCATAATTCCTGTAGAGCCTTCCAGGCCTTTATCGGCTAACTGAAAAAAGGATTGAGCGGCAAGTACCATCCCCGTGGAGAGCCCCGTAACAGAGACAATAGGCAGAGACATAATCCCGATATTAAAAAGCTGCTCACGAATAAGTGAAAAATGAGGAGGATTGGTAAAAAAAATACCAAAAGCCCGTAGCGTCATAATGGCATAGGCACCAAGAGACGAAAGGCCCGATTCAATACCGCGTCCTATTCTGGTAGGTAGGTGGTCAGTAGTACTCATGAGGGCTGAGTGTATTCAAGAATCTTTGGATTGTCTATAGTTTTTGCTATGAAAACACGCGAATGTTTAACAACCTATTTAGCTGGAGGGGTTAATTCCCCTGTACGCTCTTTTAAACATCTTAATAGAGAACCTCTTATCGTTGATCGAGGTAGTGGGGCTTATATCACGGATATTGAAGGCCAAAGCTATATCGATTACTGTGGTTCTTGGGGATCACTTATTCATGGACATGCTCATGAGACTATACTAGAGCAGGCCACCTTTTTTCTTAAAAAAGGAAGCTCTTTTGGTATTACAACAGCTATTGAAGGTGAACTAGCACGCTTTGTTAATTATCTTATGCCTTCCATGGAGCAAATGCGTTTTGTCTGCTCGGGGACAGAAGCTACGATGACAGCGGCCCGACTCGCAAGAGGTTTTACGGGGCGCTCATATATTGTAAAATTTATTGGCCATTATCATGGGCATGCTGATTTTTTTCTCGTCCAAGCAGGGTCTGGTGTCCTCCATTTGAATCAAACCGCCTCTTCTTCGGGTATTCCCGATAGCATTGTAAAGCATACCCTCTGCTTGCCTTTTAACGACGAAAAGGCTCTGCAAGAGCTTTTTAAAACATATAAAGATCAGATTGCCGCTGTTATTTTAGAGCCTGTGGCCGGTAATATGGGTGTTGTCCCAGCTTCTAGAAGTTTTATGAATCTTTTGAGAAAAATTACGGAGGAAGAAAAAACACTTCTTATTTTTGATGAAGTGATGACGGGTTTTCGTTTTTCTAAAGGGTCTGCTCAAAGTTATTATGGAATCACCCCGGATATTACAACCCTTGGTAAGATTGTAGGGGGAGGCTTTCCTGTTGCATGTTTAGGCGGGCGTAAAGAGATTATGCGCCATTTAGCTCCCGAAGGCACCGTCTACCAAGCAGGTACTCTTGCCGGTAATCCAGTAGCTATGGCGGCGGGGCTTGCGAGTTTAAAGCTCTTGGATAAGGAAAATTTCTATGAAGAGCTCCAAGAAAAGGCCGATTTTCTTCTGCAGCCTGTCGAAGAGGCTATTAAGGGTAAAAAGGCTTGTTTGAACCGTGTGGGTTCTATGTTCACTCTTTTTTTTGGACCAGAAAAAGTAACGGAGGCCGCTGATATCAAGCATCTTGATAATGAGCGATTTAAAAATTTTTATCACGCTATGCTTTCTGAGGGGCTCTATTTTTCTCCAGCACATAATGAGGCCTCTTTTATCAGCCAAGCGCACTCTTTTGATGACCTTTTAAAAACCAGAGAAGTTCTGCTAAATTATGTCTGCAAATACCTATAAAGAACTTCTTCGAGAAATTGAAGAATACTGCCATGCTCTTAAAAGAGTGCCGCCACGTCTTATTGCGGTGAGTAAATTTGAGCCCTTAGAGGCTCTTCAGGTCCTCTATGAGGCTGGTTGCCGGGATTTTGCCGAATCACGCGTACAGGAAGCTCTTCTTAAAAAAGCCGCGCTACCCACAGATATTCGCTGGCACCTTATCGGTCACTTACAGTCTAATAAAGTGAATAAAGCCGTAGGAGCCTTCTCTCTTATACACTCTGTTCATAACCATGAACTTCTAGCCCAAATAGCTTCTAAAAAACTCCATCAACCAGTTCTTCTTCAAGTAAATACAAGCGGTGAGTCCAGTAAGCAGGGCTTGACAGTTACTGAGTGGGAAAAATATCCTTATCCGGAGGGAGTTGTGGTTCGAGGTCTCTCTACCATCGCCCCATCTACATCCGATACGACAGAGATTCGCAGCTGTTTTAAAAAGCTTAAAGAAGCTGCAAATAATGCGGGGCTTCCAGAGCTTTCTATGGGCATGTCTAATGATTGGAAGATAGCTCTTGAAGAGGGGGCTACTTTCTTACGGATAGGCAGACATCTTTTTAACAAGATCTAACTGAAAGTATAAAAAGCTCTTTTACTTAAGAGCCCATTTCCTCATTAAATTGTAAAAAGCGCTCAGGTAAAGCACTTATAAATTGTGACCATAATGCAGTATAAGGATGACTGTCTCTTAATCCATGAAGCACAAGCTCTTCTTGGATAATCGGTAGGTGGTTAATGCTTTCAAAGATTTTAACTGCTTGGGCTATATCTGTTTTTGTTTGGGCTATAATAATACTAAGATAAGATTGGTAGATCATATGATTGAGATAGGAATTTTGAGCCCAGCTGAGTGTCTGAGGAGCATTGTCAAATTTAATAGAGATTTTTAGTTAAATAGGGCCAGTTTTGGGGATTTTGGGGCCTTTAATGAACCAAAAGACGAGGCCTCCAAGAAAGACAAAGAGAGCGCTGCCCCAGATACTGAAAGAGGGATATATAGCAGCAAGAGAGCCGAAGATAAGGGGAGGAAGGGCTAGGGAGCCGGCTTGGACAGATTGGTAGATGCCAAGGACCTCGCCTTGCTCATCTACGCGGCTTGCATTAGATACGTGAATAGGGCCAAGGGCGAAGAGGACAGCTCCGACTATAGGGATAAGGGAAAGCCAGACAAGGAAGAAAGGCAGGTAAGAGAAATACATCAAGGGCACTGTGTAGATGGCGAAAAGAGGTAGGCCAATTTTGAGGACACGTTCTGCAGGTATATGAGTTACTAGTCGTAGGATAAGAGTATTGCCAATAACGAAACCAGCCCCAAGGAAAGCGTAAAAGTTACCTATATCGAGAGAGTCGAAAGCAAAGCGATGAATGAGAAAGATCGGTATAAAAAGAGCAAAGGTTTCCCAACCAAGAAAGAAGATAAACATAGCCAGCATCATACGTCTTAAGGGGGCGAGTTCCCAGGCTTTTTTAAGGTTGATCACACCCTGTAAAATACGAATTTTCTTCTTAGGAGCAGGTGTGAATGTCTCTTTAAAGAGAAATACAACAAGTAATAAGTTGATGAGAGAGAGGGCTGCTGCAAACCAGAAGGGTGTCGCGTAGGTGAAAAAAGTGTAGACTTCATTGGAAGAGAGGTAGCCACCGGCGAAAGGACCAAGAATAAAGCCAAGAGACCAGCAAGCACCTAGGAACCCGAAGTTTTTTGCTTTGGAGCGTCCGGAGCTAATATCGGCAAGTGTTGCATAGGTAACGGAGATACTTCCTGAGGCCACTCCCTCTAGCAAGCGTGCCAGAAGAAGAAGGCAGTAGCTTTGGAGGAAAATAGCAAAGCCTGCGATGATATAACCAATAACGGCAATAGATACGCATATAATAAGCACCTTTCTTCGTCCTTTATGATCCGAAAGAGTACCAAAAACAGGAGCACTAAAGAATTGGGCAAAGGCATAGGCTGCAAGGGCAAAGCCAAGAAGGGCTCCGCGCATACTATCACTATTTAATAAAGGGAGAAAGCCTTGGGCTGGATCGAGTAATAAAGGCGAGAGAAGGGGAAAAACCAACCCGATACCAAAAGCATCAAGAAAGCAGGTAAAGAATACGACGATTTTGGTGAGGGTTTGCAGGGACATAAATTCTCACCAAAGCTTAAGCGATTCTAACTATTTTTGGAAACAATAACTGGTTCTACACCCCATACCTTTCTATACTCCTCAATGGCGCGATCGCTCGAGAAAAAGCCCATATTAGCCACATTTGCAATAGAGGCTTTCACCCACCATGTGCGATCTGTGTAAGCCATGCTAACAGCCTTTTGGCAAGCTATGTAAGCTGGATAGTCAGCCAGCACAAAGTATTTATCACCTCCTGTAAGGAGGGAGTCAACAATTGGTGCAAAAAGACCTGGTTGATCTTCACTAAAGAAGCCACCTTGAATTTGGTCTAGTGAGCGTTTGAGTTCGGGATTGTTATTGTAATGATCCCATGAGTTATAACCGCCTAAAGACAAGGCTTCTACCTCTTCTGCACGCAGTCCAAAAATAAAGATATTATCCGTGCCAACAGCATCTTTAATTTCAATATTAGCACCATCAAGTGTGCCAATTGTTAAAGCTCCGTTGAATCCAAATTTCATATTACTGGTACCAGAAGCTTCATAACCAGCAGTAGAGATTTGCTCGGATAAATCAATAGCCGGAATAATTTTTTCAGCAAGTGATACACGGTAATTCGGCATAAATATAATTTTAAGCTTACTTCCAATGGCTGGATCATGATTAATACGGTCAGCAATGCTATTAATCAGTTTAATGGTCAATTTTGCCATGAAATAGCCAGGGGCTGCTTTCCCACCTACAATCATAGTGCGAGGTGTAAATTTTGCTTGGGGATTGTCTTTAATATCATTGTATAAACGTATCATATAAAGAGCAAAGAGCAGTTGCCTCTTATATTCATGAAAGCGTTTGATTTGACAGTCGAATAAAGAGCTTGGGTCTATATCTACTTCATGTCCAAAGCGGATGTCTTCAGCCAGGGCTTGTTTGTTGCCCTGTTTAACGGCCTCCCATTCTTTGCGGAAACTCTCATCTGCTGCTAAGGGCAGTAATTTTTTGAGCTCATCTAAATGGGTAACCCAATTAGGACCAATGGCCTTTGTAATAAGGTTGGAGAGACCTGGATTAGCCTGTTTTAGCCAGCGCCTAGGAGTTATACCATTGGTAATATTGTGAAAAACAGCCGGATTAAAATCATAAAAGTCTTTAAACAGACGTGTCTTTAATATTTCTGAATGCAAAGCAGATACACCATTAATAGAGTGGCTACCTACAATTGCTAAATTCGCCATGCGTACTTTTTTGTCATCGCCCTCTTCGATAAGGGAAAGAGCGCTCAGTTTGTGTAGATCCCCTGGAAAGCGCTTAGAGACTTCCTGTAAGAAACGCGTATTTATTTCATAAATGATTTGCATATGACGAGGCAGCATTTGGGCCATAAGAGCCACAGGCCATTTCTCGAGAGCTTCTGGAAGGACTGTATGATTAGTGTAGGCAAAAATACGTGTGGTTAAATCCCAGGCTGTATTCCAATCAAGACTTTCCCGATCCATAAGAAGGTGCATCATCTCTGGAATAGCTAAAGAGGGGTGGGTATCGTTGAGTTGAATAGCTACTTTGTCCGCTAGTTGATCAAAGCCTTTATGGTGTTTTTTATAACGTCTAAGGATGTCTTGGAGCGTTGCAGAGACCATAAAGTATTCTTGACGCATACGCAGACGTTTACCGATAACAACATTATCATTTGGATAAAGGACTCGGCTAATATTTTCTGTGCGGTTGTTATCTTCTACAGCGCGGATATAGTCGCCATGATTGAAGTAGTTTAAGTCAAAGCCCCGTGAAGATTTCGCCGTCCAAAGGCGCAGGGTATTGCAGGCGCAGTTATTGTAGCCAGGAACAGGCGTGTCGTAGGCCATGGCAATCACCTCTTCACGGTCTATCCATTCTGTGCGTAGTTTGCCGTTGCTATCTGTATATTGATTAACGCGTCCGCCGAAATAGACGGGGTAGAGATATTCAGCACGGCCGATTTCCCAAGGGTTCCCATAACGTAGCCAATTATCAGGGGTCTCTACTTGATAACCTTTTTCTATGCGTTGATAAAACATGCCGTATTCATAGCGGATACCATATCCATAGGCTGGTAGTGATAAGGCAGCCATGGAATCAAGGAAGCAGGCAGCAAGCCTTCCGAGACCCCCGTTACCAAGACCCGCATCCCATTCTAGGGCCGCAAGTTCTTCTAAATCAAATCCTAAGTCTTCAACAGCTGCTCTACAAGAATCTAAAGCTCCAAGGTTTACTAAGCTGCTTTTCAGCGTCTGTCCCATCAAGAATTCCATCGAAAGATAGTAGACGCGCTTGGCATCAGCATCGTAGTAGGCTCTTTGGGATTCAATCCAGCGCTTTGTCATTAAATCACGTACGGAATAGGCTAGTGCTATATAAAAGTCCCTTCTTGTTGCCGTATACTTATCCTTGGCAAGAGTGTAGTGCATGTGATGCGTGATAGCTTTTTTGAGCGTCTCTTTATCCGTGCCCATAGTGGTTGGAATAAGTGTGTCTTTTACTGCTTGCATATATCCGCCTTGTAGATTTTTACCATAAACAAGAGGGCTACTTTACTTCCAGATCATTTAATCTTTGGAAGAATTTACTCTTTCAGAGCATTTGCTGTTCTTTTATGGGGAAAACTGTTTTTATAAGGATATGCTTCGTTTTTTCTCTTCTAAAACGCGCTTAGCTTTTACCCCGCAGATGCTCTCTTGTCTCAAAGAGGGTATCTCCCTAAATAGACTGCTACAAGATAGCTTGGTAGGGCTTCTTGTAGCTATTATCTCTTTGCCGCTCTCTATGGCCTTTGCCATTGGAGCTGGACTCGAGCCTGCAATCGGCTTATACACCTCTATTATCGCAGGTTTTATTGTGGCCCTAATGGGGGGCAGTCGCTTTCAGATTGCTGGACCAACAGGGGCTTTTGTGGTTGTTGTTTTTGATATCGTTCAACGCCAAGGTTATGAGGCATTAGTATTAGCTGTTTTGCTGGCTGGATGTCTTTTAGTTGTAATGGGAATCTTGCGTCTGGGAAGCTTTTTAAAGTACATTCCTTATCCTGTTATTACGGGAATGACAAGTGGTATCGCCGTCGTTCTTTTTACTTCCCAGTTTAAAGACTTTTTAGGGCTAGAGACAGGTTCTGTGGGGGTGGCCTTTTTAGCAAGATGGCAGAGTTATTATACCCATATATCTACTTGGAATCCTTATGCTCTTATGATCGGTCTGAGCTCCTTGATTATTATTGTATTAATAAGGCGCAAAAGTCCTAAAATTCCCGGTGCTATTTTTGCCATTATTTTGGCTTGTTTTGTGGTTCATTATTGGAGTCTTCCTGTAGAGACTGTTCATAGCCGTTTTGGAGAGATTCCCAGCAGTCTTCCCTGGCCCTCTTGGCCAGTAATCACCCTGGAGCGCATCAAAAATTTGATGCCCGATGTAATTACTTTAACCGTGCTAGCAGCTATTGAATCGCTCCTTTCGGCGGTAGTAGTTGATTCTATGAGCGGCGCTAAGCACCGCTCTGATATGGAACTTGTAGCCCAAGGTTTTGGTAATATGGGATCTGCTTTTTTTGGAGGGCTTCCTGTGACGGGTGCTATAGCGCGTACAGCCATCAATTATAAATTAGGGGCTAAGACGCCCATCAGTGCAGCAGTGCATGCTGTTGCCCTGTTTTTAATTCTTACTTTTTTAGGACCACTTGCTGGATGTATGCCTCTGAGCGCTCTTGCAGCCGTTGTTATTCTTACAGCTTTTTTTATGTTTGAGGCGAAGCACTTTTTTGCACTCATGGGATCATCTCTTTCAGATGCTGTTCTTCTACTTACAACTTTTGCTTTAACTGTCTTTATAGATATCACCGTGGCCGTTGAAATAGGGGTGTTACTAGCGGCCTTAATGTTTACCAAAAAAATGGCTGATGTAGTAAAAGTAGAGGCAAAAATGAGAGGCTCTCATGCGGAAGTCTCCATTATTGGACCTCTTTTTTTTGCAGCAACGGGTAAATTAGATGCAGATTTGGCAAATCATCCGGAATGTAAAAGTGTGACGATCAAATTAGAGGCGGTTTCTGTTATAGATACTACTGGTATTCAGTCACTTAAAAAATTCACAGCGCATTGTAAAAAAAGGGGACAAGAAGTTCATATTACAGGCGCCAATCCGTTTGTCTTAAAGCTTTTAGACAATGTAGGAAAAATAGTATAATAAAGATCTATGTCATATCATTTTTTTGAAACAAAGAAAGAGAGTGCCTTAGAGCACTTGAGCCGAGAAGAAATCCTTACAGATTTCAGGCATATGCTGCTGATTCGTCAATTTGAATCAAGAGCGGAATCGGCCTATCAAGCAGGGCGTGTGGGGGGATTCTTTCACTCTTACGCAGGGCAAGAGGCTATTCAAACAGCAGCCGTTCGGGCTTGCGGTTTAAAAGACTGGTATTCAACAACTTATAGATGCCATGCCCTAGCGCTTTTGCTAGGAGCTACTACAGATGAGCTAATGGCGGAACTCTACGGCCGTGAGACGGGTAATGCGAAGGGCCGCGGTGGTTCAATGCACTTTTATACAGAGAGCCTGTTAGGCGGCTTTGGTATTGTTGGCGGACAAGTTCCGATCGGCACCGGCGCTGCTTTTACCTGCAAATATCTTGGGCAAAAAGACCGTATTTCACTTTGTTTTATGGGAGACGGAGCTGTTGCACAGGGCGCTTTTCATGAGTCCTTAAACATGGCAGCACTCTGGGATCTACCCTGTCTTTATGTGATTGAAAACAATAAATGGGGTATGGGTACGGCGGCACATAGAGCCATTAGTGTGAGCGCCATTGCAGAGACGAAAGCCGTAGGATATGGTATGCAGGGATACACAATTGATGGAATGGATTATTTACATTGCTATGAAGCTTTCCGTTTTTTTAAAGAAGAAATTATCAGAACCGGCAAGCCTATATTAGTTGAAGCAATCACAGAACGCCTTAAAGGACATTCTATTTCCGATCCAGCGCTTTATCGTGATAAAAATATTCTTGCCACATGCACAGACCCGATTGTTGCTATGAAAAAGCTTATTCTAGAAAAAGGTTTTTCGACAGAAGAAGAGATGGAGAAAATGGATAAAGAGCTCCGGGAAAAAGTTGTTGCTTCTATGAAATACGCCGAAGAGAGTCCCTGGCCTAATATAGCAACTCTTGAAGAGGGAGTTTTTGCACCATGACACAGATAGTTGAAATGAGAGAGGCTCTTAGGCAGGCACTTGATGAAGAGATGCAAAGAGATGAAACAGTCTTTATCATGGGCGAAGAGGTTGCAGAATACAACGGTGCTTATAAAGTTACTAAGGGTATGTTGGATAAATGGGGTCCTAAGCGTATAATTGATACACCTATTGCAGAACTCGGCTTTGTAGGTCTTGGTATTGGTGCTGCTATGACGGGCCTAAGACCGGTTATTGAATTTATGAGTTGGAACTTCTCTTTTGTTGCTGCGGACCAGATTATTTCCAATGCTGCGAAGATGTACTATATGTCTGGAGGAAGGTTCTCCGTGCCGATTGTGTTTAGAGGGCCAAACGGTGCCGCCGCCCAGGTCTCTTCTCAACATTCGCACTGCGTAGAGGCTCTTTATGCTAATCTGCCTGGTTTAATTGTGGTAGCTCCTTCCAATCCCTATGATGCTAAAGGACTTCTTAAAGCCTCTATTCGTAATAATAATCCGGTTCTCTTCCTAGAGTCAGAGCTCTCTTATGGCGATAAAATGGAAATACCAACGGATGAGTATTTAGTGCCAATCGGCAAGGCTAAAGTAACTAGAGTTGGTAGTGATTTAACAATTGTATCGCATAGTCGTATGGCTCTTCAGTGCTTAAAAGCAGCGGATATATTGGCTAAAGAGGGGATCAAGGTAGAAGTCATTGATCTGCGTACTATTAAACCTCTAGATATTGCAACAATTGCCTATTCTATTGCAAAAACACATCGTGCTCTTCTTGTTGAAGAGGGGCATTATTTTGCTGGAATTGCTGCAGAAATTGGCTTTGAAATTAATGAACATTGTTTTAATGAACTCGATGCGCCTTTAATGCGTGTCTGTCAAAAAGAGACCCCCATGCCCTATTCAAAAGTTTTGGAAGCGGAAACCTTGCCAAATGTGGACCGTATCGTGCATGCTGCCAGAAAACTGATGAGGATATAACCTATGCCTTTTACTTTAACGATGCCTAAGCTCTCCCCCACAATGGAAGAGGGAACTATTGTCAAGTGGTGTAAAAAAGTAGGAGACAAAGTGGCTCCCGATGATGTGATTATGGAAATAGCCACAGACAAGGCAACTGTGGAGCATACAGCTCTAGATGGCGGCTTTTTGCGTAAAATTTTGGTAGAAACAGGTCACAGTGCAACTGTAAATCAGGCTATTGCTATTTTTACGGAGAAGGCTGATGAGTCTATTGAGGGCTATGTTCCTGAGGGCGATGTTGTTAAGAAAGAGGTGCCGGTAAGTGGGCAGACAGCCACACCCGCTGTTGGTACAGAAGCACCTGTAAAGACGGCTCTTGCAGAGGCACGTTTTACGCTTGAAGCTCCTCTTGAAAATTATACATTTACTTCACCTCTTGGTGAAAAAGAGGATCGATTAAAGGCGTCACCTTTAGCTAAAAAAATAGCTAAAGAACAGGGTCTTAATCTCTCTACTGTCAAAGGGACGGGTGCTGCTGGGACTATTACAAGTAAAGATTTAAAGGGCGCACAAAAAGAGGGCCTAGTTGTTTTTGGCGCGCGCGATAAACCGAAACATGCTCCAGGCTCTTATGAAAAAGTAGCGCTAACACCGATGCGCAAAACAATCGGTAAGCGCCTTCAAGAGGCTAAAACATTTATTCCTCATTTTTATACGGAGATGGCCGTCTCTGTAGATGAACTAGCACGTTTGCGTGAAGAGCTTAAAGGTGGCGGCATCAACCTGACCTTTAATGACTTTGTTCTTAAAGCCGCTGCTATAGCTCTTAGAGAGCACAAAACTCTTAATAGTGCCTATGATGAGGGCTTTGTCGCCTTCTTCCAAACCATAGATATTTGTGTGGCTGTGAATATTGAAGGGGGCCTTATTACGCCTATTATTCGTAACGCCGATTTCAAAAACATCGGAGAGATCTCTGTGGAAGTTAAAGAGCTCGCAATGCGCGCTCGTGAGGGTAGACTAGCTCCACATGAATATAAAGGAGGCTCTTTTACGGTCTCTAATTTAGGCATGTATGGCGTCAGTAGTTTCACAGCTATCATTAACCCACCACAAGCAGCTATTCTGGCAATTGGCGGGGTACTCGATGTCCCTGTTATAAAAGAGGGCGTTGTAGTGCCGGGTAAAGTCATGAATCTAGTTCTTTCAGCTGACCACCGTGTAGTAGATGGTGCAGCAGCAGCACAGTTCCTTAAAAGTGTGAAAGAGCTTCTTGAAAGACCCAGTCTGCTTATCATTCATTAAACTTAATATCCTTGATAGCACTTTTAATGTTGGCAAAACTAGCTACAGGCTATTTTGAGCACACTTCTAAAAGCAGCTGTTATAGTCACGCTTCTTGATTATTTAGATAAAAATAAATATATATTCACTACCCATTTAATAACGCTTCTATGACAAACCTCCTTAATTATACAGATCAGAGGGCTAAAATTGCCCAGCTGGAAGCAGATCTTGCCCCTAAAGATTGGCAGGAGGGGCTTGTTATGTGCATGCTTGATCCGAAGACTTTGAAAGTAAAGCATTTTATGACCCGCGTAGGACTAGCTCTTTTGGGTGTAATGGTGACTGTTGCCACCCTTGGCCTTGGGTACTTTTTAGTAAGATATATCTATAGGGTCTGCAGCAATTACCAACTGCGCATGGGAGATCTTATTTCTGAAATTACCCGGATAAAACTGTATCCAGCTAGGGAGTATTCGGCAGAGCAAATAAAAGAATTAGCTATTCTTCGAGAGCAAAAGCAACCCTTTGATGAAGATTCCTATCAAAAAAGGAGCTTATTTATTCAAAGGTTAGAACAACGCTTGCAAAATGAGCATACAGAAAATGTAGTGCCTGAAGAATTAAAAGCTGAATGGAGGGCAGGCCTTCAAGATCATCAGGAAAAAGGCATTACGAATAGGCGTAGCACAATTTATGAAATGAGAGAAAAACTCTCCCAATTGCCGTTCATTGATCGCAGAGAAGATAATGATCTTGTGGAGCTGATGAATATATTTGATGCTGAAAGAATAAAGATGCGTCTACAAGAGACTTTTTGGAAAAAACATGGTAGATTTTTGCAGTTAACGGGTCCTGTAGAAGATTTTCTAGAGAATTTAGAGGGGTACTATCAAGAAAGATGTATAGCTATAGAGGCATGTGAGTCTATCCCTACCCATGTGGATTTAACTGATCAGAGCAGCTTTTTTTTTATACAAAGTGATGGAATTGTAATACCAACTATTTATGGCAGCGCTCTCATAGCCGCTTTTTATGAAATAAAATATGATGTTACCATTCATATGGGGACAAAAAAAACCTTGGAAAGACTTTTACAAGAGAATAGTTCGAAATCTCCTTGGGGATTTATCATATTTAATGAAAATAATCGATTAAGGGGCTATGCCTTGCATGTTTTACCAGTCATTATTTTCCCAGAAACATCGGAGATATTGACATTAGATTCTATTGGGCTCTCCACTTGGATCAGTTCGAGCTTTTCTCACATATCTTTAGAGGTAAAACGGCAGTCGGATAGTTACAGCTGCCGCACTGATGCTCTTAATATTCTTTCTAATGCCCTATGGGATATCCGGCAAAGAAATAGCCCTTCTCTAGCTGCTTTGACAGAAATTAAACATAATACATTGCCTCCGGCCTGGGCGAAGACTGTGCAAAAATCCATGGCTTTAGCGGGTGTGAATATTGCAGCTCCTATCAGGACAAAGAGTGGTCAAAATTTAGGGGAGTTTATAGAGAAATATTCGGAGTTAGAAGGGGATAAAAAAACCCGGCGCTACCTTTGGCAAAAGGGGCGTAGGTACGGGGCTAAAATACAAGCATTGATCAAAAATCCAGAGCTATATCCAGAGATATGGGCCACTTTTCATAAAAAATACCAAGTTTTTGAAAAAGAGGGCTTTTCTTTAGAGAGACCAGCTTTTAACCTCCGATAAATCCTGTTTTACTTCACACAGGAGAATATTTCTAAAACTAATTAGAAAGAGCCTAACTGTTTTTCAAGTACATCAATTTTTTTTATGTACTTGGATATGTTCTTGAGGTAGATAGAGCGGCGATTGTGGTCATTGAGAGGCTCAGCTGGAGCACCAGCCCAGCGACTACCGGCTTCTGTGATGGATTTAGAAACAGCACCACGGGCAGCTATAATGACACGGTCAGCGATGGTGATATGTCCAACAAGAGCGGATTGGCCTGCCATCACAACATGGCTGCCAGTTTTAGAGGATCCAGCTATTCCTGTTTGTGCCACAAGAAGATTGTGAGGACCTACAGTAACACCATGGGCTATTTGAACAAGGTTATCGATCTTAGAGCCCTTACCAATACGTGTTTCAGTAAAGCGGCCACGGTCGATGGCTGTCAATGCCCCGATTTCAACATCATCTTCCACGACTACGTGGCCTAGTTGTTCGAGTTTATTATGGTTGCCTTTTTCATCAGTGAAAAACCCAAAGCCACAAGATCCTATAACAGCTCCTGGCTGGATGATCACGCGATGGCCAATTTGGCTGTATTCTCGAACAATTACACCACTATGAAGAAGGCAATGAGTACCTATAGTTACGTGGGGACCTATGAGAACTCCCGCAGAGATGATGGTTTCATCACCAATGATGCAGCCACTATCGATTACAGCGTGAGGACCTATACGAACACCTGCGCCGATTTGGCTGTCTGGTGCAATAACGGCTGTTGGATGAATCCCTTCAAAAAGAAGGGGTGATCGTTCACCAAAAAATATTTTTAAAACTTTCTGAAAGGCTTCGGTAGGGTGGGTAGCTATTAAATAGTTTTTCCCCTCTTCAATAGGTGTATCTTGATCTATAATAAGGGCCGTTGCGCGGCTTTTTTTCATAGCTTCAAGATAACGCCTGTTAGCAAAGAAGGAGATATGTCCTTCTTGAGCACTTTCTAGATCAGCAACACCTTTGATAGAGGCTAGGGGGTCACCCATTACCTGCGTATCTGTTAGCTTGGCTAATTGAAGAAGGGTAAACACTATTTGCGGCTCATTTGAGGTAGAGCT
>CAIMEJ010000017.1 GCA_903839985.1 uncultured bacterium | reverse complement strand
TCATTATGTTATTCTACACCAAAAAACTCTTCAAAGCAAATAATCTTCTATGGACAGAAAACGTTACGATCCCAAAGCCATTGAAAAAAAATGGCAGGCCTACTGGCAAAAACATCAGACCTTTAAAGCAATTATAGATCCGGCTAAAGCTAAATATTACGTGCTTGATATGTTTCCTTATCCTTCCGGCGCGGGCCTTCATGTGGGCCATGTTGTCGGCTATACAGCAACAGATATCATAGCACGCTACAAAAGGCAAAAGGGTTTTTCTGTTTTGCATCCGATGGGTTGGGATAGCTTTGGTCTGCCAGCAGAGCAATATGCCATACGCACAGGGACACACCCCTCTATTACCACGGCTGAAAATATTGCTACTTATAAGCGGCAGTTGCAATCACTGGGGCTCAGTTATGATTGGGATCGTGAAATTGCTACCTCTGAGCCGAGTTATTACAAGTGGACACAGTGGATCTTCACACTGCTCTATAATCAGGGCCTTGCCTATGAAGCAGAGATTTTAGTTAATTATTGCCCACAGCTAGGGACTGTACTCTCCAATGAAGAGGTGGAAGATGGTAAAAGTCGTGAGCATGGATATCCAATTATTCGCAAAGCCCTCAAACAATGGGTTTTGAAAATAACGGCTTATGCAGAGCGTTTACTAGATGATCTGGCCCTGCTCGATTGGCCGGAGAGTTTAAAAAAGCTGCAGACGAATTGGATCGGTAAAAAAGAGGGGGCTTCGGTTCTTTTTCCTTCTGATTATGGAGCCATTGAGGTCTTTACTACACGTCCAGACACTTTATTTGGCGTTACCTATCTGGTGCTAGCTCCAGAACATCCTTTGGTAGACACTCTCGCTCTTAATAAAGAAGCTGTAAAGGGTTACAAGGTCCAGGTGGCTTCCAAGAGCGATCTAGAGCGTACGGAGCTTTCCAAAGAAAAAACAGGTGTATGGACGGGTTCTTATGCAAAGCATCCTATTACAGGAGAGCCTCTGCCCATATGGATTGCGGATTATGTTTTATCTGGTTATGGTACAGGCGCTGTTATGGCAGTTCCTTCCCACGATGAAAGAGATGCAGAATTTGCTAAAGTCTATAAGCTACCTTTCAAAGAAGTTATAAACAGTGAAGGACTTTGCTATAATAGTTTTTCCGATCAAGTCTCTTTGAATGATTTGGATGTCGAAACAGCCAAAATGCGTATATGCAGCTTTCTCCAAGACCATAATCTAGGAGGTCCCCGCATAAGCTACAAGCTTCGAGACTGGCTTTTCTCACGTCAACGCTATTGGGGTGAGCCCTTTCCTATTTTGCACTTTGCAGATGGGGAAAAGCGCTGTTTAGATATAGATGAGCTTCCTCTATGCCCTCCTACCGTAGAAAATTATAAACCCACAGAAGAGGGCCTAAGCCCCCTTGCTAAGGTAACATCATGGGTAGAGCTTGTAGACGAAAAGACGGGAAAGAAAGCCTATAGAGAGACGAATACTATGCCCCAATGGGCGGGTTCTTGCTGGTATTATTTGCGTTTTATTGATCCACATAATAGTGAAGAGGCTTGGAGTCAGTCCTCAGAAAATTATTGGATGCCTGTTGATCTTTATATAGGAGGCGCTGAGCATGCAGTACTTCACCTTCTCTATGCACGTTTCTGGCATAAAGTTCTCTATGATCTGAAGCTTGTTTCTACACCAGAGCCTTTTCAGGCACTACGTAATCAAGGCATGATCGTGGCCCATTCATATAAAAAGCCAGGTGGTGTTTATGTGACGCCTGAAGAGGCTAAAGCAAGCGGAGAAGAGCTTATTGTTCAACTAGAAAAGATGTCAAAATCTAAGCTCAATGGTGTCACTCCTGATGAGATGATTGCTGAATATGGAGCCGATAGCTTGCGTATTTATGAGATGTTTATGGGGCCTCTTGAAAAAGAGAAGATCTGGAATACAGAAGCTATACAAGGATCATGGCGTTTTGTGAATCGTTTTTGGGAGCTGTGTGTCAGTGAAAAAGTGACTAGAGATTTTTCCGAAGAGGGGATGCGCTTAGCACATAAGCTGCTTTTTGCTGTAACTAATGCCATTGAAACACTGCAGTTCAATACAGCTATTTCCAAAATGATGGAGTTTTTAAATGCTTTTTCAAAACTCGAATCTTATGGTCACGAGGCTCTCTGCATCGCAGTGCAATGTCTTGCCCCTTTTGCGCCTCATATGACGGAAGAGCTTTGGGAGATATTAGGGCAGGAGAGCCCTGTTTCTTTAGCGCTCATGCCTGAAGTAATTCCCCATTATTTGGAGGAAGACATGGTAACATATGTCGTCCAAGTAAATGGACGGCTCCGAGGACGTTTTGATCTGCCTAAAGGCAAAAACGAGGAAGAAATTCTGGCTCTTGCAAAGGAAAATCCTTTAATTGCAAAGTATTTGGAAAACGGGCTAAAAAAAGCTATTTTCGTTCCGGATAAGCTTCTTAATTTGGTGGTCTGATGTTTTCCTTTTTTTATGATTTCTTTTTGCATATAGCAGCGCTTTTTTACGCTCCTATTTTCCTCTTTCAATGGCTGTTTAGAGGTAAGTATCGGAAAAATATTAAGCAAAGACTGGGTCTTGCTCTTCCTCGTATGCGTATAAAAAATAAGGAATTTGTTGTTTGGTTTCACGCACCCTCTCTTGGTGAGACAAAAGCTATTGCGCCCCTTGTTGCTTTAATGCGTCTTAATATGCCTAAAGCAACTATTATGGTTTCTAATGTAACAGAAACGGGACATGCCGCAGCAGTGGCTTCCCTAAAGGATGCCGATTATCATTTTTATCTACCCCTTGACCTGCCTTATCTGATTAATCCTTTGGTGGACAGCATTAAGCCGGATCTTATTATTATTTCAGAGACAGATTTCTGGTATAACTTTCTTAAAAGGGCTACAGATAAAGGAGCCCGCGTTGTAGTTGTTAACGGTAAAATTTCTGAGCGCTCTTTAAGGCGCTTTAATATTCTTCCATGGGTAATGGCGCCGCTGTTTCAGCTTATTGACCTGATCTGCCCTCAAAACGAGGATTATAAGGATCGCTTTATGCGTCTTGGAATACCTCCAGACCATCTTTATGTAACCGGTAATTTGAAGCTAGATGATGCCTCTACTAACTTATCAGAAAAAGCTGTAGGCGAATGGAAGAAAAAGCTTGGGCTACATAAGGATGATTTCCTGCTTGTTATTGGCTCCACCCATCATCCTGAAGAAAAGCAGCTAATCCATGTTTTAAAGAAAGTCTGGAAAAAATGTCCTGGGCTTAAAGTAGCCCTTGCTCCAAGGCATCCTGAGCGTTTTAAAACAGTAGCTAGCTATCTAGAATCCATTAAGATGCCTTTTGCTACCTATAGCGCAGAGGAACAATTTAACAAACAGACAAACTTAATGCTTTTTGATGAGATGGGTATTTTGCGCGAGCTTTATCAGGTGGGTGATATGGCCATTGTCGCTGGTAGCTATACAGATAAAGTGGGGGGGCACCATCTGCTAGAACCCTCCCTTTATGGTAAACCTGTGCTATTTGGTCCTCATACGCAGTCACAGTCTGAAATGGCGTTTATGATGAAGAAAGCAGAAGCTGGTAAGCAGGTTTCTTTAGACAAATTGGGAGAAGCTATAGTTGATCTTATCAGTCATCCTGAGAAGCGTAAAAAAATGGGCGCCGCGGGTATAAAAATGTTTGCTGAAGCAAAAGGGGCTACAGAGCGTACTTGGCAGCTCTTGCGTGTAATGATTTCCCAAATTCTTTGGGAAAAAGAAGAAGGCCATTTATAACGTTGCGTTAAATAAGAGACTCGCTCTATAATCCTCGTCATTAACTATCGCGGGGTGGAGCAGTGGTTAGCTCGTTGGGCTCATAACCCAAAGGCCGGAGGTTCGAATCCTTCCCCCGCTATTTTTCATGCCTTTCTGGCGGTATAGCTCAGTCGGTTAGAGCAGCGGAATCATAATCCGTTTGTCACTGGTTCGAATCCGGTTACCGCTAACCTCACAAAATCACATACACATACTTCAGAAGCCTTTTAAGCAGTTCATTCCTGATTGGCTATTTTTGCTAATAAAGATTGAAGAGATTAGAATTAATAATACCGAAGACCTAGACAGCGTTTTATAGGCCAAAAAAATGTTTTCTAGGCCAGCTATAGCGATTCTTTTTGGGCTTTTAAAAAAATAGATCAAATTTTACAGCTGTTCTTTCACAAATACGCTCCTAATCAGGATCCTTACCTATCTTTTATCATAAATATAGTTTTCTTTTTATAGGATAGGTCTATAGGATCTAAAATATAAATTTTTATTATATATATGAGATAAAAATGAGGGATGAATGCTTTTATGAATAATAAAGAGATCAGGAAAGGTAAATGATGAATTTGGATGTAACTAACTTCTTTAAGTATTTTATTATTCATCCTGATTCTGATTTATTAGATAAGAAAGACCATTCAACAGCACTTATCAGCTCCCTAGTTCTCGGGATAATGAGTTTGGGGCTCGTCCATCTCCTATGTGCTTTAGCTTTTCATGATTATAAACCCTTTCCACCTGGTACTGAAACAAGAGAAACAGCTCTTTTTCAAGAGACCCTTGGAGGGTCTCCAACTGCAAGAGCTAGTACTGTTAAAGGAAGTTCCCAAATTAGGAATACCCCTTTAACAGAAGTTTTAGCCCAATATACTTTTGGAACCAAAGAGCATTATGATAAAAACATAAAAGATTTAAATACGC
>CAIMEJ010000016.1 GCA_903839985.1 uncultured bacterium | reverse complement strand
CTTTATTAATAGCCTCATCAGCTGATATAGAGTCCGCAAGAGACGCTGCATCTGCACTACTTTCTTCACTTAGTACAAAAAAGATTCTTTTGCCTTTATCGCTGAGACGATTATAAAAATTTTGCTGGGCAAGAGATAGGTTTTTGATATCATAGTCAATAGCTCTTCTAAGAGCTTCTTTAGGAAGATACTTCTGCGTCATTTCCATGGCAGCAGTTTTATCTTTTTTACTAAAGTTCATAAAGGCTCTTTTACGATCCGAAGAGAGCTGATTATAAAATGCTTGTTCTTCAGGGGAGAGGCCTTCATTTAAAATAGGGGCTATCTGAGCTGATGCTCTTTGCATAATTTGGCTATAAACATCCACAGCTTCCAAAGAGGTCGCTCCAGCTGTAAAAACCACCACAAAAAGACCTAGGATAAAAGAAAAATATCTCATAAAAAAAAGCCGGCTTTAAAAAAAACCGGCTTAAAAACTCCGAATAACTATCTATTTAACTCTACTTCTTTTAACTGCTTTAGCAGATCCTGTTCCAGGCTGTGGAACTGGTGGTGTTACTGTACCATCATCATGATCGCAACTGTTTGTACCACATTTTGATTCAAAACTACGATTAGAAGAAGCATTCTTATCATTGCTATTTGAATAGCTGCTACGAACACTTGTATCTATACCGCGTTTTTTAGCAGCTTGAATATCTTGAGCTGTTTGTCCATCCATAGGCATTTTAGTATTTTTAGATGAATCTTGAGGTGCTGGCTGTGCTGCACCATTTTTACAAGAGGCTTGTGGTGCTGGTTGTGTAGTAGTGGAAGAACCATTTGGCTGAACTCCATTACCCTGACCTTGAGCCCCAAGCATTGCACTACCTGCCATCATTCCTATAATGGCTAATTTCATCATATCTTGTTTTTTCACGAGAGATCTCCTTATATGTGTCCTTTTTTGCAAACTACTATAAATTTTAATTTAAAACCAAACAAATTGCGGAACCTTTCTGGAAGGGCAGGGATTTTCTTAACCTTAAAATTTTTGTACCGGGTATATGTTTCTTTCATATGCCCCTTGTTATTTTTTTACTTACCTATCTGGTTATGAGTTGTAATCCGGTGAAGGAACCCCCCTTGCTGCCTTTATCTCCCTGTATTCCTTCTGTTCGGCCGTCACCACCGCCTAAAAGCTCCTGTCCTATTTATCCCGTTAAAGACCAAGCCTCTTCTCTTTCTGAACTGGTAGACATCAGTTTACATAATCATCCCCTTACAAAAGAGGCTTGGAGCCAAGCAAGAGCAGCGTCTGCTTCCGTAACCATCTCTGAATCATCCTATTACCCAACACTTGACCTGGATATAGAAGGCAATCAGCAACGCTTTGCAAATTTTGCAAATATTGGAGGCACAGGAGGCGGAACTACTCTTCAGCCCATCGGCGTGCTCACTTATTATGATATCGTTTTATCCTTAACTTACCTTCTTTGGGACTTTGGGGGAGGGCGTCAAAGTGGCGTACTGAGCGCTAAAGAGACTCTATGCTCCTCGGCATGGAATTATAGCTGGACTATTCAAAGTGTCATTATCAACGTGGTAAGCTCTTATTGGGACACCATAAGAGCCAAATCAGATGTAGAAGCTACAACAGCAGACCTGAAGGATGCGCAAACACTTTTGGATGTCTCTATAGCTAAAAAAAGAGCGGGACTTGCTACCTATGTAGATGTGTCTCAGTCACAAGCAAATTTTGTTAAAGCTGAGCTAAAACTTGTTGCAGCCCAAGGATTACTTGAAAACAGCCAGGCAGCTCTTGCAACAAGCATGGGCTTAGCCCCCAATACACCGCTTCTTCTTGCCAAACCTCATGCCCTAGAGCCTACTGCATTGAGTCAAGATTTAGACCGGCTCCTTGCTCGCACTAAATGCTGCCGTGCAGACCTTACCTCTCTCAAAGCCGCCCTCAAAGCACAGGCCTATAATGTCGACGTACAAAAATCAAAACTCTACCCCTCTTTAAACGCCTCTCTTATCGGGGCTAAAATTTGGTACAAAGGAACAGGCGGTGGCTCTGGCCTTGACTATAGTGGGACTATCGATCTGCACTACCCTCTTTTTACAGGTTTTAATATTACCGGCTCTATAAAACAAGCAGAAGCTCAGCTTGATCAAATGGCTGCAAACTACCAATATCAAGAATTAACAGCTCTTCTAAATGTCAATAATAGCTACACCTCGACAATAACCTCTTTAGAAAGCTTTAAGTATGCCAAAGAGTACCTCATTTATGCAGGTGATTCTTTTGCTGCTAATTTGACGGGCTATAAAAATGGTACAAAATCCATAGTGGACGTTATCTCTGCGGAGACAACCCTCAGTGATGCACGCTCACAACTTGTTGACTCTGAAACAACTTATTATAGATCACTGGCTAATCTCGCTTATACAAGCGGGTTACTAGTCAGCCAAGAGGTGGTTAATTGAAAGCATTTTATATTCTATTTTCTCTTATTTTTATGGTGAGCTTTAGTGGCTGTAAAAAACCACCTAAAGCCCCTGAAGAAGTGGCTTTTCCGATTAAGATGACTCAAGCTATTACGAGTGATGTCCCTGTTATCTTAAATTCTTTCGGAACGTTATCCCCTCCCAATACCATCAATATCAAAGCACAGGTGTCAGGAGAAATTATTGGAGTGCCCTTTAAAGAAGGGGCTTTTGTCCATAAAGATGACCTTCTTTTAGCAATCGATCCTTCTCCTTTTCTAGCTGATCTACAAAAAGCTCAAGCAGGCGTTTTACAGGCAGTGGCAGAAGCAGCTTATGCTAAAGAGAGCTATGAAAGCTATAAACAGCTGCGTGAACAAGACTTTATTTCCGTGATAGACCTGGCTAATTATCTAAAAACTAGTCAAGTAGCCGATGCCTCTGTTCTTTCTAATCTAGCCTCCCTTCAAAACAGCAAAATTGATCTGGGCTATACACAAATTACTGCACCAATTAGTGGTGTTATCGGATTTATAGGATACCAAGAAGGTAATATTGCCAATACAACCGATACTCTTGTATCTCTTGTCCAGGTGCAGCCCCTCTATGTTACTTTTAGTTTATCTGAACAGGACCTCTGGACTCTTAGAGAGTCCCAAAAAGCTGGGCCTGTTGCTATTTCAGGATCTTTCCTTAATAAAGAAAGGCCTCCTATTGAAGGTTCTTTATTTGCTCTCGATAATAGCGTTGATACAAAAACGGGTACCATTTTAATTAAAGCCTCCTTTCCCAATGAAAATCTGGAAGCTTGGCCGGGTGAATTTGTAAAAATTAATCTCCTCTTAAAAACATTGCCTTCCATGGTTGTAATTGATAAAGCAGCTCTCCAATATGGGCAACAAGGGCCCTTTATTTATGTTGTAGATCAAACCATGCATGTTTCTATAAGAACTGTGACTGTAGGTCCCACAAACGGGAATATTGTTGCTATTTTAAATGGTCTAAAACCGGAGGAAAATGTTGTTTTAGATGGTCAGCTTAATATCTATCCCGGTGCAAAGGTGTATGTAGCCACATGAACTTATCAGCCCCTTTTATTAAACGCCCGGTTATGACAATACTAGTTATGTTCGCTCTCATCTTTTTTGGGGTGGGAGCTTATAACGTTTTGCCTGTAAGTGACTTGCCTTCTGTTGCCTATCCGACTCTTGTTGTAACAGCTGGGCTGCCGGGAGGAAATCCTGAGGTTATGGCTAATTCTGTGGCCTCTCCTTTAGAGCAGGCGTTTCTATCTGTACAAGGTCTTAAATTCATGACCTCTTCGAGCACTCCTGGGCAATCACAAATCGTTTTACAATTTAATTTAGATACCGATATAGGCTCTGCTGCAGCAGATGTTAATTCTCAAATTTCAGCGACTTTATCACAGCTCCCCAAGCAGATGCCCTCCAGCCCCACCTATCAAAAAGTAAACCCAGCTGATTCACCTATTCTTTACCTGCGCATTAGCTCCTATACAGATCCTTTAGGAGATCTATATGAATGGGCTAAAACGTATATAGGGGAGAGAATCTCCCTTGTTGAGGGGGTAGCCCAAGTTATTGTTTACGGTTCAGCCTATTCTCCACGCGTCAAGATAGACCCTCAAGTTCTTGCATCTAAAGGGCTTGATCTTTCTGACATCAACCAGGTTATTCAAACAAGCAACGTCTATATTCCCGTTGGTACAATGGATGGAGTTAACCGGTACTATCTCTTTAACATTGATGGCCAGGTTATGAATGCTGATGGCTATAACTCCCTGGTCTATAATACAAATAACGGAGCCTATGGAACAATTGGTAATATTGGTAATACCATTGACTACATACAAAATGATAAACAAATCTCCTACTTTATTAAAAAAGATCATCCTCCAGAAGCCAGTGTAATTTTAGCCATTAAACGCATACCTGGGGCTAATACTTTAAAAGTTAATCGAACTATTAACAAACTTCTTCCAGAATTACGGCATCAAATTCCAGGCTCTGTAGCAGTTGAGCCTATTTTTGATCGTAGCGGCTTTATTGAAGAGGCTGTACATGATGTAGAATTCACTCTTATGCTCTCTATAGGGCTAGTTGTTGTTGTTATTTTTATCTGTCTAGGACGCGTTACAGACACACTGATACCAAGCATTGTTTTACCCATTACCATTATTGCTACCTTTGCCGTCATGTACCTACTCAATTTTAGTATCGACACACTCTCTTTAATGGCTTTAACACTTGCTATTGGCTTCGTTGTAGATGATGCAATTGTTGTGCTAGAAAATATTGTACGTCACACAGAACTTGGAAAAGAGCCTTTTGAAGCTGCTTTAGAAGGCTCTAAACAAATAAGTGTCACTGTATTTACAATGACCCTTGCCTTAAGCATCGTTTTTGTTCCTCTTATATTCTTAGCAGGTATGCTAGGACGCATTTTTCATGAATTTGCTGTGACTATTGCTGTGTCTATTCTTATTTCAGGTGTTATCTCTCTTACTCTTACACCTATGCTGGCTGCACGTCTTGTTTCTAAAGCTAATCGGAAAAGTAAATTAGCCGAATTTGCAGAAGCCCTGAATGAAAAAATGATAGGTGTATATCGCCCCTTACTTAAAAAAGTACTTGAGTGGCCTAAAATAACGCTTCTTGGAGGACTTGTAGCACTTGTTATGACCTTTTTTATCGGAAGCCATATGCCTAGCACTCTTAGTGTTGATGATGACCTTGGCTTTATACTAGGGGCCACACAAACAAGTGAAACATTTTCTTCGGAAAAAACAACCGAACACCAGCTAAACCTCTCACCTCTCTTTTTAAATGATCCAAGCGTTGCAGAAATAACCTCTGTCTGTGCACAGACAAGCAATACAGGGCTACTCTTTATTAAGTTAAATGATGCCTCTACAAGGCCTCCTATCGGAGATATTATCCATAAGTTTTATCCTAAGCTTCTTGCTCAGCCAGGTATTAACACTTATTTACGCGCTCTACCACTCTTAAATCTAGATGCGGGAGCCGGCAGCAATAGCGATTACCAATATGCTTTTACCAGCCTAGATCCACAGGCACTGCATGAAGGGGCAAAAAAAATAACCCAAGCTCTACAAAAAAATCCGGAATTTTTAAATGTGAATACGGATATGCTTACTTCTACTCCCCAGCTAAATATGCATCTTTTACGAGAAAGGGCTAGCCTTCTCAATATTTCTGCACGAGCTATTGAAAATACTTTGCAATACGGCTATTCGATGGCGCAAGTATCTCTTATTAATGCTCCAACAGACCAGTTTTATGTTATATTAGAAACAGAAAATAGCTTCCAAAATGACCCCTTATCCCTCAATCAAATAATGGTTAAATCGACAGATAATAAGCTTGCCTACCTAAAAGATTTGATGGAGATTACTCCTGGAGTCGGTTCATCTTCTGTAAATCATATTAATCAATTACCCTCTGTTACACTTGCTTTTAGCTTGTCTCCAACACTTGCCCTAAGTGATGCCTTAAAAATTATTGAGGATTTAAAAAATCAATTAATGGCTTCCAGCGTCTCTGGTCAGCTTATCGGCGCTGCTCAAGAATTTCAAAGCACCATGAGAAGCATGCTTATTTTAACCCTTATTACAGTCGTAATTATCTATATTTTGCTCGGTATTCTTTATGAGAGCTTTCTTTTCCCACTTACCGTTATTTCTGCACTTCCTGTAGCCGTTCTTGGCGGGCTGCTAACATTACTTATCTTTGGACAGACTTTATCGCTTTATGCGATGGTAGGCTTAATTATGTTGATCGGTATCGTACAAAAAAATGGTATTATGCTAGTGGATTTTGCCGTAGAATTTATGCAAGAAAAGAATGTCTCTGCTGCTGAGGCTATGTATGAATCCTGCATCGTGCGTTTTAGGCCCATCATGATGACAACACTTGCAGCAATTGCTGGTGCCCTTCCGATTGCGCTATCTATTGGGGGAGGAACAGCTGCATCTAGACAGCCCCTTGGACTTGTGGTAATAGGTGGTCTTATCTTTTCCCAGCTATTAACACTCTTTTTAACACCTGTTGTTTTTATTAAATTAGAGCAGCTTCGCCATGTCTTTAAGAAAAAGGACCCAACATGAAATATATTCTGCTCTGTATGCTCTTTATCGGCTCTCTTTCTGCTATTGATGAAAACTTAGAAGCCTCTAAAAAAGCCACGGAACAGGGTTTTGCTCTTTTGCATGAAATGAAACCCAAAGAGGCTGTGCCCCTTTTTCAAAAAGCCATTATTTTTGATAATGCTTACGCTGAGGCCCATTTAGGCCTTGGGCTTTCCTACTTTCAGCTGAAAGACTATAAAGAAGCTGTTCGCCGCTTTAAAACGGCTCTTGTATTTGATGACACCCTCATGGAGGCCTGGGATTATTTAGGCATCTCTTATGAATTAATAGGGGACTTAGAAAAAGCTTTAAGTACTTATTTTAAGGCTTTAAATATGGACCCCCAATTTTCTAAGCATTCCTCTCGCTTTTCCATTAATATTCCCGTTGAAATATTGCCAAGTAATATAGAGCGCCGCGAAGAGCAAATAAAAACACTTAGAAAGGCCTCTAGCCTTGAAGGCAAAAAGATCTATGTTGAAAATGACACCCCCCTTATGGACACCCTGCTTTTCGCCAGATTTTTAGATGAACTCTACTACACGAAAAAAGCCCATGTTTATTTTGAGCCGGGTGCTAAATTACAAACCCTTTTTAGTAAAGGAATGCCCCATATTGAGATAGTCGATTGGCTCTCTTTAGATGCTGACCAAGTCTTCGATTATAAAATTTCGCTCTCGGCACTGCCTATTTATTTTGAAACAACTCTGAAAACAATCCCTTATCCAAAGGGATACCTATCACTTGAGCCGCCACTCGAAACGCATAAAACAGGCATTGCCTGGCGCTTTGATTCTGAAGATCCCCAAAGTAAAGCTGGCTTTACATTAGATCAGTTACTGGCGCTCGCTCCAGCTGGGTCCTCTCTTTACCTCCTACAAGAGTCTCCCCGGGCCGTAGTAGATAACTTAATTCCTCTAGGCTTTCGTGGGCAATCTCTGGACGACTTAAGAGGGATTATCAGCCAAATGGATTTTGTTATTGCCGTAGATGGCACTATAGCCCGACTGGCTGCTGCAATGGGCAAAAAAGTCCTGCTTATTCTGCCAACTCCCTGCCAATGGGTTTGGTTTATAGAGGGGAAAACAACACCCTGGTTTAAAAATGTTGAACTAAAAAGAGTACCTTAAAGTATGAATCCTTTATCTGCATCTGTGCCCCTTTTCGTTATACCTTCTTTACCAGAGGTCTATACCTCCTCTAAAAAACACTCTTTCAAAGTTATAGAAAACTCTCCCATCACACAAATAACGGCTCTCTTTTTTTACAGAAAAACAGTCCCTCAATTACTAACGCCCTCTCTTAGCGGATCTTTCCCTGTAGGCCACACATCTTTCGTTGTTAAAGGGCCTAAGAACCTTATTGGCATAGATATCTATAGTCCTACACAAAAGGTAAAGGGAGCAGAACTCCTAGAATATACTCTCTATCCGGGACATCCCTTCAGCCCAATAGCTAAACGCTTTACCACTCAAAGCTTTGAAAATCTCTGTCCTATAGAGGACAAAAAATTTCCGGTTATCCTTCTTTCACATGGATTTGGTTTTGAACCAGGTGATTATAGACCCCTATGCGAAGAGCTTAGCAGCCATGGCTTTGTGGTCCTCGCCCTCTGTCATCCCTTCTCTGCTGCCTACAGCTCTTTTGATCATACTACGGAAATTGATGAATTACCCGGACATAAAGTTGCCGCAAAACAGGCAAAAGATATTGCCTATATTTTAAGCTCCGGCCTGAGTCAAAAAGGGACAGCCTTTAAGGCTCTTTCTCAAATAGCTGATTTTAATAAAGCTTACTTACTTGGCCATGGCCTTGGAGGCACTGCCTCTTTGCTGGCTGCTGGCAAAACTTCTATAAAAGGCTGTATAAATATAGATGGTTTCTGGGAAGAAGAAAGCTTTACACATCCTCTTCTCACCCTTATTTCTAAGCAGAAACAGATCCCCTCACTTCCTTTAGAAGAGGAAAAAGACACTCTATTTGCTCGTGAGCGGTTAGAAAAGATTCATCATAATGCACCCAGCTCAAAACTTCATTTTCCAAGGGAGGCTGGTTACGATGATTTTCTTATCCAGCCTTTTCTTGAGCAGGCGCTTGGCAAGAAAACCAGATCCCCACTTTTACATGAAGTTTTAAAGCCAATACTTGATTTTCTTGAATAAGAGTGCCGGCTTTACTTTTCGTTAGCGGCTCAATTAGAGTGATTTAAAAAATTAATCGCTTTTAACATGCACGCTAATTTTTTTAGCTAATTGCATCATATCAAGAGGCTCTGTGCTTCCAAATACTTTAGCAAGTAGCGCATCAGGCAAAATCAGACGGCGATTACTTGGATCCTGTAAATTATGACTCTTAATATAATCCCAAAGTTTTTTCGTGATCTCCGGACGGCTTTTTGCTTCCATACCTACAACGGCACTTAATTCTGGAGCTACAGTTAAACTTCCGGCAGCTGGGGCTTTTCTGGGAGTTTTTGCTTTGGTAGGAGCCTTTTTAACGGCTGTACTTTTACTGCCTGCTTTTTTAACTGTTGTTTTTTTCACTGCTGTTTTTTTAGATGCAGCACCCTTTTTGTAAGGTGTCTTTTTGGCAGCAACTACAGCCGCTTTACGTGGATAATCTACATATTTTTCAGCTACCTGTTCTGGTGTGTTAGCAATAACATCACACTCTGGATAGGTAGAGCAAGAATAGAAATTTTTACCAAAACGTGAGCGCCTTTGAACTAAGTGACCTGGGCAGCCAATGGCTGGGCAAGCTATTTTTTCACCTGTTTCTGCGGTATGCAGAGATTCCCCCTTACGGGGTATATTGACAATGCCTTTACATTGAGGATAGCTACTGCAGCCTAAAAAAGCACCATAGCGACCAAAACGGACCACCATGCTGCCACCACAGTTACTGCAAGGCTGCTCCCAATTAAAATCAGGATTATAGTCTTCTTTATTAAATTTTTGCTGCTCTTCGGAAACTGTATAGCTACATTCAGGATAAGCGCTACATCCTAGAAAATAACGACCTTTTGCCCAAATTTTTTGTAGAGGAGCCCCACACAGTGGACACTTAATCTCCGTTGTTACTTTAGGAACAAAGGCCTCTTTTTCAGCCATTTCAAAAATAGGCTTAAAATGCTTCCAAAAGTCTTGTAGAACCTTTTTCCACTCTTTTTTATGCTCGGCAACACGCTCAAGATCTTCTTCCATCTCAGCTGTAAAGCTAACATTAATAATAGCCTTAAAATTATTCTCTAAAAAGTCGGCAATAATGCGCCCTAGCTCCGTCGGTTTAAGACGCTGGCTCTCTTTGGTAGTATATTCACGACTTTGAATTTTATTCATAATAGTCGCATAAGTAGAGGGTCTACCAATACCCAAACGCTCGAGTTCCTTGATTAAGGAGGCCTCCGTATAGCGTGCAGGAGGCTTTGTGAAGGACTGTTCTGCCTTCTGGCTTATTTTAATGAGCGGGTCATTTTCTGCAAGAGGCGGAAGCTTTTCTTCGCCCTCTTTTTCTTCATCGTCTCTCTCTTCATAAACAGCCAAGAACCCAGAAAATTTCAGAGTCGATCCAGTGGCTCTAAAGAGAAGCCCTTTGCCCGTATCAATATCTGTGCTTACAGTATCATAAACAGCTGGAGTCATTTGAGAAGCAAGTGTCCGCTTCCATATGATGTCATAAATATTAAATTGGTCTTTAGTAAGGTATTTTCTTAATGCTTCAGGAGGATGCATCCAGTTAGTTGGGCGAATAGCTTCATGCGCCTCTTGCGCACTCTTACGAGAAGCAAACTGGCGAATTTCTGGATTTAAATAAGAAGGCCCGTACATTTCTCCAATTGTTTTACGAAGGCCCATGAGAGGCTCTTGAGCGATATTGACAGAATCTGTACGCATATAGGTAATCAGACCTTCATGGCCATCTGCACCCATGTCAACACCTTCATACAGCTCCTGCGCTATTTTCATCGTACGCGAAGAAGAATAGCCGTAATGGCGGCTAGCCTCCATCTGCAAAGAGGATGTAATAAAAGGAGCAACCGGCTGACGCCTTTTTTCTTTTTTCTCTAAAGATTGGATGCTGTAAACAGCCCCTTTAAGACGCTCTAAAATACTGTCGGCAGTCTCTTTATTGGGAATAATAAAGTAACTTTTGCCATCAACAGCCTCTTTTTCCACTCTTTTACCATCAACGCTTAGAAGAGAGGCTTTGAAAATACGTTCGTCTGTTTCAGTCTTTAGATTAACTTCGATGCGCCAGTATTCCAGAGGCTTAAAGGCTTCAATCTCTTTTTCACGATCTACCACCAACTTTAAAGCAACTGATTGAACTCGTCCGGCAGATAAGCTACCCCCTTTTTGAATACGACGGCTTAAAAGAGGGGAAATCTTGTATCCTACAATACGATCTAGAATACGGCGTGTTTGTTGGGCGTTAACTAAATCAAAATCAATAGTACGCGGATGACTTAGAGCGTCTTGAACAGCCTCTTTGGTAATTGCATGAAAGGCCGCTCTTTCATATTTCGTACCAGGTGGTAAAATGGAGGCAATATGCCAGGCAATAGCCTCACCTTCGCGGTCAGGGTCGGGGCATAGGTAGACCATATCCACGTCTTTTGCAGCCTTCTTAATACGAGCAACTACCTCTTTTTTATCAGGTAGTACCTCGTACTGAGGAGTAAAGTCCCCCTCTAAATCGATTCCAAAGCCTTTTGCAGGCAGATCAATGATATGACCTACCGACGACTCAAAAGTATAACTCGAGTCAAGAAACTTTTTTAAAGTTTTAATTTTTGTCGGAGATTCGACAATTACAAGCTTTTTATCGGACATAAACCAAACTATTCTGCCAAGGATGAATGAAAAAAAACCACAAAAATTCTTTTTACGGTTAAAATTTTCTTATTTCTAGATTATATGCACCCTAATTGGCCTACACTTTTATATAAAGGTATTATTCCTGGCCCAGATGAAAACTGGCCAGATTTTGAGAAAAGGGCCATCTATCTTTTAAGCCTACCGGAAAATGAAGAATTTAAGGATTCCCTTGACTTAGTAGAAAAGACGTTTCAAATGCGCCCCTCTTGGGCCCTGTGCCATTATACTAAAAAAGGGCTAACTATTTTTGAGGCTGCTGCTGCTTTTATCGATGAGGCCCACAGGACAACAATTCATGTAAAGCCCTACTTTTTACATAGGAAAAATGTTTTTTTTTATAAGAAAAACGAAATCATTGCTCACGAAATGGTTCATGCAATAAGAGCGGCCTTTGAAGAGCCCGCATTCGAAGAGTTCCTGGCTTCTCGGGTCTTTGCCTCTTTCTGGCGTCGCTTTTTTGGCAGCTTAGTAGAAGGGAAAAGGGATGTTCTCCTTCTTATTATACCAGGGGTTTCTCTCTTAGCTCTTCTTTTTTTTACCGCACGCTTCTTTTACAAAAAGAGTCTTTGGAAAAAAAACTCGCACCCTTTTCCTTTATGTTTAACAGACAAAGAGATTCGACAAGGCTTTACATCGCAAAGCAACGGTCCGCGCGGGGCGCTTTTACACTTTTTGTTTTGCCACAAAATCTCTAAATGAGTACCTTTTTTCTTTCTAACCGGAGAAAGCTTGCATGAAAAATCTTTTTATTAATGAAATAGATGCTCAAATTCAAACAAAGCACCTGCTCAAACATCCTTTCTATCAAGCATGGTCACGTGGCGAGCTCTCTCTTGAATGCTTACAGGATTATGCCCAAAACTATTCCCATCATGTACAGGCATTTCCTACCTATCTATCTGCTCTGCATTCTCATACAGAAAATACAGATACACGCCGCATCCTACTCCAAAATCTTGTAGAAGAAGAAGCAGGCCGTCCTAATCACCCTGATTTATGGCAAAATTTTGCAAAAGCCCTTGGCGTAAGCACCCTAAGTCTTGCAAACCATAAGCCCTCATCCTCTATAGAAACATTGATCCAGACATTTCGTACGATCTGCCTAGAACATACAACCGCTGAAGGCATTGCAGCTCTTTACGCCTACGAAAGTCAAATTCCTGAAATATGTGTATCCAAAATTGCTGGATTGAAAGAACACTACCAAATACAAAATCGTGAAGGTCTAGAATATTTTAGTATTCATATTGCAGCAGATACTAAACATGCCGCTGAAGAAAGGGCTCTTCTGGAGAGCTACGTAACTGCAGATAATCAAGCTTTAGTACGTTCATCTGTGGATAGAATTTTAGATGCTCTTGGAGGATTTCTCTCTAGTCTCTGTCAAAAATATGCTATTGCTTGCCCTTCCCACTAGGGCATAAATCTGAATTTGCCGTAAAATCTTTCATTATGATTACGGTTGAGCATCTTTATGTCACTTTGGGGGAGCGTCCGCTCTTAAAAAATCTTTCGTTCCACGTGGAACAAGGTACTATTTTTGGGATCGTAGGCCCTAGCGGCGCAGGCAAATCTACCCTATTTCGCTCTCTATGCGGACTTACAGCTCCCTCAGAAGGTCATATTAGAGGCACTCAAAAAATAGGGATTGTTTTTCAGCATTTTCCACTCCTCTCTTCTCGCACGGTCTTAGAAAATGTAGAGCTGCCCCTTATTATTCAAGGGAAAGACCCTCTTTTAGCCCAAAAAGCCCTTGATCTGGTAGGCCTATCTGCTTTAACAGATCGCTATCCCGCTCAGCTTAGCGGAGGTCAGAAACAAAAAGCCGCAATTGCCCGGGCTCTTGTGGGGAATCCAGACGTTCTTTTGCTAGATGAGCCCTCCTCAGCTCTTGATCCCCAAAGCACAAAAGAGCTCCAAGAGCTTTTACTAAAGCTTAATAAACAAGGGCTTACAATTATTCTAATTACTCACGAAATGGATCTTATCCGGGCTCTTGCCTCCTCTGTTCTTGTAATGGACCAGGGAGAAATAGTAGAAATAGGTCCACTAGTTGAGGTTTTCGGTAATCCAGTACACGCTATTACTAAGTCCCTTCTGGAAGAAATGCATCCTGTTCCCACAGAAGAACTTACAAAAGACTATCTCCGCCTTTCTTTTCGGGGAACAGCAGCTAAAGAACCTCTCATCTCTCAGCTTATCAAGCTGCATGATGTCGAAATTAATATATTTAAAGGCTCTATTGATACGATTCAAACAGAGCTCATCGGGGAACTCTTTATTTCTTTAACAGGTCCTGAAACAGAAAAAGCTATTACCTTCCTTGAATCTAAAGGCGTTCATATTGAGAGGTTTGGATGCTAATTGCCGCTACACTTGCCACACTTTATATGGTTTTCACAAGTGGTTTACTTGCTCTTGTAGGTGGACTGCCTCTGGGTCTTTTTTTGGTGTTTACCTCTAAAGAGGGACTGATGCCCCGCCCTTTTTTAAATCGCTCAGTTGGCTCGCTCGTTAATATTACACGCTCCTTTCCCTTTGCTATTTTGATCGTAGCCCTTATTCCTTTAACACGCTTGATTGTAGGAACATCGCTTGGAACAACAGCTGCCATCGTACCACTTACAATTGCAGCTATTCCTTTTTTCGCCAGACTCGCGGAAAGCTCCTTTAAGGAAGTGAATCCCGCTATCATTGAATCAGCCCTTACTATGGGCGCCACGCCTCTACAAATGGCCCGCTATGTACTTATTCCCGAGGCGCTGCCTAGCCTTCTACGTAATTTTTCAAATCTCCTTATAAGCCTCCTTGGCTATAGTACAATGGCTGGGCTTGTTGGCGGTGGAGGTCTTGGCAAGGTAGCTGTCTATTATGGATATTATCAATTTAATATCCCCTTAATGGCCTGTACCGTTCTTATTTTGATTATCCTTGTAGAGTCTATCCAAGGTTTTTTTAACTGGCTAGGACGCTCTATTAATAAAAAAAGAGGCTTATGAGATTCCTTTTTTTGATAAGCTGTCTCTTTTTATTTAGCTGTGATCGGCCTGAAAAAACCCTAAAAGTCATTGCCACCCCTGTTCCTCATGCTGTTATGCTCGAAGAAATTGCTAAACCCCTGCTTGCAGCGCAAGGAATTGAGCTCGATATTATTGTTGTGGAAGACTATTACATTGCTAATCGTGCCGTCGCAGAAGGGGAGGCGGATGCCAATTTTTTTCAACATGACCCTTTTCTACAAGAGCAAATCTCGCAATGTCACTATTCTTTAAGTTCCCTAACGGCTGTTCACATAGAACCTCTGGGGATTTATTCCTCTAAATTTAAGAATCTTGAGCAAATAAAAAAAATAGCTCTACCCATTGACCCTTCTAATAAAAAAAGAGCTCTTCTTTTAATCGAGAAGGCCGGCATTTCACCCCAGCAAATCATCGAAGTAGATAGTGTTTTATTAGTGCATAGCTATAAAGAACTTGATGGGGCCATTATTCCTACAAATTATGCCCTTCAGGCAGGCCTTAAGCCAGATCGAGATGCCCTTATAAAAGAGGGCTGCGACTCACCCTATGCCAATATTATTGTAATACGCACTGGAGAAGATACAAGGCCTGAGATCCAGGCTCTTAAAAAAGCTATGACAGGTCCTGAATTACACGCTTTTATCGAAACGTATTATGAAGGCTCAATTACGCCTATACACTAGTCTGAGCCACTATAAAAAGTTAAAAGTTTTTGGATTTTTTGAATCTCATCACGGAAAGAAGCGGCCTCTTCAAAACGCCATTCTTTAGCGGCTTTTCTCATTTCTTTTTCTAGATGAACAACTTTTTGATTAAGCTCTTTCACATCCACATGCTTATCTAAAAGAGGAGCAATCTCTTCTGCTTCTAAAAAGCCACCGCCCATAGTTCTAATAACAGTTGTAGGAATGATTCCATGCTCTTTATTATATTCTTCTTGAACTTTTCGACGCTCTATAGTGATCTGAACTGTGTTTTTAATAGCTGTCGTCTCTTTATCTGCATAAAGAATTACTCGGCCCTTAGAGTTACGAGAAGCCCTTCCACAGGTCTGTATAAGAGCTGTTTCACTACGCAAAAATCCTTCTTTATCTGCATCTAAAATAGCTACAAGAGCCACCTCTGGAATATCTAATCCTTCACGAAGTAAATTAATACCTACAAGTACGTCAAAAACACCTTTTCTTAGATCTCTGATGATTTCCACACGCTCGATAGTATCAATATCGCTATGCAGATATTTAGCTTTTATATCAAGATCTGAAAGGTAGCTGGCAAGCTCTTCTGAGAGCTTTTTTGTAATAGTAGTAACAAGAATCCGATGGCCTTTTTTAATTTCTTCTCTTATCTCATGAAGGCAATCATCTACTTGTGTTTTAGCTGGCCGTATTTCAATCAGCGGATCTAGAAGACCCGTTGGCCGGATAATTTGCTCAACGACAACCCCTTCCGCCTCTACAACCTCCCATTTTCCAGGTGTTGCCGAAACATAAATAGCCTGATCGATTTTATCATAAAACTCTGGGAATTGAAGAGGTCTATTATCAAAGGCTGAGGGCAGCCGAAATCCAAAAGCCACAAGCGATTCTTTACGCGCACGGTCCCCATTATACATGGCATGAATTTGGGGGATTGTTTGATGTGATTCGTCCACAACAAGAAGAAAATCATCTGGGAAATAATCGATTAAGCAAGAAGGAGGGTCGCCGGGACTGCGCTGACTAAAGTGATAGGAATAATTTTCGATGCCCTTACAAGTGCCTACCTCTCGCATCATTTCCATGTCATATTTAGTGCGCTCTAAAATACGCTGTCTTTCGATTAACAGCCCCTCTTTTTCAAAGAAATCAGCCCGCTCTTTAAGCTCTTTTTCAATAGACTGAATTGCTGTAAAGCGGACATCTTCAGGGGTAACAAAGTGCGAGCCTGGATAGATGGTTAAATTATCCGGCCTTTGCTGTACACGTCCGGTAAGAGGCTCTATAACGCTTAAACGTTCAATCTCATCCCCCAAAAATTCAATGCGATAAGCAATATCATCTTCATAGGCAGGAAAAACCTCTAAGACATCGCCACGCGCTCGAAAGTTACCACGCACAAAATCATAGTCATTTCTTTTATAATGCATGCTTACAAGCCGCAAAAGGAGCTCATCACGTCTTATTTGCATGCCACACTCCACACGCAAAAGCATCTTAGCATAATATTCGGGCATACCAAGACCGTAGATGCAAGAAACAGAGGCTACGATGAGGACATCATCGCGCTCTAAAAGTGACCGAGTAGCACTTAAGCGCAGCTTTTCAATACGCTCGTTAATGGCCATGTCTTTTTCAATGTATGTATCTGTACGCGCAATATAGGCTTCTGGCTGATAGTAGTCGTAATAAGACACAAAATATTCAACAGCATTATCTGGAAAAAAAGCCTTAAATTCCTCATAAAGCTGTGCAGCGAGTGTCTTATTATGAGCTAAAATAAGCGTCGGTCTATTTATATTTTGTACAACGTTTGCAACTGTATAGGTCTTACCAGAGCCCGTAATGCCGAGCAAAACCTGTGCTTTTTTTCCGCGAGCAAGTCCCTGACTCAGCTTATTTATAGCTTCTGGTTGATCACCTTTGGGTGAAAAAGGGCTTTTTAGCTTAAAATCCATCTAGGCGCAGTCCGCCGAGCCCTTATACTCTCGGGCAGCACGTGTTAATTTATTCCACGTCCCTGAAAGCCCCATAGCAGAGCGAACCTCTTTAAGGGTCTCATCAAAAACAGCCCGGGCCTTTTCAGTTCCCTCTACAATAACCTTTTCAATATAACCCTTATCTGCCAGTAGCACCGCTCTTTTTTCACGAATTGGAGCAAGCATTTTATTAAGGGCTTCTACAAGGGCCATTTTTACCTCTACGTCGCTTACCGTGCCAGCCCTATAACGTTCTTTAAAAGAATCAACTTCGGATTTACATGGATTAAAAGCATCATGATAAATAAAAAGAGGATTGCCCTCTACAGTACCGGGAATGTCTGCACGAATACGATTTGGATCGGTATACATCCCCTTTACTTTTTTTTCGACTGTCTTAGGGTCATCTGATAGAAAAATCGCATTATTAAGAGACTTGCTCATCTTGGCCTTACCATCTGTGCCAATGAGTGAGGCTACGTCACCAATCAGCGCCTCAGGCATAGGAAAAACCTCTCCATAGAGATGATTAAAGCGCCGAGCAATGTCTCTTGTACACTCCACATGCGATTCATTATCTTTTCCAATTGGCACCATGACAGCCCGTGGCCCTAAAATATCTGCGGCCTGTAAAACAGGGTATCCAATAAGCCCAAAGGGCGTGCCTTCATCTTCCATTTGAGCCGCTTTTGCCATATCTTTAATGCTGGGAAGGCCTGTCAGCCTATTGAGAGAAATCATCATGGAAAAAATGAGATTTAATTCGTAGACAGCATGAATAGCCGATTGTAAATAAATAGTGGATTTAAGAGGGTCTATTCCACAGGCAATATAATCCGTTACCATTTCTATAATGGACTCGCGTGCTTTAAGAATCTCTTCTTTGCGCGGCTTTGTCGTCAAAGTATGTAAATCTGCTATAATAAAATAACAATCATAGCGATCTTGCAACGCCACCCTATTTCGGATAGAGCCCACTAAATGGCCTAAATGGAGGAGCCCAGTTGGCCTGTCTCCTGTAAGTAATCGTTCTCGAGTCATCAGGCTATGATATCCGAAATAATAATTAGAAGTGAAAGAAGAACAGCGCCTATGAGAGCCGCCTTGCCTCCTGGTGCTCTATAAGAGGTGGCAAAACCTCTAGACCTAGCTCTATAAACCAGAAGCGCTGGCAAGAGGCCACTAATGAGGGCTACAAGAACTCCTGCATATTGTAAAGCCGTAATAAAACCTTTAGGAAAAATCTCTACAAAAAGAAGTGGTGGAAGAAAAGTCATGATAATCAATCCTTTTCCCTTACTTTTATTTTGAATTCCATCTTTTAAAAAGCTAAAAAGAGCCAGTGAAACACCCAAAAAAGAAGTTACAATAGCAAAAAAAGAGAAGCCCACACCAAAACTTACAATCCACGGGGCCCCCGTAATATTCCCAAGCGCTTCCGTGATCGGAGCCCCTTCTGCTAAGGCTTTGCTAGCATCTTCAACAGGCACTACGCCTAAAATAACAAACTGCCAAAGAAGATAGACAACAAGAGGTATCAAACTGCCTATAATAACCGCTTTTTTGATAAGCTTTACATTATAACCCAGATAGGAAACGACTGTTGGTATAATAATATGAAAACCAAAAGAGGTTACTGCAACAGGCACGGCACCCCAAAGCAGTCCATAATTTTGTAATGTAAAGCGGCTTGACATTACAGAAGGCACGCCGGCAGCTACCAGCCCTATATAAGTAACTACAAGGCCTCCAATAAATACACGGTTTGCTCTATCTACAGCGCGAGTTCCCATAAAAACAAAAAGACCAAAAATAATTAGTGGAATTACAGGTTCTAGAACGCCTGGTATGGTAAAGGCAAAACGTCTTTCCACCATTTCTCTGATAATAGAACCGCTTCCCGCCAGATAAGCGGATGTCAAAGAATAGAGTAAAAGAAGAAAAAGAAGCACTGTAAGAGAGGAGGCTTTTTTTCCTAAAATAGTCTTGGTCATCGAAATAAGATTAACCTCCCCCACAAAAGAGAGATTGGCTTCTACAATTAAAAGAGCTGTAAAAAGAGTAAAAGCCCAGACAGCGATAAAAAGTAAAGCCGAAGGGAAAAACCCTGCTTCTGCTGTAAGAACCGGCAAGGCTAGCATACCAGCTCCAATGGAGGTCCCTCCAATAAGCAATATGCTTCCTAGCATTTTCATATTCATGTTTTGATAAATCCTATAACGATAACAGCTGCATAAACAATCAGAAGTGAGGCAAGCGTAAAGCCTCCCCCAGGCACCCGATAAGTACTTGTTAACTTCATCTGTCTTTTTCTATAGACCATTAAAAGGGGCCATATGCCTAAAAGAAGGGCTACAAGAAAGCCTGCAAAATCAAGGGCTATCAAAAAGGCCCTAGGATAAAAGAGGACAAAAATAAGTGGTGGAATATAGGTTAAAAGAAGAAGCCCTAGGTTTTTTTTAGGGTCTTTCCATTTTAAACCGTCGGCCAAAAAATCTTTTAGACTTAAAGAGACCCCTATAAAAGAGGTCGTGATAGCAAAAAAAGCAAAGCATTTAGCTGCAAAAGCAATCTGGCCATTATTTTGTAGGGTTGATAATGCTGAAGTTGCTGCACTTCCTTGATTAACAGCATCTTCCAAAACATTGGGAGGCAGAGACCCCAACATAATAATTTGAAAAAGGAGATAAAAAAGCAGGGCTAACCCACTACCTCCTATGAGAGCTCTTTTAATTCTTTTGACATCTCTTTGTAAATAGGTAGTGAGTGAAGGGATTATAATTTGAAAGCCAAAAGCCGTTACAACGACCGGAACAGAGGTCCACAAAGCCCCCCAATTTTGGTACATAAGGAGCTCTTTTTTCATAAAGGGCATCCCTAAAAAGAGCATTACCGCATAGGAGCAGAGCAACCCTATCATCAATAAACGATTTGCATGATCAATAATTTTAGTACTAAAGGCCACCAAGCTGCCAAAAAGAAGTAAGAAAACAATGGGCCCAAAAAAAGAGTCTACAAAAGCTCTACTGCCTGCAATATAGGCAGCTGTTAAGCTATAGAGAAGAAGAAGATAAACACCCCAAGCAATCACTTTCCCGGCAGGTCCAAGCGTCTTTTGTGCCATCGTAATAAAATTAACAGGCCTATCAAAAACGAGGTTCACCTCTAAAAATAAGAGCCCAGTAGCAAGACTTGCTATCCAATAGAGCAGCAGAATAGCTATAGAAGGGATTAAACCTGCAGCGCCTGTAACAACAGGCAGCGCCAGCATACCAGCGCCAATTGTCATTCCGGCAACTAAAAGAGCTCCGCCGAGTGTGGATCCTTGCTTCATCGGCTATACAGTTGACAGTTTTTTGTCTTGCTGCGTAACGCGCCTAACCTCTTGATCCATGCGTCCTAAGTTATACCCATCGTAATCAACAAACTTAAAGAAACGCTCTAGTAAGGGAAATTTTTCGGTAACTTGCTTAGCCATTTCCTGTGCTACAAAACGGTAAGTGGAGTGTCCAGCTGGAGCAGAGCGCAATTCACAAAGCCATTGTAAGGCACGTAAATTAACATGAAAATACCAACGTACATTATAGGCCATAGGAACAACGTATTGGGCCTCTTCAGGAAAATCAGGGGCAATTTGCTCAAAAACTGCACGTCCTTTTTCCATAGCCTCAACATAAGGTCCCTCCATAGAAGTCCCGATAAGATCATGTGGAATCCAGTAGCCGTATTCTGTGGTAAGAAGCTGTCGTTCTTGTGTTAGCATGCGATGACGCTGAAGATCCCTATAAATACCAAAATCGGCCACAATTTCAAAAGTAAAAGTGGCGTGTTCAAGAGCTCTTGGTGACTTGTGGCGTCTATTTTGACGACTTGCTGTAATACTATCAAAAATTTTAATCAATTCATCGTCATTTAACGTATTGGCATAGTCTTGCCATTCCTGCAAAGCTCTATGGCTGCGGCTGGATAAAAGAGCCGCTGCAACCCTTTGTGGAGCGTCACTATCAGCATATATCAAACGAACACCAGACCCTTCGATAGCAGCTTTTTTACCAAGTCGGGGTTGATGTTCATTCGAGAGCATTTTGAGTTCGGCTTGTAAAGACTCAAAATAGTCTTCATAGCCCCTGTGATGGCGATGCTCTCTATCAGAACGTGCTATAAAAGAAGGAATAACTTTGGACAGTTCTTTATGGGATTTTTCTGCTATATCCTGTAATTCGCTCAAAGAACCACAATGTAACTTATGAATAAGCTGCTCAAAGAAGCGTCCATTACCAAATATGCCCATATTTGTAAGAGTGCTTGCTGGCAAAAGACCTCTTAAACAATCGAGTACCTTAGCCCGTAATGCAGCTGAATAGGCGGCTTTCGATGTTGCTGGATCACGTGGATATTTCTCTTCAAAAATAGCGGTTAATTGAGGAATCAGAAGGCTATACGTTTCAAAAAGACTATTACAAGTATTGATATAAAGAGCGCGGTAAGCCGATGCCATCAAGACGGGCTCACGATAAAAAAGGTATTCACCCTCTACTTTTTGATCAAAATAAATATAGCGTGTTGATTTTTCTAGAGGAGATCCTCCTATGCGACAATCTTCGATATGCTTAGCGGCCATCATAGAAATGCTTTCAATAGCCAAATGGGCCCCACCGAGCTCCGCAATAGAATCATCGCCGTAACCATCCAAAATACGATCGTAGAAGTTTTGTGCTTTTTGGGTTGCAACCATTTGGTCCTCAGCTTCTTCAGGACCAAAGGCAGCTCTTGGCTTAACAATAGCGTCAAAGGCTGTTTCTTCGTTTTGAATAAATTCTTTTAACAAAAGTGATCGAAGGCCCAGAGCTGAGCGTGAATATCGAGAAAAAAGAGCGCCTTTTATTACCTCTGGAAGATTCCTTAGAGCAAAGACGTTGCCTACAGTAGTTGTTACATAGCGAGAAAGGAGCTCTTTTTGTGGCTCCGAAAATTCTTCATATTCACTTTTCATATTTCCAGATGGTAACTTGAATTGCTTTTTTTTGGCAAAGACCCTTATTTTAAAAGGATGTTACGAAGACCTCGAAGACTGCGCTATACCGATGCCATCTCCTCCCTTGTACAAGAAACACGCCTGCATGCCCATGATCTTGTCTTGCCGCTCTTTATTTTACCCGGTAGCAATCAAAAAGAAAGCATTAAAAGCATGCCTGGGTGTGAAAGACTATCTTTAGACCTTCTCCTCAAAGAACTTACGGCTTTACATAAAAAAGGCCTACAGGCAGTAGCCCTTTTCCCCGTGATCGATAAAAGTTTAAAAGACCTAACGGGTAGTTATGGACTCAGGGAAGATGGAATTCTTCCAAGGGCCCTCACCCTTTTAAAAAAAGAATTACCCGAACTTTGCCTGATTAGTGATGTGGCTCTTGATCCCTACACCTGCCATGGTCATGATGGACTCCTTAATAATGTTGGTTATGTAATTAACGATGAGACTGTTATACTTTTAACCGAAATGGCCAAACTGCATGCTGCCAGTGGAGCAGATATCGTAGCTCCAAGTGACATGATGGATGGGCGGGTTTTAGCTATACGAAGAAGTCTGGACTCGGCTCACTATAATCACACGCTCATTCTTTCCTATACAGCCAAGTATGCTTCTAGCCTCTATCACCCTTTTCGAGAAGCCCTCTCTTCCCACTTAAGTAGCGGTCACAAAAAAACATATCAAATGAACCCAGCTAATAAAAGAGAAGCTCTTGTCGAAGCCTCCCTTGATAGTGAAGAGGGTGCGGATATGCTTATGGTAAAGCCTGCAGGATTTTATCTTGATGTCATTGCAGCGCTGCGTTCTGCCACCTCTCTGCCTCTTGCAGCCTATCAAGTGAGCGGCGAATACGCTATGATGCAAGCTGCGGCGCAAAATGGCTGGTTGCCCTTCGAATCCGTTCTAATGGAAAGCCTTCTATCTATTAAACGCGCAGGAGCTGACATCATTCTGACCTATGGGGCAAAAACTGCTCTTGATCTTTTAAATGATCCATAGAGGGCAATTGATTGAAGTAAAAGTTCTAGCTGGATCCCGCCAAAAGGCCCTAGAAAAATTAGAGGATGGTTCTTTCTGCGTTCACCTGCAAGTAGCCCCCGAAAAGGGCCGGGCTAACAAAGCCCTTATAGACCTTATGGCAGATTTTTTTAAGCTTCCCAAAAGTCATATCACCCTTATTTCAGGACAGAAAAATCGCTACAAGCGACTAGAAATTAAAAGGTCATAGATAAAGCTTCTTCAAGAAGCCTTTCATTACAAGGAGCACAAAAAGCCCCGCCGAAGACCTTAGGCTTACCAATTGCCTCTAAAGCACTCGTTCTGATAACTCCTTGAAGGGCCTTTTTATCAAGGCGCATAAAGCCTTTCAATTTATTTAACTCAGGTATTGAGGGCAGGCTAAAACCCGATAGCAAATCAATAGCGTAGACAATACGTTCATATTCCTCTTTAGAAAGCCATCCTTGGATATGACTGTAAGCAGACTCCACCTTCATTCCAAAGCCTACTGCTATTCCATGGGAAATAGTATAAGAAAAATAGGCTTCAATTGCATGTCCTACAGTATGCCCAAAATTGAGAAGGAGACGCTCTTTTTCTTCAAGTGGATCCTTTTTACAAATACCCTCTTTAATAGCCAAGCTTTTTTGGATAAGATCTAAACGAAGAAGAGAGCCCCCTAAAAGCTCCTCTAAATACTCTGCATCTGCAATAAGGGCATGCTTTACCATTTCCATAGCACCCGCAGAAATTTCAAGTGGACTTAAGGTTTTTAAAAAATTTATATCCATAAGTGTAAGAGCAGCTGGCCACAAAGAGCCCAGCATATTCTTACCATAAGGGGTATTGATAGCTGTCTTGCCCCCCAGGCAGGCATCAACCATTGCCAAAAGAGTAGTTGGGATGTTGACAAAAGCAATACCGCGGCAATAAGTTGAGGCTGTAAAGCCGACCAAGTCTCCCACAGAACCACCACCGAGCGCTATTAAACAGCTATCCCTGCCAAAGCCTTTAGCAAAAAGAAAATCTTCTATAACCTCTTTCTGAGCACGCGTTTTACAGGCTTCTCCTCTAGGCATAATCAACAGAGGGGCCTTTATTGCCAGAGCTAGCTCTTTTGCATAAACCTCTAAAGCTCCATCGGCTATGAGGCAGTTTTTTTTACCAAGAGATGCAATCTGATCAGCAAAATTAGTAACGTTCATCATAGATCGTTTGAAAGAGCGGTTTTCCTGAATCTGCCCTAAAGCCAACATCACGCAGCCAGGCGGACATAGCTGTACCAAATTTTAGACGACTTGTTTCTTGAAAAAGAATATCTAAAGGCATGGAGAAAGCAAGCCCCTTATCATGATAAATGGAACCATTAATCATATCTTGTGCATTGGTCACTGTATACCAAATAGAAATGCGCAATCCACTTGGAAAATATCTAAAGAGCTCGGCTCTGCCACCCACATCTTTTGCTAGAAATTGACCAAAGCTGAGCTTAAGAGTGACGGGCATAATTTGAAAGCTGTAATACATATCTAAAAAATATTGGCCCAGAAAGGTATAGGGAACCCATGTCGTTTCGTAGCCTACCATTTGACGGATTTTTCTTTGAAAGCCGTAGCTGCTATAAGCCCTTTTACGCAAAAGGGAGGCCTCTGCTCCCACGGCCCACCTAGCCCCTACCGGGTAATAGAGCATCTCTGCAGAGGCTCCCCCATAAGCTACAGAGAAGAACCCTGCTGAAACCCGTCCAAAAAAGGCTTTCTGCAGATTCAAGTTTTTTTGAATATAGGCCTCTTCAAAACGCACATCACGGCTACGATAATAAAGAATGAGGTCTGAATTGACATTTAAAAGTTGAGAGGGATTAAGCTTATCAAATTCATTTACATCCTGCATCGTTGAAATAGGCGTCCAGCCAGGAACAGCACGGTAATAAACATCCTGAAAAAAACCGTCTAAAGTAGCTAAAATATCAAGGGCATATTTAAATTTACCGCTAGCGCTACCAAAAAATGTTCTTACCCGTGGTCTCAGACCCCAATCAAAAATCATCTCTTCTTTATCATAGAGATGCTCTGCATTACAGCTTACAGGTGTGTATTCTTTCATGGTAGAAAGAATAAGGAGCTCTGCTTCAGATATTTGCTTGGCGGAATAACTTTTTAAATCGTGTTGGCGAAAGACGTATTCCTGACAGAGAAGAGTTTCTGCGCTAATAACAACAGTTACAGACTCTACATTACTCGGCGTCAAAAAAGCCAAAACAGAAGCTAACCGCACATGTGTTACTTTTTCTGTACGCCATTGCCTATTTACCACAACGAGTCTTAAGTGCGGGCGCTTATCACAGCCGGGTTCTAAATAAGCATCTGTTAGAGTAAAACCTTGGAGATCTAGCCCATAAGCCAGGTCTTGAATGGCTGTTGACTTAGATCTATATACACCAAGTGGCTGCCTGTTAGCAGGTGCTGTATAAATAGAGGGATTTTTAATTTTACAAAAAAAGCCCTCTGTACATCCAATATTCCATGTAAGAGACCCATGGACACTATAAACATCGCCTCTAAAACGGCTGGCTGCTATACGAAACCAACGATTAAACGTGTATTGTAAGCCCCAATTAATATAGCTATTTTTTACGTTTCCGTCATGATGATGTTCTAGAGACATATCTTCATAATTAATTGGATCCCATTCGGCAATAAAGGTAAGGGGACTCAAAATCATATTATTCCAAGAGCGCCATGGCGAAACAGCCATACCGGCAAATAATCCCGACATCCGGTCAAGGCCATAACCCAGAGTAATCTCTGCATTAAATTGGGGAATCACCTGCGTTAAAACAAAATATTGACCAAAGAACTGCTTTGTTCCCTCAAAATCCTCTAAACCAAAAGCAAAGCCAGGTAATGCATAATCGCTGTCTTCGGGTAGAAGAAAGTTAAACTTAATATTTGCTCCCTTATCCGAATAGTCCCCAAAGTCCGGCCCAAGTGCTGTATCTGGAACACCTCCAAAAACACGGTAAATGCCTGCTAGTTCAATTCTTTCAAAGACTTGCATGGCCAGGAAGTAATTATGATAAGGGGGAACGCTTGAATAGCCTCCTGTAATATCTCCAAAGGGAGAGGCTCTTGCAGAAGGGAGCGCAAAATACCCCATTTGTCCATAAAAGTTATAGATAGGAGGGGGCTTGTCATAAATCTTTTTATCGAGGCAATCAAGAGTGCGCAAATCCCGCATAAGCTCCTCGCAAGAGGGCTCCGCGGCAAATAACTCTAGGCTACAACAAAATAAAAGGATGCATAAGCAAAAACGGAAAACCATCGCGCTTTAGAGAATAGCGAAAGCAGGAAGATTTTTTAAAGGGGAATCCAATTTTTCTTAGCAGAGGTCCCTTTTGCCGGCCGATCAAAAGCACTAGACCCTTCTTGCTGCGAGACTACTGTCTTCATTACTAATTTTTGAAATTGATCCACTTGTTTTTTCATGTCTTGTATAGCGGCCCATTCAGACTGACTAAAATTGGCAGGATTTTCCGTAAATTTTGTCATTTCTTCACGTGACATGCCCTGTTCTTCGGCCAGAGCTGATGCTCTATTATTAAGCCTATCTACAATCTGCTGGGTGCGTTCGAGAAGTTTTTCCAAATCTCCCAGCGATAAATAAGAGCCTGAGGGCAGCTTTCCTTCCGCATCAATTGGCAAATCAATGGCCTTCTTAACATCCTCAATAATCGTGTTCATTTCACTTTGTAGTTCTTTGAAGTCCATATTTTTTGCCCTTTTTCTAAACTCTACATTCCTTTTTCTTTTTCTCCAATGAACTTTTTTTGAAAAAGAGGCTTATTACATTTTATTAGCCAGTCATCTAAACTCAGAATCCATCATAAGGAGAATTATATGGCTGAAAATCTTAATAGAAAAAAAGCTTTAGAAGCGGCAATTGCACATATTGAAAAGCAATTTGGCGACGGGGCTATTATGACCCTAGGCAAGCACTCTACTACTAGAGAAATTAGCGTTATTAAAACGGGAGCTATTTCTTTGGATCTAGCAATTGGTATCGGCGGGATTCCTAGAGGTCGTATTATTGAAATTTATGGGCCAGAATCCTCTGGGAAATCGACTCTAGCAACCCATATCGTAGCCAATGCTCAAAAAGCTGGTGGTGTGGCAGCCTACATAGACGCGGAACATGCCCTAGATCCAGGCTATGCTGCTAAAATTGGTGTAAATATTGATGATCTGATGATTTCACAGCCCGATTGTGGAGAAGATGCTCTTAATATTGCAGAAACCCTTGCCCGTTCAGGTGCAGTTGACGTTATTATTATCGACTCCGTTGCAGCGCTCGTTCCTAGAAATGAACTCGAAGGCGAAATTGGAGATTCTCATATGGGCCTACAAGCACGTATGATGTCACAGGCTCTTAGGAAACTCACCTCTGCACTGGCCCGCACAAATACATGCGCTATCTTTATCAATCAAATTCGCGAAAAGATCGGCGTCATGTTTGGAAGCCCTGAAACAACAACAGGGGGCCGTGCTTTGAAGTTCTATGCCTCTTTAAGACTAGACATACGTCGTATTGGCGGAATAAAGCAAGGCGATGGACCAGAACTTGGTAATCGCGTTCGTGTAAAAGTTGTTAAAAATAAGATGGCCCCCCCCTTCCGCTCTGCCGAATTTGATATTATTTTTAATGAGGGCATCTCTCAAACAGGTATTGTCATCGATATGGGCCAAGAACTAGGTATTATTGAGAAGAAAGGCTCCTGGTTCAGCTATAATAACATAAGGCTTGGACAAGGAAGAGAGGCTGTGCGCGAAGAGTTAAAGAAAAACGCTCCTCTTTGTGAAGAACTCCAAGCTAAAATTGCCGCATTTGCCCTTAAGAATCCGGGCGTGCCTATTAAACCAATTGCCGTGGAAGCGGAATAACAGAACATGGCTCAAAAAAAGTTCTTTTTTTGAGAAGTGTTCCTGGGTTTGTGACGCTATTGCACCCAATTTGGGAGCCATCACCTAAGATGGCTCCTAATTTTCGCAGGCCTGTAGTATATTTTTTGCCCTCAAATCGGACCTGAATATTTCTTTGATCAAGACGAAAATTAGCGCATTTAACGCCGGCTCCTAGATTCACCTTATTCCCCAATATAGAATCCCCTACATAGGCAAAATGAGCTGCATGTGCGCCATTTAAAAAAAGAGCGTTTTTGACCTCTGTCGTATGGCCTATAACAACACCGTCCCCCGTAATAACATCTCCACGTATATAAGCTCCGTGACGGATCTGACAGTTTTTCCCAATAATACAGGGGCCTTGGATATAAGCACCGGGCTCTACAACTGTTCCTGCACCTATACTGATCAATTCTGGGTGCACTAAATAGGAACGGGAGTCCACCTGGGCATCGATACGAAAATTCCAGTTTCCAAGATAGGATTTAATGCGCGCTAAAGACTCCCAGACATGCTCTATATCGTCAAAAAGAACGGCATGCTCAAAATCTTCTAAATCAAAAAAATCAGCCGTCTTTGTCATAGATCCCCTCTTTAGAGTTGATGCATTTGTTCGAAGAAAAGCAGAGCCTTATCCATAGCCTTTCTCCGATGGGAGATGCGGTTCTTAACGTTTTCAGCAAGCTCGGCAAAGGTTTGAGAGTAATCATTTTTGATAAAAAGTGAATCATAACCAAAACCATTATTGCCACGCTCTTCTGTACAAATATAGCCCTCACAAATACCCTTGAAGACTTTTTTAAATCCTTCTGGGCCAGTAACTGCAATGGAACATTCAAAATAGGCATTTCGACTAATGCCCTCTAATCCCTGCATAGCCTCTAATAGCTTTTTGCGATTATCTAAATCCGTAGCCTCTTTACCCGCATAGCGTGCTGAATAGACGCCTGGAGCCCCTTTTAATGCAGGCACAACAAGGCCCGAGTCATCACTAACGGCCCATTTACCCAAAGTCTCTGTAGCGTGGAGGGCTTTTAAGAGTGCATTTTCTTCAAAAGTTTGACCTGTTTCTTCAGGAGCCTCGGAGCCTGGATAGTCATTAAAGCTTGTAAAGTCAATATGCTTTAATCCTTTAAGCATCTCACGTATTTCCCGTAACTTACCCAAATTATGGGTTGCAATAATGACTTCCACCAGCACTCCAATTAGAGATAAGATTTAATGGCTAGAATACGATAATTTTTGTTTTGGAAAGCAAAATTATCACCCACTTTTAGCCCCATCATGTTCTGAGCAAGCTTAGATTGAAAGGATAAAATACCTTGCTCTGTATCAGCATCATAAGGGCCAAGTAATGTATACGTGGTCTTTTCACCTGCGCTACTTTCTACCTCTACAATAGAGCCAATACCTGCCTCATCTTGAGGTATATCAGCCTTAGTAATGACTCTGACTTTTTGCAATTGATCAGAAAGTGTTTTCAGCTCTGCCTGAAGGCGTGCTCTTTTTTCTAAAGCGAACTTGAATTCCGAATTTTCGCGTAAATCTCCTAAAGCTCTCGCCTCTTCAATTTCCCGAGCATTTTCTATTGTTTCTATAGTCCCGATATGCTTAATTTTTTCTTGTAAATTGTGAATTCCTTCTTGCGTGCTCCAAATAATCTGCGTTTCTTCTTCAGGTAAGGCACGGCTTTTTTTATTTAGATCAGGATAAACAACATAAGCAAGGGAATAGAGTATCTGCATATCAAAATCTGGAATAGAATGACACTTGCTCACTAAAAGCAAAAATTCTTTCACAAATTCTTTGGAAGAGCCCTCTAAAATAGTACGCACCAGCGCAAAACGATCCGCAAAAAGAAGCCCTTGCATTTTTTTAACAAGCTCTCTGTAACCAGTCTTTTGCTCTGCCTGAGCCATAAGCATTAAATAAGCTTCTAAAAGAGCACACTGCCCCATTTTATCTGCTAGTGGCAGTTTTTTATCGGCTAAGGCTTTAGGCAAATACCACACTAAAAACTCTGGCTGCTCTATAGGATTGATTAAATACTGCTGAATGCGCTCCTGCATGAGAGGAAGGTTTTCTTTAAGAATATATTCTCTTAGTGTTGCAGGAATAGAGGAGGTCAAGAGCTGTAGGTATATTTCTTGTTGATCATGTGGGCGGGCCTCTTTGAGCTCGACCAAAACACGTTTTTTAAAAGCTATAATTTCTAAGCTTACAACCAATTTATTTAAGTTTGTGCACTCACGCAAAAAGTTATGTATCAATTCTTTAGATCCTGCAACACGCAAGTCTTCCTGAATAAATAAGAGCGAGAGTCTTTCTGCTTCTGAAAGCTTTTGAGAAATCTTTTTTATACGGGAAAGAAGACTATCGCGGAAAGTGGCATCATTGCTTATTTGAGGATGATCTCGGAGTCCTGCATAAAGGATGTCGATAAACTCTTTTGACCTTGATGTCTTGTCTAAAGAGTCCTCAAGTTTTTGTTCAACTGTACGAAGATTTTCCGTTAAACTAAAGGGCTCTTTAGATTTTTCGGGCATCTCAATAAGATTTTCTTTTTTCATCCGTATTTTAGCCGACTGCCACCATTTATTCCATTCGCCTTCTGGAATAACATACACTTCTAGCTCGTTTTTTATTTCAGCAGCATTTTTGGGACCCAAATCTCTTAAAAGAACCTTAAGTACTTTAACAGGATCTTCTTTTGCCTCCTTTTCTAAAGCATCTGCGTTACCAAAGCGTCTAGCAAGAAAATGATCATCCGGTAAGGGGGAGAGCATTTTGAAGGCGTTAGCAAAGGAGAGATCTCGCTTGCCACTTACTTTTTCAAACTCTACTTCCACCTGCTCTCTTACCATCGAAACATTTATGACTTCGCCCACACCCCATCCGCCATTATGGAAAACAAATTTTCCCGGTTGCAAATGATTTAATAGCAAAAAGTTTGTGAGAGCACCCTGGAATTGTGTACGGGCTTTTAAGCCTACCAAGCGAATTTTATCTTGGAAATGAGGGGTGTCGCCGTAATTTTTTTCTAAATAAGCGTATATTTGCTCTGCAAGTCCTGGGTCATTTGTTGTTTGCAGATCAATAATTGCAGCAAAAAGAGGCTCAAAATGGGAAGGAACTTTTTCTAATAAAAAAAGAGCCTCTTCAATAACCAAGTCTTTGGCTAGGGAAGAACCCTTCAAAGCTAGAAGAATTTTGAGGTATTCATCTGCATCAATTTCGTCTCCCGCACTGTATTCTTGCCACAGTTCTTGAAAACCTTTTTTATCCATTTTCTGGATGCGCGCTAGAAATTCCTTAAAATAGGCCATATGACTCCCTTCTTGGGGATCAAGGATAGCATGAAAAGGATTTCAGTATCAATAAGGCTTCCCATCCTTATAAGAAATTCTTCTATCTAGCTGGCCGCCCTCATCAAAAAGTGTGGCCGTTCCTTCCCCATTTACCACAGAGGATACAGGAAATCCTGAGCCTTTTTTATAATAAGAGCCTGTAACAAGTTTATCATGATTATATTCTTCTGCCATCATAAGCTGACCATCTAGATACCATGTATGGAGGGCTCCATTTTTTTCATTATTACTCATTTCACGCCGGCTTTGTAGGGCCCCAATCGGATAATGGGTCACTATTTCACCTTGAATACGGCCTTCTCGATAGGGAATCTCTAAAACAGATAGGCCCTGAGGTGTCCAAAAAGATTCCGGCCCCTCTTTAAGGCCATTTTTTAAATAAAAACTACGTACGAGAAGCCCCTTTTCATACTCTCGAACTTCTCCCTCCACTTTTCCCATCCGAATTTCTTCCGTGGAAAAACGATCTCCCGCTTCTGAATAACGCAGACCAAAAGAATCCTGCACTCCTGCTGTAATAGAGGTGTTTGTATAAATAGCCTTTTGGAGCCTTCCCTCTTCATAATATTCTTGAGCAATAAGTGTTTTGTCTGGGCGGTAATACTCTAAAGGCCCATGCCTCTCTCCTTTTAAATAGGTAATGGTCTGTTCTAAACATCCGTTTAGATGGTAATATTCAGCCTGGCCGTTAAGAAACCCCTTTTCATAAAACATTTTCTTTAAAAGAATGCCTTCAGAGGACCAGTAAAGAGACTCTCCCTCTAACAACCCACGCTCATAGGTCATAGAGCCCATTAATTTTCCTTTTTCATTAAAAGCTTTACAGGGCCCATGAAAAATCCAAGACTGCTCAGAAATGCCCCCTAGTTGGGGCGCTCCCCCCACTAAATAGGCCTCTATTTTAAGAACCCCATTTTCATGCCATTCATAATAAGGCCCCTGGGCCCTACCTGAAAGAACGGAGAGTGATTGCTTAATTTGGCCGCTGGGATAATAACTGGTGACAATAGCTGGTATTGCACCATCAGGCCTAGAAGTATAAACACGAAGAACCTTTTGATAAGGCTGTGGCTTTTGAAAATCTACATTTGCATAATTCTTCAGACGGTCTTTAGACCCAATAGTCTGCGTCATGCCATTTCTATCTACTAAATTAAGCGAACTAAGAGCTTGTGGAGCATCTGTAGAGCGCACACAGCTAGTACATATAAAAAAACAGATGAAATAAAAAAAATAAGGCATTTTAAGAAAACTCCCGTTTCAGCATCTTCAAATTAACGAGCATTTGTTGCTTATCTTCACCCTGAATTCTTTGGAGGGTTATGTCGGTGATCAAACAAAGAGCTGAACACTTTCTTATTTCGTAAGGAGGGATGGCCTTATCTTCTATCAAAGAAAGAAACTCTTTAAGCTCTGCACTATTAAGAGAAAGGGGTGAGGCTAGATGCACGGGAACTTCTTGGAGAGCCCCCTTTTTTTCGGCCTTTCCTTCAATAAATTTGGCTTTCATGCTTTTTTCTATAAGAAATTCTCTCTGTCTTGTTTCAGGTCCTCGATAACAATTAACAACAGCCTCATTCAAAGCCCCTTTCTGCAAGCGCCTATAAAAAAGACGCTCGAGCTGCTCTGCTTCCCTCCGGGTGCTGTCCAAAAATTCTTTTTTTTCGTAAAAATAGTTGAATAAGAAAAAATGAGGCACAAGGGCCAAGAAAAGCAGATAAATAATAACCCGTTTTTGGGGAATATCAAGAAAGCTCATAAACCGTCCTGTCCTTAAGCCTAAAAGAGGTTCTGTAATCTTTATCTGAGCTCTGCCAAACAAAGTGGGCGGGAGCTATAACAAAAGGTCCTGGAGCAATTAAGCGATCATAAAAAAGGCGAGCATCGGCTGCTGATTCCGCTAAAAAAACAAGCTCCACTTGTGCTACATAATGATCTTTGGGTCCTTTAAGCGTTGGTAACGAAGCCAGGCTGTAATGGACTTTTTCAATTTGCACTCCCACAGGGGCTTGACTATTTATCCATGCTAAAAAATCTGAAAAAGAGGGCATCGCCGGCTTTAAAGGGTACGTATAGGTAGAAGCCGCTGTTTTTTGCCTCATTTCTTTTATATATTCTGTAAGATTTGCGCTTTTAAACCTCGTTTGAAGAGCTTTTTCCTCTCTTTTAATCCACATCTGACCAGCTCCAAGCAGCATGACAAAAGAAAGGGCACTCACTAAAAGGGGTTTTATCCATGGAAGCTTTTTATAGGCTACTTTTTGTGTAGTTAAATCAAATTTTTCTAAGGGCAAATCAAAAGCCAGCCTACAAAGCCCTACAAGGAGAGCCTTTCTATGTAACTCTTCACTAGACATTCCGAGGGATTCTTTTAAGTAAATTGTTGAGCCTGGAATCACCGCCAGCTCCTCTTTCTGTAGAGGGTCCCCTAGAATAAGGCAGGGTGTTTCAATCGACCAACTGTGAGCCTTAACACGGCGTGCTACCTCTTTTGCATAATCACCTGTTTTGCGTACAGATGTCAAAAAAAGTGGCAGCCCCTCTTCAAGGGATATAAAGATAATTTCTTCTTCGTTATTATGGATTAAAAGATAAGTAGGTGGCAGCTCAAAATAGCTTGTAAAATGTAACAATGCTAAAGGAGCTGGTGCTACCGCATCATAGGGCTCTTTAGGGAGATCTTCCCGCTTTACAGAGAAAAAAAGACCTGGGGCCATGCCGGGCAGGACTAAAGCAGCCTCTTCTGCGCTATAGGGCAGCTCCTCCTCTGCCTTAAAACGAAGAGCCCCCAAAAGCATGCTGCCTTTAAGACCAGGGGGCAGAGACATTTTACGCATGAGGGTAGCTGCTCCACTAACACATCCCACAACAAATGAACCACGTCTTTTTTTTATACCAAAAAAACCCATCGTAAAAGCTTTTTGGTGATAAACGGCTGTTACTTTAAAACGAAAAGCGCATAAAAAAGAGATTAAACGAAAACTATACACGCAACTAGTGTATAAGCTCACAAGATTATTACCTCCT
>CAIMEJ010000015.1 GCA_903839985.1 uncultured bacterium | reverse complement strand
TTAATTCTGGTTCTATATCGACATTTTTGACAAAAGCTGTCATTTCTGAAAATCGCGTTATTCCCATACCAAAAGATTTTCCCCTCAAGGAGGCCGCTCTTCTTGGCTGCGCTGTACCAACGGGGGCAGGTGTTATCTTTAATACCATGAAACTTCAAGCCGGACAATCTCTTGCGATCTTCGGACTTGGAGGTGTCGGCCTAAGTGCTCTTTTAGCCGCAAAATATAAAGGAGCATCTCCTCTTATAGCTGTAGATGTCAATCCAGATAAATTAAAAAAAGCCCTTGAGCTAGGAGCAACTCACGCCCTCACTCCGGATCAGCTTCTGCCCCTAGTAGATTTCGCCTTTGAATGCGCAGGGCGCAAAGAGGCTATGGAAAAAGCTTTTTCTTCTATAAAGCCTGGAGGCTTGTGCGTTATCGCTGGGAATCTTCCTAAAGGCACGAAGATTGAAATTGATCCCTTTGATCTTATAGCGGGTAAACGCTTGTCTGGAACATGGGGTGGTGAAAGCTCTATTGATACCGATGTCCAAACCTATTTAAGACTCTATCAGGACAAAGGATTTGATTTTAAACCCCTTGTTACACATACAGTTGCGCTTTCAGATCTTAATAACTTGATTACTGATCTTCTAGCTGGCAAAGTAGGCCGTGGTCTTGTGCAAATGGTTTGAGGAGCTATGCTAAAAGAAATTATCAGAAAAATAGAAAGCCGTGAGCGTCTCTCTTTTGAAGAGGGCCTCTATTTATTTAAAGAAGTTTCAACACAAGAGGTAGGCAAGCTCGCTGATCAAGCACGAAAAATGATTGTGGGTGATACAGTCTATTACGCCACCACCCTTTTTATCCATCCGACTAATCTCTGTGAGCTCTCCTGTCCTATGTGCTCTTACTATGCTAAGCCTGGCTGGGAAAAAGCTTGGTTTATGACACCTCTTCAAGTAGAGGATAAAGTACGGGCCCATCTTAAAGATGGCCTCACAGAAATCCATATTGTAGGAGGCCTCTGGCGTGATTGTAATCTCCCTTATTATGAGGAGATGTTTACGCGTATCAAGTCGCTAGATGAAACCTTGCACATCAAAGCTATGACCCCTGTCGAATATGATTTTTTAGCTAAACTCCATAATATACCTATAGAAGAGGTCTTTCAACGGCTTATAAAGGTAGGCCTTGGATCACTTCCAGGCGGTGGTGCCGAAGTTCTTGTAGAAAAAATACGTAAGCAAGTGGCCCCACAAAAAATCTCCTCCGATGAATATCTGCAGATTCATAAAACAGCCCATGGAATCGGACTTCCCTCTAATATCACCATGCTCTTTGGTCATGTAGAAGAAGAAGAAGATCTTCTTGTGCATATGATCCGCGTGCGCGAACTACAAGATGAAACGAGGGGTTTTCAAACTTTTGTGCCTCTTAAATATCATGATGAGAATAATGCTTTGGGTAAACGTAAGGGGCGACTAAAAACAAAAGATATTCATAAGGTCTATGCTATCAGTCGCTTAATGATTGATAATGTACCAAACCTTAAAGTTCTCTGGAACTATACAGGTATAGATACAGCCAAAGAACTTTTACACTATGGTGTAAATGACTTGGCCTCAACTGCTTTAGAAGAAAAAATCATTACTATGGCAGGTGGTGTTCAGCTCAAAATGAATAAAGAAACATTAGATACAATTATTCGAGAAGCTGGGCGTATTCCCCAACATGTTCATTCAGGCTTTGCATGCGCCTTGGTCTGAGTAATTTTCTCAACTGCACTCCCTACTTAGAAGTAGCAAAGCATCATGAGACTGTTATAGCTCCCCCTAAAGAGCTCGCTTCTCTCTTTTTTTCCCACAAATTAGAAGCTTCGCTCCTGAGTACAGAAGCTTTTTTTAGTTCTACGACTCCTCTTTTTTTGCATCCCTTCGGCATTGCGGCTCAAAAAAAAACTATGAGTGTGCTCTTATTCTTACGAAATCCAGATGAACATCTTCATATAGCAGTGACGAGCTCATCTGCTACGAGTCTTGTGCTTTTAGAAGTTATTCTCACCCATTTTTGGCAAAAGCCTTTCACCCTTTTTCCCTCCTTAAATCCTGCCATGGAAAAGGCTTCTGGTTACCTGCTCATAGGTGATGAGGCCCTTTTTCACCAAACCTCTATTCCAGCTTTTGATTTAGCCTCCATTTGGTACGAATATACAGGACTGCCTTTCGTCTTCGCCCTCTTTGCCTCTTATGAAAAATTGCCCATGCTTTCTCAAGAGCTTTTTGAAGCTTGGAATAATTTTGTTCCAGAGCTTCATGTTGAATATTTTAATACCCTCGATTACTTTCTAGACAGCCATCACTTTAAAGGAATGACACTTTTTCATGCTTTACGACAAAAACTCCCCTGCTACCATTGAAGCGATGTTTTCCTCGATCGCCAATGATTATGATCGTGTAAACACGATTACCTCTTTTGGATTTCATAAACTCTGGAATCGCTGCTTGATTAAAGCTGTTCTTAAAAGGGCTAAGCCTGGCGTACATCTCGATCTTTGCTGTGGCACAGGTGCTATTGGAGTCCCGCTTGGCTATAAGATACGCAAAAAACTCACGAAGCTTCACCTTCTGGATTTTTCTAAACCTATGCTGGAACGAGCACTCCATAGAGGCTTAGAATATGGCCTTGACCCCTCTCAATTAGAAATTCACTTTGAAGATGCCCAAACTATTCCCCTGCCTTCTAACAGCGTTGATAGCGCTACTATTGCTTATGGTATTCGGAATGTAAAAAACCCTCTTCTTGTCCTACAAGAAGCCAGGCGTGTCTTAAAAAAAGGGGGTGTTTTTGCTATTTTAGAATTGACGATGCCCACAAATAAGGCCGCAGCTTATATGTATAAGCTGTTTCTTAAGAAGGGCCTACCGGCTCTTGCCTCTCTTGTCACACGTAATCCCTTAGCTTATCGCTATCTCTCTAGCAGCATTCAGGAATTTATTCCCTTATCCCATTTAGAGCTCCTCGCTGAATCCGAAGAGCTCAAGGTCGTCCAAAAAAAGCGCTTCCTTATGGGCCTTGCTTCAATCCTTGTTCTGGAGAAGGGTTAGGTGTTCCTACAGGTGTTCCTACAGGTGATCCATTTACAGGCCGTTTTCCTAAAAAAAATCCGGGTCTTAATACATTTAATGCATTTAGCAGATTAAAGACTGGAGCAGGCTTCTGTGATGTCTGAGCTGCTGTCTGTCCAGTACTTACAGCTGCTGTCTGTCCAGTACTTACTAAGAGAATAGGCCCTTCTTCAGAAGCTCTTCTGCCTGACCCTCCCCCAACTGCTGGGTCACTGGCCTCCAATAAAGTAGGAGAAGACCTTAGCACACCCGGACTTGCTAAAGGCGATGGAGTACGAGAAACTAGAACTGATGAAGCAGGAGCCTGCCTAGAAGGAATTTTTCTCATTAAACCGAATATACTGCTACCGTGACCATCTTCAAAGCGCTCTCTAATATCTTGTGCTACTCGAGCGGCATTTCCAAGTAAAGTTGCTACCTGTGCCTGAGTCATTGGAGCTAAACCACGCTCTAGAGCTGCACCTAATTGCGCTATTCTTTCCTGACTCTTTGGAGTCGATAACCAATTCACAGCTTGAACGCCTTTTTCAGCCAGGATGCTCACGTTGTTCAAAAGATGATGAGCTTCTCCCATTTGCTTAGCAGCTATCCGAGCTTCTACTATACATGCAGGTAAATCGATAAAAATAGCTTTAGGAAGAAAGTAAACGATACCGGCGATTAAATTAAACAGGTAGGAAGCGATATTTTGTACTACGGATGCTACGACAGACACACCTTGATTTAAACGCTGTGTATAAGTAAATCCCTGAGAGTTGCCTTCCACCTTTTCTGCAAAGTCTACTGCTACTACTGGTCCAACTGCTACTACTGGTCCAACTGATCTACCTGAATCTATGGGTGTGTGACTCATAAAATCCCTTCTTTTTATTTATAGCAATATTATACCTCTTTTATTTAAAGATCAGATAAAGATTCTTTCTATTTCGATTTTTAAGGGATTTCTATATAGACTAAGACCCATGTTTAAGGCCTTATTTTCTCTATTTATTATCTCCTCCTCCCTTCTTATAGGCGCCCCACCAGCTGCCCAAATTCTCTTTAAAATGCGCCAAGGAGCCATTGAACAGGCTATTACCTCCTATAAAGACTATAAAAAGGAGAAGGGTGACCATGATTATGCTCTACTGCAGCAAATGGCCTTAGCGATCATTCAAGATAGCAGCCGTAAAAATAATCATGATTTACAGCTCCTTTCTCTGTGGGCTTCTGCTTTTTCCATGAATAACAAACTATTACCTGTTTTGGCTAAAGGACTTGAGAATGAAGATCCTCGTGACATACTAGCTACTTTGTTTTTTCTGATGAGCTTTCCCGATGACCATGCTGTGAGCCTCATTCGTAAAGAACTAAACTCCCCTTGGCTTCCCATCCAAGCTACTGCTGCTGAGTTTCTTATTCAAAAAAAAGAAAAGGGTATTTTGGAAATTGTCGCTCGCTGGTTAGACCGCCTAGACCCAAGAGCTTACCCTATTTTTGTACCTCTTTTTGCCGCTAGTGAAGAACGCTTTGCTGTTTGCTGGATGCGTAAGTTTCTCCATGCAGCAAATCCAGAAACCCGGCTCATTGCCCTTTTAGAAATTGGTAAGCTTGGCAGGGATGATCTTTTGGAGGAGGTACGAGAGGCTGCTAAAACGGGTAATTTACAAGAAAAAGAAGCTGCAGCCCATGCTCTTGGGAGCCTGGGTGATAGTGCCTCTATTCCTCTTTTACAAGATTTGACCCGGCAAAAAGACCCGGCTATTAGACTCGTGGCCAGTTATAGCCTTTTCCGTCTTGGCCAGCTTAAAGCAGAGCTCTTAATTCAAGAAGCTGCCAGCCAGGGTAATCTTTTTGCAATCGCTCTTCTTGGCCAAATGAAAACAAGCCAAGACCTTCTGATACGCTTGAGTCAAAGTAGCGATCTTGATATTAAGGCTAATGCTACCTTAGCCCTTTTACAGGGGAAAAATAGCGAAGCTCTTCCGGCTCTTCTTTCTCTTCTGCATCCCAATTTGAAAAATCTGGCTCTAGTAGCTATTGCCTCCCCCGGACAATCCCTACTAGCTTGGCAGGTGAAAGCACAGATTACGCTCAAAAATAAACCTGTAATGATTTTTTCTAAACAGCGCCTTATCGAAGAAGCTAGCACCCTTTCTGAAAAAGAGTTTTTGGCTTTTGCTAAAGAAGCCATCCTTTTTGAGGATAAAGAAACAGTACCAGCTCTTATATGGACAGTCAAAACCCACGATAAACAGTTCCTACTAGACCAACTCAACCGTCCAGGTGCGCCACTTGCTCGTTCATGGGCTACTTTGGCTCTTTATACGCTAAAAGAAAAAGGCCCCTATGCTGCGCATGTCCATGAATGGTTTGTAGAAATGAAAAAATTAGCGATCGTCTCTGTAACGCCCCCTTCTTTAACCAGTGATTTAAAAAGTTTTCATTTGATGACTAAACAAGAGAGCTGTCAGCTCCTCCTCTCAGCGCTTGACTCTGTGGCTTTGATGCGTGATCATGAAGCAATTGATTTTGTCTTAGCAGCGCTTATAGACGGAAATCCTCTTAACAGACCTGTTCTTGCCAGCTTATTACTCCGATTAAGTGAATAATAATGAGATACTTAGCTATCATATTATTACTCCCCTGCCTTTTGAATGCCGATGTAAAACTCTTTTTACAAGATGGCAGTTTTAGCAATGGTATCGTTCGGACAGATAGCGGAGGGGTCATTGAAAATGAAAAAATCCGTATTCAAGCAACCCATCTTCTCTATCAAAAAAATAGTGAGTCTGAAATAGTTCAGGCCTCTGGAAACCTTCTTATTCTCTATGATAAGCGCCTCTTAACAGGCAGCCATCTTACCTATAACTTTGCTACCCAAGAAGGGATTATAGAAAATCCTATGCTGAGTAGCGATGGTTGGATTATTTCGGGTGAATCGATGGTGATTCAAAAAGATGGCAGTATTATTATTGAAAATGGCTCTGTAGCTCCCCCTTCTAATATTGATATGGCCATAGCCTTTGAACGGATCCGCCTTCAAAGAGGCTCCCAAATCCATGCTAGACGCCTATCTGTGCGTCTTTTTAAAAAAGAGCTCTTTTGCCTTAACCAAATGCGCACGAACTTAGATGCTCTGACAGATCTTCCTATACAACTGCGCTTTAGCTTTGGAGGCTACGAAAATACCAGGGCTTCTCTACGCTATCGCCTTATTAAAACAGATGAATTTAAAGCCTATTTACGACTTGATGCGGTTCTTACAAGAGGTCTTGGTGGAGGGCTGGATACTAATTATCAATTAGGCCCTACACGCTTTGACTCGAAGGCTTTTGCTATTCGTGACCGCTCTTGGGATGATCCAAATGTTCGACTGCGCTACCGCTTTCAAGGGGTGGCAGAAGATCAGCGTGGCCGCCTCAATATACGTGCCTGCTATGACTGGCTATCTGACGTGGAAATGGCCTCCAACTATGCAGGAAAAGACTTTGAATTACCCACAGCTCAAAGAACAGAACTGTTTGCCACCTATAAAGAGACCAACTGGCTAGCTGATTTTACAACAAGAGTGCGTGTTAATAGCTTTCAAACAATCAACCAGCAACTACCGGGCTTTCAACTGAGCTGGCGCCCTTTTACTCTTGGCTCTTCTGGGATCATGTCCGATAATCGCCTAAAAGCTGCTTATCTAAGCTATATTTTTGCAGATGGCACCCCCAATGCACCTTCCTTTGCCTCTGGACGAGTAGAATTTCGTAATCGTAATTATAAAAACTTTAATTTAGGCTATTTGCTCTTTACCCCTGAGGCCGGATTTAACACTATCTATTATAGCAATAGCCCCGCTGGTGGAGATGCAGAACAGGCTGTTTTTACAGCTGGCGCTACAGCCTCAGCTCCTTTTTTTAGTAATAATACTTACTGCCTACATACAGTAGAGCCTTATGCGGACTACCACTTTTATTCGGCACCTACGGCAAACAATCCCTATATCTTTTCTATTGATGACGGCTACGGCCTCCTCAATATGCTCAAGGCTGGCTTTAAGCAATCATTTTTTCTAAAAAAAGGCCCAGCATGCCTTTTACGCAAGCCTCTCTTTTTTGATTTCTGGGCTATTGGTTTCTTTAATGCACCCGCTTTGCAAAACAAGGTTCCCCGTGTCTATGGAGCCCTTTCTTGGAGCCCTCTTGACACTCTGGAAACAAAATTCGAAGCAGCCTGGAATCGAGATCTCCATAGCCGTGACTATGCAAATGCTTCGCTTCTTTGGACTATCGACCAAAATCTAGCTGTTAAAGCCAGTATTCTAACTCGTGGTGCGCGTTCTTGGCGCAAAGCCGATCCAGATAATTTTATGCTCGATATGATTCATAGTGAACAAGACCTGCAGAATTCTTTTGTATCAGATCAACGAACAACACTTATCTATAATATCTTCTGGCGCTTTCATCCCAATTGGACCTCTCAATTCCAGGCACATACAGGCTGGGGGCGACCGGGCTCCCCTGCTTATAATGAATACAAAGCCAGTATTTCTACTATCATTCTTTCCTATTGGCGCTTCTCAGCAACCTACGAAAGACGTGAAGTAGAAGATCGTTTTTCTTTCGCCTTTAAGCTGATTAATTAAGGTCTAACTGTTCAGGCTTAAGATACTGCTTGCCATACTCTAAATAGACCTTTTCTTTCAGAAAAATCTCCCAAAGAGGGGGATCAATATGGCCTTCTTTACTCATGCTAGACATGATAGCAATAGCTTTAGAGAGGTTCATAACCTCTTTATAAGGGCGATCGGGAGCTGTGAGGGCCTCAAACACATCTGCAATAGCTAGCATTTTCGCTCTTTCAGACATCTGAGCTCCTGTAAGGCGACGTGGATAGCCCGTGCCATTGATCTTCTCATGATGACTTCCCGCAATTTCAGTAACGTCTTTAAGATATTTAGGATAAGGAATGCGGGCTAACATACGCAGTGTCATAGATACATGATTCTCAATAATCTTGCGCTCTTCAGGAGTCAGAGTCCCCTTAACTATTTTTAAGTTATATTTTTCGTCCTCCGTAATAAGAGGCTGTACTTGACCACTGAAATCTGTCCAGGAAAGAGCGGCTAAATCATCTATTCGCTTAAGAGACTCCTCCGACATGCTTTCTTTGCCTAGATTACATTCTCGGAGAAAGGCTATATCCTGCTGAAACTTTGCTTTAAGGGCCCCTAAATCAGCTGTTTTTCCTCCTATTACTCTATCACGATAGATAATTTCAAAACGGTTCTCTATCAAGTTAATACGGTCAATAATTGTTTGTAGCTTATGCCCTTTTTCTACAATATGCACGGGCGTTGTCACCTTGCCGCAGTCATGTAAGAGCGCTGCGATATCGAGTTCATACAGCTGATCATCCGTTAGTTTAGCACTAGGCTCACTTTTACCAACGGCTACTGCTAACATATGGGCTATAATGGGCACCCTTTTACAATGCTTACCTGTAATGGGTGATTTCTCATCAATGGCTTCAGCTATAACACGGGTAAGAGACTCAAACATCAATTTTAAGCCCAAAATAAGCTGCTGATTAGTAAGGGCTACAGCCGCTTCTGAGCTCAGGGCTTCTGCCACAAGCTGTTCTTCCTTGGAAAAGGGGCGGTTCTTGCCCGATTCATCTTTAGCGTTAATAAGCTGCAAAACACCAATGACATCATCTTCGTGGTTAATTAAGGGAATTGTTAAAAAAGACTCGGAATGGTATCCATTTTTTTCATCAAAAGAGCGTGTTCCAGAAAAATCAAAGCCTTCAGCCTTATAGGCATCGGCAATATTCACTGTTTTACGATGATTGGCTGCATAGGCGGCAATCATACGGTCATTATTCTGACCATTTTCCTTTAAAGCAATAGGAGGAAACTGCCCCTTACCTAATAGGGAGATTTTGAGCGTTTCATTATGAACGATTTCAAATTTAAGATTATTTCCCTCAACAATATACAGAGTTCCACCATCGGCATGTGTCAGCTCTCTAGCACCTACTAAAATAAGATCGAAAAGTTTATTTTTATCTTTTTCTGCGGATAGTGCCAAAGCAATGTCCGTTAATTTACTCAGTACAGCATAAATATCGTGGCTCAATTAATACCCCCGTTCCTAAAAGGCGATAACAGAAATTGTATAAATTTGTATACCCTTTACCGAAAAACTTATATATAAACGGCTTTTTGGCTTTATCTCTCTGATAGGCCATCAGATAACGAGGTTATATAGAGAGCTTTTAACTTTTGAGAGGGCAAAAATAGGTCTGAATGTTATGATACAGGCGCCTATGAAAGAAGATTTTACAGAAGAGACCCTTCACCACTTAAGTCGCCTTTGTCGGATTCACTGTACAAAGGAAGAAGCTTTAGCACTCGCCGTCAGTATAGATAAAATTTTATCTCACATTGACTCACTGCAAGAAGTTGATACAGAAGGCTTTGATCCTATGTATACTCCTCTAGTAAAAAATGAGAACATCTTGAGAGAAGACCTTCCTGTAAAAGCCTCTTCCCGCGAAGAATTTTTAGCTAACAGCCCTGAACATATCGGCGGCATGATCCGTGTTCCTAAGGTATTTTCATGATTAACAAAAGTGCTATAGAACTACGAGAACTCTTTACAAGTGGCTCCGTGAAGGCACTGGAAATTGCTCAAACATTTCTGGATCATATTGAGCAAAAAGACAAAGACATAGGCGCTTTTTTGCATGTCTTAAAAGAACGCGTTTTGGATAAAGCAAAATCCTTAGACCTCAAGAGAGAAAGGGGCGAGCCTTTAGGGAAGCTTGCAGGTGTACCTATTGCTATTAAGGATAATATTCACATTCACGGCGAGCGCTCCACTTGTGGATCACGTTTTTTAGAGAATTATAAAGCTCCTTTTAATAGCAGAGTTGTGGAGCTTTTGGAAGAAGAGGATGCTCTTTTAATCGGTAAAACGAACATGGATGAATTTGCCATGGGGTCGTCTACTGAAAACTCTGCTTATCAACTAACGAGGAACCCTCTTGATATAACCTGTGTACCTGGTGGTTCCTCTGGTGGTTCTGCAGCAGCAGTAAGTGCTTTTATGGCACCTCTTGCTCTTGGTAGTGACACGGGCGGCTCTATTCGTCAACCAGCTGCTTTTTGTGGAAATATTGGCTTTAAACCAAGCTATGGACGGGTTTCTCGTTATGGGCTCGTGGCCTTTGCCTCTTCCTTAGATCAAATAGGTCCTTTTGGCAGAACAGTTGCTGACATAGCTCTCAGTATGGAAGTCCTGGCTAGACCGTGCCCTTATGACTCTACTTGCCTCTCCTTCAAAGAAGAGTCTTTTACAAGAGAACAGCATCACGGTATCAAGGGCATGACTATTGCAGTACCTTGGCATTTCTTAAAAGATCTTGAACCTGCTAGCATGGCTAATTTTCAAAGTTCTATTCAAAAATTAGAGTCTCTAGGTGCACGTATTATAGACGTTGATCTATCTCTTCTACAGTCTGCCGTCTCCATCTATTATATTGTAGCAACTGCGGAAGCTTCCACTAACTTAGCCCGCTTTGATGGTATCCGTTATGGTCTACGCAGTAAAAATGCTAAAACTCTCGATGAAATTTATGATCTCTCCAAAGAAGAGGGTTTCGGCCGGGAAGTAAAAAGACGCATTTTGCTTGGAACCTATGTTCTCTCTTCTACACATAAAGAGATCTTCTATAAAAAAGCTCAAAAGGTACGTGCGCGTTTAAGTGCCGAATTTAAAGCCATTTTTGAGAAGGCCGATCTTATTGCGATGCCCACAGCACCAACTCCAGCCTTTAAAATAGGGGCTGTCCAAGACCCCCTACAGATGTATTTAGGCGATATTTATACAATTGGTGCAAATCTTGCAGGGCTTCCAGCTATCAGCCTGCCTTCTGGTTTAAATAAAGAGGGCCTTAGCTACGGACTCCAATTAATGGGAGCCCATTTTAACGATCATTTGGTTTTACGAGGGGCTTTTGCTTTCCATGGATGATTCATACGAAACAATTATTGGCTTAGAAATCCATGTGGAGCTTAATACAGCTTCTAAGCTCTTTAGCCCTGCACCTAATCACTTCGGAGATGACCCTAATATAAATATTTCTGAAATCTGTACAGGACAGCCAGGGAGTCTACCCAAAGTTAATAAAGAAGCCTTCCATAAGGCTCTTCAATTTGGTCTGGCTATAGGAGCCACTATTCCACCCGTGTCTTACTTCGATCGAAAATCTTATTTCTATCCCGATAGCCC
>CAIMEJ010000014.1 GCA_903839985.1 uncultured bacterium | reverse complement strand
CTGAGTAATGCCTGCTGGAGAGTCTCCTCCTTGGGTAGGTCCAACCATAGTATCTCCTTTTTTTTATTTTATAGCCTATGATCCCTTTTCTCTATTATAAAATAATAACTTGACACTCCTTCAGGCTCTCCCTAAAATTCGGATAAAGAAAAAGAGGGAGAATATCATGAGCAAACCCGTTCTGATTATTACAGGTAGTAGTGGCCGTATTGGACGTGCGCTGGCCGAGCGTCTTGCTCCAGGCTTTCAGCTTGTGGGCTTTGATTATGTGTCCTCTACAGAATCGCCTCTTTCTTTGGACTATGTAAAGGTGGATCTGGAATCAGATGAAAGTGTTGCTAAAGCTTTTCTTTATGTAAAAGAAAAGTATGGTAAAGATATTGCCTCTGTCATCCATCTAGCAGCTTATTATAATTTTACAGGTGAGCCCACTAATAAGTACCAAACGATCACAGTCCAGGGGACTGCGCGCATGCTTAAAAATTTACAAGATTTTAACTGCCAGCAGTTTATGTTTTCTTCTACCATGCTTGTACATGGGCCTTGCAAACCGGGAACCAAGATTACGGAGAATTCCCCTCTTGTAGGTCTTTGGGATTATCCTCGTTCTAAAATTGAAACAGAACATGTCATGAAAACCCAAAGAGGGGCTATTCCAATTGTTATCCAACGCATTGCCGGTGTTTATGATGATTATTGTAATTCCATTCCAATCTCTGCGCAAATCCAGCGTATCTATGAAAAACAATTCGCAGCCCATGTCTATCCAGGGGATGTAACTTGTGGCACATCCTATTTGCATATGGATGATCTTGTAGACTGTATTGATTTAACGGTCCAAAAAAGAGGACTTTTACCCGCCGAATTGACGATGTTAGTCGGCGAAGATCGTATTATGTCTTACGGTCAGCTGCAGGAGCTCTTCGAGGAGCTTATTTTTGGCACCCACTGGAAACTTTGGCCTATTCCTAAGCCTATTGCGAAAATAGGGGCTTTTTTACAAAACCTGACGGGTCAGTCTTATATTAAACCTTGGATGGTAGATCTAGCTGATATCAATTACGATATAGATATTTCCCTGGTAAAGGAAAAGCTTGGATGGAGTCCTAAGCGTTTTATAAAAGATTCCGCCCCTCATATGATAGCAGCTCTTAAAAAAGATCCTATTGCTTGGTATAAACACCATCAATTGACGATGCCCTCTTGGATGAAGAGAGCTGTTTAATGAAGAATCCTTGGTCTCGTCTAGTGGTGATTCTTCTAGGTCTTTGGCTTATATGTGCACCTGGAACTTTTGGTTATGAGGCGCCTTTTACACCTTCATTAACAGGCATTAGTCCGCAAAGTGCCCATGCCACTTATTATTTAGCTCTTAGTGATATAATAACGGGTGTTATCGCTATTATATTAGGGCTTCTGTCACTGAAAGGCCGTGTGTGGCCTTTGTGGATAGTTGCATTGCTGGGTATTTGGTTACAGTTTGCCCCTCTTATCTTCTGGTCTCCTAAAGCCGTTATCTATCTGAACGATACGATTATCGGTATGCTACTCATTGTTTTTTCTATTTTAGTCACTAAATTACCCGATGAGAGCTGGAGCAGTGATAAAGTTGTCCCAGCCGGATGGAGTTATAATCCCTCATCAGGCACGCAAAGAATCCCTGTTATTTTCTTTGGTTTTTTAGGTTGGTTTATCTCCCGCTATCTGTCGGCTTATCAAATGGGTTATATACCAACTGTATGGGATCCTTTTTTTGGAGAGGGAACTCTTCATGTTATCACATCAAATCTCTCTAAATCTTTTCCTGTTTCAGATGCAGGTCTTGGTGCATTAGCCTACGGATTAGAGGCTCTTATGGGATGCAAGGGAGGAGCCGGCCGCTGGCGGACGATGCCCTGGATGGTAGTTGTTTTTGGGCTTTTAGTAGTGCCTCTTGGTCTGGTGAGCATCTTGCTCGTAATGAGTCAGCCTATCATTGTCGGAGCATGGTGTGGTCTTTGCCTTATTACTGCGGGGGGGATGCTTATCATGCTTGCCTTAACAGTAGATGAGGTTTTAGCCGTCTGTCAATTTATGAAGACGACAGATAAACCTTTTTGGAAGGCTTTTTGGGAGGGCGGTGAGCAAGCAGGG
>CAIMEJ010000013.1 GCA_903839985.1 uncultured bacterium | reverse complement strand
TTAGATTTTTTATTTAAAAACGAAATTATTCAAGATGGCACATTCATCATATTTGATGACTGGATGGCCTCTTTAGGAAATCCCAATTTAGGACAAAGAAAAGCAACCCAAGAAATCCTAGAAATGTATCCTCATTGGTCACTTGAAAAATACTTAAACTATGGGATAGGAAGTCATGTATTTATCGCTCATGACTTAAGAGTTACGAACGTCTCTTTAGAAAAATAATCAATGAATCCATTTTAATACTCAAAAAGCGAATATCCAAATTTCATTTTTATAAAAAATAACCTCAATAGCTCTATTGAGGTTATTAATTCTAAATCATGTTTTAGCGTATACGTGGACAAATCTCTTCAGGCTTGAAGAAGAAGGCTATCTCTACAGCTGCACTTTCTGTACTATCCGAGCCATGGACTGCATTTTCATCAATAGAGACTGCGAAGTCTGCTCGAATAGTGCCAGGCTTGGCTTCTTTGGGATTCGTAGCTCCCATGATATCACGGTTTTGGGCAACAGCATTTACACCTTCCAGAACTTGTATAAAAACAGGACCGGAAACCATAAAATCTATAAGAGCTTTAAAGAAAGGACGCCCTTTATGTACAGCATAAAAGCCTTCTGCTTGCTGACGTGATAACTGTAGCATTTTCGCCGCAACAATTTTTAAACCTATACCTTCAAAACGACTTAAAACCTGTCCAATTTGATTTTTGCCGACAACATCAGGCTTTAAAATAGATAATGTTCTTTCTTGACTCATTTTATTCCTTGGTTTTTGCAAACAGCATACATGATTTTGAAGAATCCCTCAAAGGGTTTTCCTTCACTTAAACGAGTAACGGATCTGTAGCTAATTTTAAAATTATGGTAAGCTCTGCAGAAATTCTTAAAGCGGACTCCTGATTTGGAGGTCCTTTATGAACAAGTTTGTCATGAAAAAGAAGGCAGCAGTCTGTAAATTTTTTAAATGGACACATAAAACGTTGTTCATTTTCTGCCAGCCATCTACTTTCAATATCGGGCCTTAAACCATTTTTAGTAGAGCATATGGTGATAGGAATGTTTTCTTTATGGCTTCCGGGAATGACTTGTAAACTATTTGTGTTAACACAGTCCAGAAGTGGAATCCAAATCTTCCAGCGTTCATCATAGGGAAAAGCAACACGCGCTTCATATTCTGTTCCCTTATGAAGCTCCCAGAATTGGTAATCAGCATGGGCAGCACCTATATCCTTTCGACCTGGACGTACGCAGCGCCAATAAATATCATAGGAATCTTCTCTGAGTTGCTGATTTATTTTAGCCTCAGACTCATTTACGTAGTTTATCCCAGCCTAGACGCCTCCTAAAAAAGAATCGAGATTTGAAGCCCACTCATATAATTCTTTAGCCACATGATCAGGAAACATACGAAAGGGCTTATTTCCCAAAATATTAGAGAAATTCTCATCAGATAGCGACATAACACTTTTCGTTAAGTCCTCTTCATTCCTATGAGTCACTTGTCCTATATAGGAGCGAATATGCTGTAACATCTGCTCTTTAAGAACATTCGGAAAAGGAATAACTATAAATCCTTTTTCTAACATTTCATCTGATATTCATACATTCATTCACATTTTCTCCTTAAATAGACATCGCATGGAACACTCAAAACACGATATTGATCAAGATGTAAGGGGTTAAGAGACTCTTTATAAGCTTTCTGCAAGGGGGTTAAGTCCAGCCAACTATTATTTTGCACAAGTGGCAAAAACTCTTCTACAGCAGTAAGCATATCTTCTTCAGACAAATCTTCATAAATAACTTCATGATCAAAATTAGATTTGCCTAAATCAAAATAACATGCCTCTTGGAGTAATTGCTGCCAAGAAAAGCTTCTTCCTTTTTTTTTCAGATTTTTTGGAAAAAAGCGCAGTTTGGTACTAGGAACCATACAACACAGTTCTACATAATTCAAACCTAAAATAGGAATATCTGCAAGCATAGCAAAATATTCAGGCCCTGTTTTACATAGGATCGCAAAGGTACTTCCTGCATAAAGAGCCACATCATTTTCAGGTGAAACATATGGACTTTTAGCATAATCAATAAGTCCATGCCGTGATTGGAATACGGGCTGTTCATCCCTTCCTTGTATAACAACTACAAAACCTTTATTAATCAAAAAATCAATAATAGCATTATATCTTTCTGGAAAAGCTATTTTCTTACGATTAGCATCGGGATGCTGATGTGTATAATCCTTACAATTAATATTAATAACAACATAAGGACCCTGAAGGCATAGTTTATTTTTCAAATCTTCCAAAAGAGGTTTTATACGTTGATGCAATGGGGTTAAATCTCTTTGTTGACTAGCCACATCCAACTGATCATTATAAACATCCTCTCGATAATCTATGAGCTTGCGAACTTCTATATAAGCTTTCTTAAAAGCAGGGGTTGCAAATTTTCCCAGCTCTTTTAAGTAATGATCGAAATAGACCTGATACGACGAATTATGAGAAGGAGGTGGGTAAGTCGATGCCTGATTATATAAATAAAGAGCCTCTTCATAATCAATAGCGAGTCGTGCATATACTCTTGCAAAACTTTGAAGATGAATAGTACGCGGATGAAAGTATGCAATAGCTTTGCAGGCAAGTGAGTTATCAGGACCTATGAGATGCGTCGCTGGGCATATAAGTCTAACCAGGCTTTCGATTATATCAAAACGGCCGGTAAGAAATACCAGGGCTGTTTTTCCTCTTTTCTCTTCCCAACACGCTATATAATTTAAAAGCTGAGGATAGGTTCCAAAATCTCTTCTTGTAATAAAAAATAGCTGTGTATCTGCAGGAAGCTCTTTAATTTTTTTTACGCAGAAGCGGTAATAGTAAGAAACAAAAAAGGGATTAAAAATTAAGAAGAGCAGCTTTTTGATCACAGAAACCTAAAAAGTTTTATTTTGTTCTAAACATGCTTTTTTACACAACGATTTTATGTTCATGATGACATCTATCATTTAAATAGTCTTAAAAGAAACCCGAAGAATGCAGAAGTCGTATAAAGTGGCTGGCATCTCCCAGGATGGGAAATTATTACTATTGATAAACTTCTGCGTTATGACATAAGTTTATTCTATTTTCCCTCAAGCTCACTTGCAGAAAACAAGGGAGCTATTCAGAAGACGCCTCTTCTTTCACACAAAATGTGGAATCTATATGTTTTACTGATTAAGTTCCTTAAAGAATTGTTTTACGGCTCTTGAATTTGTCTAGATATTCAAGGGCTTTGCCTGTGCCAAGACATACGGCAAGTAGTGGGTTGGGGGCGATGATGACGGGAAGGCCTGTCTCTTTCATGAGCGCTTTTTCCAGACCCTTCATAAGGGCGCCGCCACCGGCTAGGACCATACCACGCTCAACGAGGTCAGCTGCAAGCTCGGGAGGACATTTTTCAAGGACGAGCTTGACAGATTCGATGATTTGTTGGATGGGCTCCATTAAGCATTCACGGATTTCTACGGAATTAATGCGCTTGGTTACAGGAAGACCGGCTACTTGATCGCGGCCACGTACTTCCATTTCCAGTTCATTGTCACCCAGAGAATAGGCCGAGCCTATGGTAATTTTAATTTCCTCAGCAGTACGCGGTCCGATCATCAAATTATAGGTACGGCGCATATAGTTGATAATACAATCATCAAACTCATCCCCGGCTATACGAAGTGATCTAGATTCGACGATACCGCCAAGAGAAATAATGGCGATTTCTGTTGTACCACCACCAATATCAATAATCATGTTAGCAGCTGGTTCGTGAACAGGCAAATCTACGCCAATTGCAGCAGCCATAGGCTCTTCAATAAGAATGACTTCCTGTGCGCCTGCATGTAGAGCTGAATCCTCAACAGCGCGCTTTTCCACACCTGTTATTCCAGAAGGAACAGCAATAAGAATACGTGGGCGAAAAAGACTTTTTGAAGGCGTAACTCTTTGAATAAGAGCCTTTAACATACCTTCCGCTATCTCAAAATCGGCAATGACACCATCTTTCATAGGACGAACAGCATGGATTTTTTGCGGTGTCTTACCAAGCATGGCCTTCGCTTTATGACCGACAGCGAGCACTTCGTTCGTCCGAGAATCTACAGCTACCACAGAAGGCTCGGACAAAACAATGCCCCTACCTCTTACAAAAACAAGGGTGTTCGCAGTCCCTAAGTCGATACCAATATCACTTGAAAAAACTCCCCACAACTTATTGACGGTAAGCTTTTGTATTTTTTGCCACATAGGGGCGAATTTAAAAGGGGCACGCGGATTGGCCATATATATTTAGTCGTCCTTTTTTCTCAAGTCTGCAGCAATTGCAGGACTTCTTCCCAAGTTAGTTTAGACATCGCTTCATCGTCGCAACTAATGACCTTCTTGACAAGTCCTTTCTTGCGATCCTGCAATTCAACGATTTTTTCCTCAATTGTCCCTGAGGTCACTAGCTTATAAGAAGAGACGCTTCTTGTCTGTCCAATACGATGAACGCGGTCAGTTGCTTGATTCTCCACTGCCGGATTCCACCACATATCATAGTGAATAACGGTATCTGCACCCGTGATGTTAAGGCCCGAACCGCCTGCTTTAAGAGACACAAGAAAGAATGGAATATTCTTATCTTTATTAAAATTATCCACAATCTCCAGTCGATTTTTGCTACTCCCATCTAGATATGAGAAAGCAATACCGCGTTTTTCTAAATCGTCTCTTAAAATAGAGAGCATTTTCGAGTATTGGCTGAAGATAACGGCTTTATGGCCCCCTTCCATCAAACTCTGCATTAATTCAATAAGCATCTCATATTTAGCAGAGTCACCCTCTTCAGCCTTTTCTTTGGCAAAAATAGCTGGATGACAGCAGATCTGCTTTAAACGCGTAAGTGTCGCAAGCACATGGATTTGTATCTTATCAAAGCCGTCTTTATCCACTAACTTTTTCAGCTCTTCACGAGCAGATGCAGCATAAGAGCTATAGAGCTCTTTTTGTACTTCACTTAGGTGGCAATGGTAGACGATTTCTGAAACTGGCGGAAGATCTGCTAGGACATCGCTTTTCATACGGCGTAAAATAAAGGGTGCGACTTTACGTTTAAGCGTAGTCATAGCACCTGTCTGCCCCTGTTTCAGGTATTTATCTTGGAATCGATCAAAGCTTCCGAGAAGTCCAGGCATTAAGAAATCAAAGAGACTCCATAGATCCTCTAAAGAATTTTCAATAGGTGTGCCCGTTAATATAAGCCTATGGGCTGCTTGAATTTGTTTAACAGACTTAGCATTACGGGTGCTGCGATTTTTGATCTGCTGCCCCTCATCTAAAATAACATAGCTAAAGGCAAAATCTTTATAGGTATCCACATCTTTTTGTAAAAGATTATAGGAGGTCACTACCAGATCACAGGCCGCTATTTGCGCCAGTAATTTTTTACGACTAGCTGGTATTCCATCGATGACTAAGACCTTCATCTCAGGATTAAATTTAGCGACCTCTTGCTTCCAGTTATAAACGAGAGAAGTAGGGCAGACAATTAAGCTGACACTCCCCGGCTTTTCTAGACGCAGCTGGGTGAGTGCTGATATAGCTTGAAGCGTTTTTCCAAGGCCCATGTCGTCTGCTAAAATACCATTTAAATACATATGACGCAGGCGTTCAAGCCACTGAACACCCTCCCCTTGATAAGGACGCAGAAACTTCTTCACGTTCTCAGGAATAGATCCCGGCCTCACATCTTGAAGACCTAGTATCTGCTCCTGAATGGCTTTAAGAGCTTTGCTCATTGTCCACTTAGCAGGGATTGTATCAAAAAGACTTGCCTGAATATTAACAAGACTCCAGAGAGGCTTATGTCCTACTAAATTATCGAGCTGAGTTAACCCGAGTTCATCAAGCATTTGTAAAAGATGACCGATCTTATCGAGATTTAACACAAGAATCGTATCTTTTTTAAGCTCAATAAAAGAACGTTTTGCTGCCAGACATTCCGCTAAATGAGCTATTTTAACACCCGTCAGATGGCCCTTTACAGTCATACTAATTTCATAGGTCATCGCTGTGTGTTCTTTAAAATGAAGCGCGATATCGGTATTATCGTAGACAAACTTCTCTAAAAGATTTTTAGGACAGTCAAAATGAACCCTTTCTTTATACTGAGGGACAATGTCTGTCATAAATTCGACAATCTTTTTTTCTGACTTGGCAATATAAAGTCCCTGCTTGAGATCATAAAAGAATTCTTCAAAGAGCTCTTTTGCGATTTTCTGCTCTTCTAAAAGATCTCTTGCCAAGACCCCTTGCTTAGAAATAAAACTCATTGCATGATCATAGGAAATCTCTAGGCCAGCTGCTGGAATCTCTGTTTTACCATAAAGGAAAAAGAGCTTTGCTTCTAACTGCTCTCCCGTATATTCCAATTCTACACGAGCTTTTAGCTCACCTGTAAAAGGCATTGTCACAAATTTATCAATAACTTTTAATCCGCCCACAGTGGCATAAGCATTAAGTTGTGGCAAAGCATTTTCCACAAAAGATCCAAAAAGAGGCTCAGGTATAGCTATCTCTCTTAAATGATCCATATAGCGTAAATGCAGACGCTTAATATTTTCTTGGAAACGATAATAAGTCTGATTAATGATAACACCCGGACGAGCGCACTCAAGAAGCAGTGCCTCATCTGGATTAAAATGCTTGCCTGCCACTGCTATTTTAGGTTGTAACAAGAGGCGTGGAAGCTCTACTAACTCCATATCACATACAAGAGTTGCTTGCGTTAAGGAACCTTTTAGGGGTGATTCAAGAGAGTTGTTGTAGAGACCTGGTAAATCAAGGGTCCCCTTCTCTTCAAAAGAGGCTGTTTTCCGGCTCATGGCAAGTTCATGTGACTTAGCAAGCAGCGTGGCAAAAGCTTCTGCCTCTAACTCCCCAAAGCGAACAAGCTCTTGGCCAGGAAACCTTGCATGCTCAATGATAAGACTAATAATTTCGGAACCGATAGCATCAAAGGATTGCTTTGTAAAAAAGCGGCGCTTGCCAAAGAGAAGAATAGGTTCACAATAGCGAATAGCCTCGATGAACTCTTTTACATGGCATACTTGCAAAGGTTTAGTCCTAAAGGGCATACGCAGTGCAATTTGAAAAGGAACAGCCCCTTTAGAAGCCAAGGCCTCTAAATTAACCACAATACCCAGATCGGCTTTTTCCTCTACAAGCTCTTCTTGAGGCATAAAAAAGGGATTATTCCCTAAAACATCTGCTGCAAATAAATAATCTTTCAGCATCTCTTTTTGCATCTGTACATCTAAACGCACACTTTCTTTACAAACAGCGTTATCAAAGACTTTTTTAATGCTTGCCTTAGTTTTTTTGCTTGTTTTTACGCTACCCTGATCAGCAGAAAAATCGAGGACCATGGCATCAAAGCGCTGTTCAAGATGAAAGAAAAAAGCTGCTAAATGCTGGCAATCATACGTGTAGGCACAGTCACAGTTAGAATCAACAACACGTGATTCAAAGCGATCAATTTCTACTTCACTCTCATACGTATTATTAAAAGAGCCCTGTACCTTCGCACGGAATTTGATGCGCTTGTCATCAAATACCACGATCTTGGCACTCTGTAGAGCCTCTTTTTCAAAAAGTTGTTGCCCCTCTTTTAAGACAGTGGGAGCAAATTCCTGCTTTAACTTACGAAAATTGAGCATACCCGTCTCTTATATCAAGACTGCTTAAATCCGCTTAGCAAAAAATATTGTGGATGAATTATTTTTCTTTTTCCTTTGCAATTTCTTTGCATTTCTCTTATAAACTTTGTCATGCAAAAAATCTTTTTGTGCTTTTTATTTCTGATCCTCTCTCTTTCTGCGGCAGAAAAAGAGACGCATATTGCAAAAAACCTCTCTTCCAAAGAGTCCCCCTTTAAGGGCCACAATCTTTCTAACCATCCTGGCACTGTAGACATCATTACAGGAGCTTTTACAGAAGAACAGGTCGATTTTTTTACAAAAGGCCCCGAGCCTATATTACTTGCGCGTACATGGAAAAATGGCACTCAAGACTCTGGCAATCTTGGTGGCTGGGGCCTGAATAATTATCATAAATCAGCCCTTAGTCATAAACCAAACTGTACAGAACGCCTTATTTTTGAGCCCTATGGCGGAGGCTTTGCTTTCACACACCCTTGCCACACTTATCGTATAAAGGCTCACACAGGAAATTTCAATCAAGGCTTTATTAATACAGGACTTGGGGAAATTAGCGGCGCCACAACGGCTAAATCGATGTCCGCATTGATGGATAAAGGCATTTTGAGCGTCATAGATCCAGATGGAACTAAGCGCATCATGCACCACCATCTAAATAATATTTATCAAACAGCCCTTGAAAAAAGACCTCATTATCGAGAGCTGCGCTATACCTGGCAAAATTTTAAAGGAAGCTCTATTTTTTCTTCGATCTCTTCTTGGGGCCGCGCTAAAGAGTTTAACCACATTGACTTTGCTTTAGAATCTGCTTCCAGCTTAATCGTACAATCACGCAACCGTCAGATCCGCTACAGCTTTGAACCCAAAAACGGCTCTGTCCTCACAGAGGTAACAGGCGCTAATGGACCCGATTTTGTAAAGTATAGCTATTCAGCAGATGGCAGGCGTATTGAACGCCGAGAGGCTCCAGAAGGTCGCTATTTAGACATCCTCTATGATACGAATGATAAAGTATCTACACTATTGGGTCCTGGAGGCGAAGATGGCTCCCCGGCTGTGCTTTCTAGATATTTTATTCAAGAACATTATGGAAGAGATGATCAGGGGCGTAAAAATAAAAAATTTAAAGGTATCACCTCTCAAGTATGGGATGCTGCCGGTCATGTAAAGCAGTATAATATTGATGAGAGTAATCGTGTACGCAAGATTGTCACTTTCAAAGGTGAATCAGAGCCTCTTGCCTCTGAAAATGTTGTTTGGAACAGAGCCTATGATAAAAGAGAAGTCGGTGATTTTGTCTGCCGCTTTATTGTAGATGAAAAAAAACATACCTATGCCTATGCCAAAACAATCGACTATGACAAACAACATAACCCTGTAGCTGAATCCACATGGGGACCTATTACCGGTGAGAGAAACGGCATTGATTCCATCCGGGAAACAAAAGGTGTTGTAACCGGCGAATGCCATGTAAAATATACTAGTTACTCTCAAGATGACCTGCATCTACTCTTAGAAGAAGTTACAAGGCCTGGCCATAAAATCCTCTATAGCTATATCCCTCAAACAGACCTTCTCTCTTCTAAATATGAGGTAGTAGAGGGCAAGATTTGCAGGCGCAGTTTCTTTTTTTATGATCAGGACGGGATTCTTATCACCAAATTCTTTGATGACGGCTCATCCAAGGATCCTCTTAACTTACAAGATGTCACAGAGCGCCATATTACCCGTATAGAGGTCCGACAGGACAATCCAGGACGTGGCCAGCCAGAAAAAGTAGAGGAGCTCTATCTAGATAATGGCCAAGAGATTATCAAAAATCGCACCTCCTATACTTACGCACCCAACGACCTTAAAGCATCCGAAACACATGATGGATATACTCTCTCTTATATATATGATGAAAAAGATCGTGTTATAGAAGAAACCGATAAACTGGGGGTTAAACACTTCTACCAATATGATGCAAATAATAATATTATTTATGAGCAGCATCGCTCAGATACCTATATCCAAAAAGAATACGACCTCCTTAACCGCCTAGTTGTTCAAAGCGAGGTCCATAGCGATGGGCGCATCTTCACGCAGAGGAATGTGTGGAATCTGAACGGCCAGCTAATTAAAGAATATGACGCTCTTGGTAGATGCAAAGAATATGCCTACGATCCTTTTGGCAATATAATAAGTGTTTTTAATGGATCTCTCATAACAAGAGCCTATGATGTACTGGGACACATCATTGAAGAAACAGATCCCGATGGCCACACAACCAAAAAACGCTGGAATATTTTCCATCAGCCCCTTGAAATCACTTATGCAGACGGCGGATCAGAAAAATTTTTCTACACTCTTCACGGCGCCCTCAAAAAACGTATTAATAAAGATGGGTCCTCTTTACACATGACAATCGATCCTCTTGATCGTATTACCAAAGAGGAACTGCGCTCTGCAAGCGGTGAGGTCTTACAGACGCGTAGCTTTACCTATAATGCCCTACATCTCATTGAAGAAACAGATAACGCTGGTATTATCACAAGTTATTACTATGATGCAGCTGGCCGTGTAAAAGAGCAGGTCAAAGATGCAGCTGGCCTACAGGCGCACATGTACTTCACCTACGATGCTTCAGGCGAAGTTCTCGAGAGCCGAACAGATTACTTTAACGAGATCACACTGCGTAACACACTAGGTCAAGTCATAGAAGAGCGCCTAGAAGATCTTGAAGGACACATTCAAAAGAAAACAGTCTATGGCTATGATACTTATGGCCACAAAAATCTTGTCCGTGAATATGCCGATGCCCGCACCTTTAGCGAAACCTATACAGAATATGATTCTAGAAACGAAATAGTCCTTATCATCAATCCTGAAGGGTATAAAACAAGATTTAACTATAAAATTATTCCTGAAAAAGATTACTTCGTTTTGCAAAAAAGCTCTACCGACCCCTTGGGCAATCTCTTTGTTACAACTTTTGATGCGTATGATCGCCCAGCCCTTGAAGAGCGCTTTAATGCTGCCGGCCATAAACGCTCTTCGAAAGAGCTTTTTTACACGAAAGGCGGCGCTAAATCTCGTATCGATGAAAAAGTGTATGCAGGAGATACTCTTCTACGCACTTATTCTGTTACTTGGGACTATACCCCTCTTAAAAAAGTAGCAGAAGAGATCCGCGGTGTAGATAGTGGTGATGAAAGACGCACGACTTTTACCTATAATATAGCAGGTGACCTTCTCTCTAAAACACTGCCTAATGGCACCATCATCTTGCATAGCTATGATGCCTATGGACGCCTGGAGAGCACGACAACAAGTGGGGAGCTCTCTTACCATTTCTCTTACAATAAGCAAGGAAAGCTTCTACTAGCAGGAAAAACGGAGCGCTCTTATAACAGCTTAGGACACCTCCTCTCTGAAAAACTGGAAAATGGCCTTAAAATAACTTATGAGCGTGATCTTCTAGGCCGCAAAACTTCCATGACGCTTCCTGACAGCTCCTCTATTAAATATTTTTATGAGGGATATTTTCTCAAAAGCATCCAGCGTGGCCCCCACACTCAGACAGTTGCAAATCGCAACTGGTTTGGCCAGATCTGCTCCATGGAAGGCCCTCTCAAGATTACCAAGACCTACGACTCTTTAAAACGTGTGCAGTCTATTGCCTCTACCAGCTGGTCACAAACAAATATATCCTTTGATAAAGCAGGCAATTTTCTGCAATGTCATATAAAAGATACAGCTGGTCATTACGACTGCATTTATGCCTATGATGACCTCTACCAGATTACCTATGAAAAATCCCTTTTTGAGCGTCACTACCGGCATGACTCCCTCTACAACCGTATTAGTGTCGACAGCTACCCTCAAACAATCAACGCTCTTAACGAGCTTACAGAAGATGCAAATGCTCATTATAGCTGGGACAAAAACGGCCGGCTTCTTTCTCAAAATAGTACTCTTTATCGCTACGATGAACTCGACCGTTTAATAGCCATTGAAGGCACCAGTACTTACAGCTATGACTCTTTTAATAGACGCCTAAGTAAAACAGTTGGAGGCCTTACCACCTATTTTATCTATGATGGGCAAAATGAGATTGGCTCCTACGAAGAGAGCCGTCTTCAAGATCTGCGCATTTTGGGTGATGGTCTTGGTGGAGAAATTGGAGCCTCGTGGGTGATGGAAATCGAGGGGGAAGCCTACTTCCCTGTTCATGACAACCGCGGCAATGTGGTCTCTTTGCAAGATGCCTCCGGCGAAGCTCTAGAGGACTACCGCTACTCCAGCTTTGGCGAAGAGGCGCCTACCAGCGCTCTTTCTCCTTGGCGCTTTGCTAGTAAAAGGGTCGATAGAGAGAGTGGCTTTGTTTACTTTGGCAGGCGCTACTACAGCCCCTCTATGGGGCGCTGGACAACTGCTGACCCTCAAGGACTAAGCGATGGTCTGAATGCCTATGCCTACCTGCGTAATAATCCGGTAAACAGCTTTGACGTTTACGGCCTCTTTGGCAAAGAGACTTTTAACCGCATGGACCGGATGGTAACTCAGCAACTACGCGCTTTTATGAACAGCTGGTTTATGCAAATGGCCTCCCGCCAGATAAAATCGGCTATGAGCGCTCTTAAAACGGCCTCTTTTGGCCTTAAAAAGATGGTCAATGCTATGGGCCGCGGCATCGAACTCCTGGGGCGCCATGTCGTGCCGATCCCCTACCTTAACCGCGCTGTAGAAAGTCTTGGCTCCTTTATGGCCGGCCGGGAGAAGCCTGCAGAAGAATATCACTCTCAGCTCTATCAATTTAATGCCGATGCCAAAACCCGAGGCGTGCGTGATATTATTGTCAATGGCATGAACACCTCCTTTGAAGATGCCTTCCATATGGCCAAAAGTCACGCCGATACGACCGGTCATTATACCACTCTCGTCTATAATGCCTCTAACGGCGCCGTCTTTGACATCTGCGATTGTGTTGCCAACTTCTTCGGCGCTCCCACCACTCCCGTGCGCCTGCTGCAAGATGTGGTCAAACGCGATGTCCAAGCAGTAGGGGAAAATGGCCGCGTCAACGTCATCGCACATAGCCAAGGTGGACTCATCGCCCATATCGCAGCCAAACAGCTTCCACCTTCTGTACCGTCAAATGTTCATCTTCAGACAATTGGCTCTGCTAAAATCATTAATACAGGAGAATTTGGAAGAGTTATGAACCACGTAAGCAGCCGAGACCCTATACCTTGGATAGCAGACCCGATGAACAGGCTAGCAGGCGCCTATCTAGGAACCGTATCTGTTCACCCCTCTTTAGGTGGCTTTATTGACCATTCTCTAGACGGAGAAACATATAAACAGGTATTTAAAACACTGTCACAAGATTTAAAAACCCAATATCAAGAATACTAGATGAAAAAAATAATGATGACCCTTCTGCTTGCTACGCCTTTTCTATTTGGAGGGCAGCCCCATTACTGGAGTTATGTAGATCGTATAACAGCAAAAGAAAATGCTTATTTAAAAAAAAAGTATAAACTATCCTTAAGTGCTACAGGAGGCGGTGGCATGGTTTGTGTTGATAACGTCTCTCAAGGATACGCAGCTCCCTACCCGGCAACTATTGCAGAGGCAAGAGCCCTAATAGTAGAAATTGCCGACGATCTCTTAAGAGAGATTAATGCTCATTCTCAATTACGAAATCATCTATCTGAATATCCTTTTACCGCTAAAGGCCTTCACCTCACTCTTCACTTCCGAAAACATAATGCGCAAACACCTCCTGAAAAACAAATTACTCTCGTTTTCCTGATAAATCAAAAAATATACTATCACTACCCTATGGATGTTTATGCCTCCCCTTATGGCACAGCTCTCGTGGAGACTTTTGAAGAGGCTAAAATTCTATTGCGAAAATAGAGCTCTTTTTATATGCTTTTGCCTTCTTTGCGGGCGTAGCTCAGTGGTAGAGCATCACGTTGCCAACGTGAGGGTCGTGAGTTCGAGCCTCATCGCCCGCTTTTCTTTCTTGTTATTTTATGGAGTTAGTCAATGGCCTTACAACATTTTGAAAATGAATTCCTCACGATTGACCTCGTGGACGAACCAGGCTGTGTGCTAAAGCTCGATGTCATAGCAACACCTAAAACTATTGCAGAAGCCCACAAGCAGGCTATGACAGCTGTGCGTAAAGAGGTTTCTCTTCCAGGCTTTAGAAAAGGCCGTGTGCCTGAGGGTCTTCTTAACACCCATTTCGCTAAAGCAATTGAGCAAGAATGGAAAGATCACACTCTTAATATCTCCTTTCAAAAAGCTCTTGAATTGACAGAGAAAAAACCTATTAAAGCTTCCGCTGACAAAATTAAGTCTCAAATTAAATCTTTTAAAGGCCACAACGAATCTGCAGAAATCTCTTTTCAGTTCGAATCTTTTCCTATTGTTCCAGCTTTTGAAATCACCGATCTTGCCCTCACTCTTCCAGAAGCAAAACCTGTTTTGGATGAAGATGTAGAAGATGTTATCACAACATCTTTGCACTCTTCAGCTACATGGAATGAAGTCACAGACCGTCCTGCCGAAAAAGGGGACTTTATCCGTCTAGATATGGTGCAAATAAACCGAGAAGACACACCGATTTTTTCAGACCGCAGGCTTGTGATTGAAGATAAAAAAATGGCTCCTTGGCTGATGTCTATGGTTATCGGCCTCAAACCAGGGGAAACACGTGAAGGCGCAAGCGTTCCGGCAGAGTCTCTTGATAATGGCACTGTTGATAAAGAGCTTCAAAGCCTCTTCAATCCTATCCCCTACCGCGTGACTCTCAAAGCTATTGAAACACCTGTTCTTCCAGCCCTAGACGATGATTTCGCTAAGAAACTCGGAGCTACAGATGTAGAAAACATGCGCTCTACTATGCGCAAACAGCTGCAAGCACAAAAAGATCATGATCACCGTACGGCCCTCATCGAAGCTATTGAAAATGCTCTTTTTGATAAGTATGTTTTTGACCTGCCCGCTTCTTTAGTAAATAAAGATACGGCCTCTTTTGAAAATAGCAAAGCCCAAGTTTTAGAAGCTCAAGGCAACCTAACAGAAGAAGAAATAAAGCAGCATAAACAGCTCATCCATGACCTTGCTGCCAAAGAGAGCAGAAAACGTCTTATTCTTTACTACCTACTTAATGATTTTAATCTGCGTCATCATATCATTGTTTCCCATGATGACCTGAACAAAAAACTAAGTCAATTACTGAGCCATATCCCAGAAGAAATGGTCTCTCAAGTAGTCTCCAGCCTTAATGAGGAATTTTATGGAGCTATTTTATCAGAGACTGTTATTGAAAAAGGACTCGATTATATTGCAGCTAAACTTCTCGCCGCTTGAAACATACATACTAGTATGTTAGGTTAAAAAGAAAACCGAGGTTGTAATGGCACTTGTTCCCTATGTAATTGAAGATACTGGCCGTGGCGAGCGCTCCATGGATATCTATTCACGTCTTTTAAAAGATCGTATTATCCTTATTGGTAGTGAAATCAGTGACCAATTAGCTAATGCCGTGATTGCACAACTTCTTTTTTTACAAACTGAAGATCCTAAAAAAGATATCAGTATCTACATAAACTCTCCTGGTGGCAGCGTTACAGCCGGCCTTGCTATCTACGATACGATGCAGTTTATGAGCTTCGATATCAATACCTATTGTATCGGCCAAGCAGCTTCTATGGCAGCTGTCCTGCTATCTGCCGGCACGAAAGGTAAACGTTATGTGCTACCTAATAGCGCTGTGATGATTCATCAGCCTTATGGGGGCGTGACTGGTTCTGCTGAAGATATTTCTAGACAGATCGATCAAATCCTTAAGTCTAAAGATGTTATGTCGGGAATCATGGCTAAACATACAGGACAAGAATTAAGTAAAATTATTGCCGACTGTGATCGTGACTATTACATGTCAGCAAAAGAAGCTATCGCTTATGGTGCTGCAGATAAAGAAGTTCTTCCAAGACAACATGAAGAGACCCCTAAATGAGTAATAAGATGCCTCCTAAAGATACCGCTCTCTGTTCTTTCTGTGGTCGCACAGAAGATGTTGTAGAGAAATTAATTGCCGGTCCTAATGTCTTTATCTGTGATAAATGCGTGCGTCTTTGTGAAGGTGTCTTAGATAAAAAAACAAAAACCTCAGCCCCTTCTACCGCTCCTGCGGCTCCTGTTATCTTGAATCTCCTTAAACCTAAAGAGATCAAAGAGCGTTTAGATGAGTATATTATCGGTCAAGAAAAGGCCAAACGTACTGTCTCCGTTGCAGTTTATAACCACTATAAACGTATTCGTCAGCTCCAAAAAGAGACCAAAGAAACAGTAGAATACGGCAAGTCCAATGTTCTGCTACTTGGGCCAACAGGCAGCGGTAAAACACTTATTGCCAAAACACTTGCACGTATTCTGGATGTTCCTTTTGCAATTGCTGATGCAACTACCTTAACAGAAGCTGGTTACGTAGGTGAGGATGTGGAGAACATCATCCTGCGCCTCCTGCAAAATGCTGACTTTGATGTAGCTCGTGCCGAAATGGGCATTGTTTATATCGACGAAATTGATAAAATTGGCCGCACGACAAGCAACGTCTCTATAACACGCGATGTTTCGGGTGAAGGCGTTCAACAGGCCCTTCTTAAAATCGTAGAAGGCACTGTAGCAAGCGTTCCTCCTAAAGGAGGCCGTAAGCATCCTAACCAAGAATATATCAAAGTTAATACAGAAAATATACTCTTTATCGTAGGTGGGGCATTCGTCAATCTCGATAAGATGGTGGCCAAGCGTCTGGGTAAAAGCACCCTCGGCTTTTCTCTTTCCTCTGCTAAAATGCACGAAATGCATGATAAAAATCACTTGCTCTCCCTTGTAGAACCTGTCGATCTTGTGCAATTTGGAATGATTCCAGAGTTTGTAGGCCGCTTCAATGCTCTTGCCAACTGTAATGAACTGCGAGTGGAAGATCTTGTAACTATTCTGACTCAGCCTAAAAATGCTGTTGTTAAGCAATATACACATATGTTTGCAGAAGAAAATGTGAAGCTCTCCTTCACACCTGAAGCGCTTCAAGCCATCGCCCAAAAAGCTATCGATGCGGGAACAGGCGCTAGAGCTCTCAGGATGATTCTGGAAGACCTTCTGCGTGATTGGATGTATGACCTTCCCTCTCGTACAGATGTCGTTGAAGTACTTGTAGAAGAAGATACCATCCTCCACAAACGTGCACCGCTCATAAAAACTCTAGATGACAAGAAGATTGCTTAAAACTGCAAGACATCAAGATCGCTTAAAATCCTAAGGTATCCCTTAAGATCTTGATTTCTTCTCTAAAGCTGTCCACCATTTTAAAGGGATTTTGAGAGGGCTTCCAACTTTTGATCAACCACCGAAAGATTAATCTCTTTACCACTTTTTGGATGAATAATAGAATCAACTGCTGAAATATCCATAACGACTCCTCGGCTTTGAAAGCCTTATATAATATACATCCCCATCAAGGCAGAAAGCTCTCTTGGTCTTCTACTGGAATAAGATTACAAGCTTGCCTTTTTACTTTATGGCGATGGCGCGCAATAAAATTATAAAGATAATCGGGAAAGATTTTTACTATCGGGGCAATCAATCGCCATAAGCCCCCAAGCTCAGCTAATAGAGCGGCTACAGCTTTCCACCTGAGAAGCTTATGCCCATGGTGATAGAGAATAACTGTATCCCCTTCCGTTCCTTCCAACAATTTCTGTGCCGTTGCACCTTTAAGAGAGGCAAATTTAAGCTGATCTTGATCTGGTCTTTCGGCAAGTAAGAAACGAATAAAGGAGGAGCAAAGACCACAAGGAGCATCGTAGAAGAGGATATGGTCATGGCCCCTCTTTTGAGATTTTATCCAACCGGGATCAAAAAGAAGCCAATGGGCTAGTAAGAGGATCCCATTGGGGTTACCCTTGGCAAAAAGAACGATCTGGAAAAGCCACATAAGTAGCCATATAAGGGGGCGTATAGCATCACTTAGAGCCAGAATGAGAAAAGCTACCACAACTAAGAAAGCCATCATACCACCCGTTGGATTAGAAGCCCAAAAGGCCCACCATATATAGAGAAGTCCCATGACAACCCACTTAGAAAAATAATAACGCTGTGGCATACGCCAATGTCTATTTTGAGCCGAACGCTCTTGTGCATCCCACGAGCCATAAGGATATTTTGGCAAACAAGCGTGAAAAACCACCAGAGCTAGCAACGCTACTGTTCGAGGATCCATTTCCACCACAATCAAACGGCCAATGAGCAAGGCTGTTAAAATAAGGGCGGCTATACGATCATTTTTACCTACCAATAGAAAAATGGCTGCGGCGACACCCATAAGAGCGAAAAAGCCTTCTATCGTTGGAAAAAAAACTAGATCTTTCAAATAATATATGATTAAAAAAAGCCCTAAAATAGCCCTAAAAAGACTATATTGCCCGCCTGTCCACTTGTTCTTCATACTTTTCATTCTACCAATAATGCCCGTTCATAATGATTAATACCGTTATAATAAATATCTACCACCGGCTGCCCCTCTTTCCGATTTAAGAATGCGGTTTGAAGCTCTTGCCGATCCCTACCCCAACCAGGCTGAAAAAGACGAACCGTCAGATTTCTCCATTCCGCTGCAACTGCTACTTCAGGTTGTGTTAAATACTCTCCTGGGTCTGCAAGCATCTTCAAATACTGGGGGAGAACTCCCGCTCTAAACCTCTCTTTAAGTTCTTCCTGATCAACCTTAGACGCCTTAACATAAAGAGCATATACAGGTGTCCGTATATCTCTTACCTCTCTTTTAAAACTCGAAGGAGCTCTTTCAAATTCTAAAAAATAATTATCTAGAAGGGCTGAGATAGCAGGTGGCAAACCCTCAGGACTAGTGCTTTTACTTCTTATATACTCACAAAAATCTGCGCGCAATTGACGCCCATTTGGATGCTGATAGACTCCATTAATCTGTTCTCCGACCAACGCGTGCAATCCGCATGTGCCATCACCCTTAGTTGAATAAATCAAAAGATTGTTGCCTTCAAATATTTCGGATCTTGGC
>CAIMEJ010000012.1 GCA_903839985.1 uncultured bacterium | reverse complement strand
TATAAATAAAGGTGTTCAAAGAGAACTTACGCTCCTGAAGAGGATGTAAATACAATGCTTCCTGAAAAGAAGTCAGGGTTTAATGTAGTGCCAGAAGCAATCTTAGCGTTAATAACTACAGTCGCTGTATCGTCTACTGCTGCTGCAGTAGTAATAACTTTGTCACCACTAGCGATAGCTGTTCCAGCAGCATAAAAAGTCACTGGGATTGTGTTGGCAGGATATGTAGCCCCTACTAGCACGGCCGCAGGTACCGCTGTAACATTTTGACCAGTCTGAGAACTTCCACCGTATACAGATGTAAGTGTTGTGGATGATGAAGTAATATCAGCTGATAAAGGACCAGCAGTTTGAGAAGCAAAAGTAATAGTAGAAGCACTACTGGACAAAGCTGTTGTAGCGTTTACCTGAACCGTTGCTGTTACTGTAGTGTCAGCAGCAAAAAGAGCTGTTGAGCTAAGAACAAGTGCACAAACAACTAATTTGCTGAAAATTTTTGAATTTAATTTCATTTTTTTCCTTAATATATTTTGTTAAACATCCACCTTGAGCCCATCCATAAGGCCTTAAGCGAATATTATCTGATTTAGCTTGAGCCTGCTAAATTATTGCAAGTTTTTTTTCTTTAAAAGCTCTATTTTTCTTGCTTTCCTAGGGGAAATTCTTTAGCCTTTTTGTATGCATTTAAATAGATACGCTGCAGCAGCCTTACTTCTTATAGGAATTGCGCCACTTTCTTTAAAAGGATTTGAGGTGCAGGTCCCCACGCTTGTTGTAAATAGTGGAAAAACGCCCGCTATTTTAGATTGTATAGGCTGCGTTAAGAATACAGATGACTCTTCCGATGATGCTCTTTTCATCAGTTTTTCGCTTATTCCAGAGGACGCTGCGCTTATTCTGGAGGACATCAAAAAAGGCTACCTCCATTTACCTGATGGAAATAACTTTTTTGTAGAAGTCTTGGTAGATGATATGAGAGTTTTTTCTGAACATGCTTTTATTAACATCTCAGATCTTGAGAAAGAAATCAACATTCCATACCCCAAAAAAGAGAACCATCTCAGCTCAGACCAATTTGTATCTGTGCGTCTGAATGGTCTTTATTATCCAAGTGCTATTGTCATACCAGACAGTGCACTCAAACAAGAGCCCACGGGTTTAAATGTTTTTATATTGAATTCCGATAATATTTTTATTGAAAAACCAGTGATACTTGGCTATTGGCATGCAGGATCTTGGACAATTCGCTCCGGTCTTAATACAGGTGATTGCATCGCAGCAGACCATATAAAAAAAATTCAGAACGGCTTTTCTCTTAAAAAAAATTCCTCCTCTTAAGCAGTGATTGACATATTTCATCTGTCTGACTAAGGTTTCTCGTATTATTAGAAGAAATTAGCTATTTGATGAAAATATTTTTAATTACTGCTTGTTATCTAACTCTTTTTTTAATTCCTATTTTTGCCGAAGAAGCCTCCCTGCAAATAGATGCAAAAGTGCCGAAAATAACCTCCTTAAGAATCCAAGAGATCTCCCCTTCCTTTTCTATCGATCCTCAAAAAAACCCTTCAGGCCCCTTTTTTTATTCACCTCCTATTTTTTCTGTTTATCTCACCTATAATGGAATGAATAGTTGTAGGGTAACAATCACATCAATTCCTGTATCCCCCCTAGGCTCTTTTTCAATGACCTCTTTAATCGATCCGAGCAAAACTCTTAGCGGCTTATTTTATAACTTGGATACGATGGAACCAATAGGCGCTGATGGCATACTCTTTAAATATAACCTCGACCAATCTACGCCCTTATTTAATCAGGAATTTCGTTTAGGAATGATGTACCGATCAAGCGATCTAGAACGTGCTTGCGGCAATCTTTACACCTGTGCTATTACCGTAACCCTTACAGAAGGTAGTTAAAATGAGAAAATTATATATATCACTTTTTTTAGGCATCTCTCAGACTCTTTTAGCCTGGTCTATCAATCCAGTTATAAAAAATCTCTCCTGTGAAAAACCTCAAAGCACATTTGAAATCATAGCTGATAAAGAGGAGAGCCCTGTAGCTATTGAGTGCTCAATTGCTGACCGTGAAATTGCTATAGATGGCACAGAAACTGAAACAAAAAACAGCAAAGACTTTATTATATACCCCTCTCATTGCATCTTACAACCAGGTCAGCGCAGAGTTATCCGCATCGTCTGGAAAGGAAAATCTGATATTAAAGAAGAAAAGGCTTACCGTTTTATCGCTGAAAATCTCCCTGTTGATTTTACAAAGCATGTCGATGAGGAAGAGGGAAGGGTACATGCATGTATAAGTATGGCTTTTAGATCTCTTGCTTCTGTCTATATCGTGCCTAAAAAAGTTTTTCATAAAATGCAGTGTACTTTTCTGAAAATAGAGGAAAAAGAAGGCCATAAAATGATGGCTCTAGAATTTTCTAATTTGGGCAACCAGCATATGCTTTTAATTAATCATGCAGTAGAAGTGCGCTCAGCAAGCGGTAAATGCCTAACATTTTCAAAAAAAGAAGTCGCCGAGATGTGCCAAGTTCAATACAACATTTTACCTAACCATAAAAGAGTCATTTTATTTCCTCTAAAGGATCCTTTTCCACAAAACGAAAAGGTTACTGTCTCTTTAATAAATGAATAAATCAAGAAGCTTAATCCTTTTATTACTTGCTGCCTCTTCTCTGTTTTCACAAAATATAGAAAATAGCTACTACCCTTTTGAAGTAGATGCTGAGCTAAATGGTCGTATACAAGGTAAAACGTATGTTTCCGTACATGAAGAAGATGGAATTGTTCTTTTACAAAAAAGCTCGCTCGAGCCTCTTCTATTTGAATGCCTAGATGTAAAATACCATGCACCTCTACGCCTATGGCTCAAAGGATGTCCTGCTTTTTTCGAACCCTGCCAAGTTTCTGAGACTATTACCCTTGAATTTGAAGAGTGCCTACAAAAAGTTCTGATTAAAATTGATCCTCAGCTACTCAAACGACAGCTAATCTCATGTACAGAACAACTCTCAGCTCCTCTTATTCGTCCCGAAATGTTAGTAGCTCCTGCTGATTGGAGCGGTTTTCTTAATATACGGTACGGAAAAGGTTTAGGCTATTTTTTTGCCCCTAATTTCCAAACAGCTCCCCAACCTTTCCAGATTTTATCTGATTTTTCCGTACAACATCATAATTGGGCTTTTAGCGGTACAATTAACGCCTCTAACCGCCAATCAAAAGCGAATGTACTAGATAACTTTTTATTAATAGCGGATTGGCCAAAAGAAAATACACGCCTATTTACAGGTGAATTTAGTCCGCCAACAATTGGGGTAATGCCCACAACAACGCTTCTAGGAGTAGGCCTACTCAACAATCCTTATTATTTTAATAACAAGCGCAAAGCTCCCACCCAGGAGTATGACTTTTTTTTACCCCAGCCAGCAAAAGTTGATGTATTTGTAAATGGGGCCATCTACAGCACTTATGATCTACCAGCCGGGCCTCACTCTTTTAAAAACTTCCCCGCTATCCCAGGTAACAACCGAGTTGCACTGCGTATTAATGATGCAATAGGAGGAACTCAGTATCTAGACCTGAATTATTTTTATGATCCTCTGTTATTACCGAAGGGTGATTCCGAATACGCCTTGTCGGCAGGCTTTTTGAAAAATTTTAACGAGAATGCTTTTGTGTTTAGCCAGCCTCTTGGTGTTGCTTATTATCGTTATGGGCTTTCTCCTACATGGACATCTGGTATTTACGGACAAGTGGGTTCTAGCCAACTACAAGGTGGTTTCGAGAACTCTTTTTTTTATAGCTCTATTAAATCCACCATCGATTTAGGGATGTCTTGGCTCTTTTCCGGCTCTATACAACCAAGAATCCTAGCAACTTTTCAAAACACCCTTACAAAAAGATCCTCTTTTTTTTGGAATGCTAACTTTGAATATCTAGGAAAACGCTTTAGCTCTTATTACGCATTTAATACCTATCAAGATTTTATTGATTTTAATAACACTGTTATCTGGAATGCTTCTCTCAATCTCTCTAGAAAGCTCTTTAAATCGGTAAATGGAACACTCGGCCTTGGATACGCTCAAATTCGAAATCTTGGGTCAAAGTATCGAGTAATTGCAGGTTTGAGTGGATCTATTGTATCCAATATAAACTTTTCACTCTCTGCTTACAAATCCTCCATCAATACTTTTTATGTGAACGAAACGGGCGTTCTTTTAACACTTTCTTGGTATCCTTCTAGCTCCCATTTCAATGTGACAACAGCTTATGATTCCTTTAGCCAAAACACCTCAGGGCTCGTGAATTATGCTAAACCTTTGGGAGGTGACCGCTCTTTAAACTTAAGTGCTGGAGGACAATTAATGCCTCATCATAATTCTTTTTTAGGCTCTTTTAATTATCAAGGCGAACGATTCGAAGCCATGGGATCAAATGATGCAACTGTTACAGAATCCATTGATGGTAAGCAGTACTTAGGGCGATCAGGATTTATGATCGGAACAAGCTTTGTTTTTGCCGATGGAGTTATAGGTCTCTCAAGGCCTATTTCTGATAGTTTTGTAATGATATCTCCAAGTAAAGACCTTGCCCCTTATACACTTCAAGCAAACCCCACACAAGATGACTATCTAGCAAAAACGTTGGGCCGAATACCCGCTGTGATTTCTAACGTCCGTTCTTATGAACTCTATACAGTGACAATTGCTAGCGAAGATCTTCCTTTTGGCTATGACATTGGTGAAAATACCTACTTCTGTATGCCAAAATATAAAAGCGGTACTGTTATTAAAATTGATAATAAAGGCGAGTTTTTTGCAGAAGGTACTCTTGTTAGCCTAAATGGGAAACCTCTTTCCTGTATATTTGGTGAGCTCAAAAAACGCGGAGCCTCTTCCGCAAAAGCCTTGCCTCTCTTTACTGATCGTTCAGGAGGATTCCAAATCATTGGTATGGAATATGGTATATATGACATCTATTTTGAAAATGATAAGAATCCTTCTGCAATGATTGAAATCAAAAAAGACACTCCTCTTGGATTTGTTGATCTTGGTACCATTACAACAACAAGGAAAGATTTATGAGGACTTTACTACTTCTAGCCTCTTATTGCCTTATCACCTGCACTGGATTTGCAGCAGATCTGCAGGAAAGCACCTATCTTTTAAGTTTTTCAGAGGGTCGTGAATACCTTGTATTTTCGAATGGGGATAAAAAAGGGTATAGTAACCTCCAATGGAGCTGCCCTGATTGCGTTGGATCAACATACGGCGTTACTATGAATGGCCCAAGGCAGCTGACGTCTAGCAGTGGAGATTCGCTCAATATCACGCTTGCCTGGCCCCATCAAAGTGGAGATATTACTTTTTATAATTCTAGCAACTTTACAGAAGCCGTTTCCTGGCAAGTAGTTGATCAATATGCTTTATTAAAGTGTCCTTTGCTCGTCACCCTACCCGAACATCAATTGGTACCACCTGGAAATTATAGCGCAGTTTTTGATCTTAATCTTTTTGATATCAATCAAATACTTATAAGCACTCATAAAATAACGATTGCAGTTACCGTAGCCTCTTCTCAGACTCTAGAGCTTTCGCTTTCTGAACAGGCCTATTCAACAAAACGGCTCGTTCTTTCTTTTCCTGAAGCCCTAACCTCCCAATCTCGCCCATTTTTTTGCCATATCGTGTCCAATAGCCCCTACATTATACAAGTGCGCTCTTTGAATGGAGGTAAGTTAAAAATGAATCCGAGTTGGATAAAGCCTAATTACAGCATAACAGAGATCGACTATGACTTTTCTTTTGAGGGAAATTTAATTGTATTAAATAAGAATTTTTTAAATATTTACTCCGGTAATAACCCTCTGCTTGGGAATAAAAATACGCATAGGGCTGAGATAACTATTCATCCTGATATCAGTAAACATTGGGAAGGTGTATATGAAGATGAAATTGTTTTTTGCGTGAGCTCTTGTCTGTGATAGGAGCTAAATTCAAGCTCCACTGCGAATTTGAAGAACTAACCGTGCCTGATATACGCCCGGTGCTAAGTAGGTGCCTTTAGGAATAACACCCCATACCGAAACTTGTACACTATCATCAGGAGCTGCCAAACGGGAAACAAAACTTTCAAAGGGAGTCACACGATAAGCACATCCCCTGCCAATTGGGCTTTGATCTGAGTATAAAATGACTTCTATTTTCCGACCGGAGCAAGAGTCATAAAGAGTAAAACCTTTATTACAAGAAGCTAAGTACTCTGGATCAAATGCGGTAATAGCCCATGATTGCCCATTTATTGAACTACCGCCAACTACCCCTGTTATTCTA
>CAIMEJ010000011.1 GCA_903839985.1 uncultured bacterium | reverse complement strand
CGTGTGCTCTTCCGATCTTGTAGTAATAAAGTAAGCCACTCCGTATGGGAAAGGGCATTCTCTCGGGCTTGGGTCAACCTCACTTCAAACGTATCTAAAACACCCGATAGCCTTAAACGTTTTAGTTGTTCATTTAAAACCACTGTCATGCTAAACACTCCGATATAAATTCACGAGCTGACCGTAAATAGCTAGTCAATCCTGAAGAAAGGTAATTTCCGGGCAATTTTAAATAGCCATAGGTTGATTGTGGGTATGAAGTTGTCTTAAGAGTATTTTGACAAGAGTAAAAAAATAATAGATGTGGGCCCAGAGCAGCCTCATGTTATGTCCGATGGCAACCAATAGGGCATTTAGTTGATCTCCCAACTGCCCTTTCAAGTAATTCCGACCCAGCTTGCCTTCCTGTTTCATATGACCTATGTGGGGTTCTATGGCATTTCTGCGCTTTAGGGCCTTTTTAAGGGAACTGCTTAGGTTCTTTTGTCTCGACATAATCACTTCTGTACCTTCTACATCATGCCCCTTGTATCCCAAGTCTACAAAGGACCTATCAATGGCATGTCCAGACATCTTTGTGGCGTGGGTTAGGGTTTCTTTCAGCGTATGCCCGTCATAAGGATTGCCGGGTAAAGCTAAGGATGTAAGGGCTAATCCTTCCTTATGCGTAATCGCTAGTGACACCTTGCATCCAAACTCATAGCGTTTAGAGGCTTTGCCTTTAGACATACACACAACCTCAGGTTCATGGATGCTGTAAATCTTATGGGGGGTATTCTTCTTTTGATTTATCAATCGTTCTGATAGGGTAAGATAATGCTTAAAGATTGCTTGTAGATCCTTACGATCCTCTATCCTTCTTTCTATGTCCCGCATAACACGTCCCAAGTAAACCCTTAGCTTTTTAACGTGCTTCTGCATTTTTTTAAATTGTTTAGCATGGGCATGTCTAGCTGCTTTTACCACGGCTATCTTTCCTACACGGCTATAGGTTTGCCTCAAGATAATTCCTTGTTTCTTTGCTAAGTTTACCAACTTCTCCCGGGCTTTGTTTAAAAGCTTACTATCGGTCGGATAGGTGATGGCTTTCTCCATGGGGGTAGTATCGACAATAACCTGTTTAAAACTACTTTCCTTTACCTTGCCCGTTACAACAGCGGTTTGAATGGTTGCCTTCAATATCTCTTCCATGCCTTCCACACCAAGTCGTTTCCGCCATCGCGTCAATGAACTTGGATTAATAGGCATTTCCCATTCTAGAAAGTCATAACCACAAAAAAGTTGCCAATAGGGATTCTCTACCCACTCGGCTACGACAGCCTCATCGGATAGACCTTCCATGTGTTGCAGCATCAGCAACCCAACCATTAAGCGAATAGGCTTAGGAGGATACCCCAACTCAGCTTGGTACATGACTCCAAACTTCTCCTCAAGAGAAGTCCAGTTAATCTTGCCACTTAAAATCACCAAAGGATGCTTTGGATTTAGCTGATTGGATAAACGGCTTTTAAACAAATTGTCTTGGGTATTATTGATGATTTCTGGTTTGCTCATGGCTAAAAATCTGCAAGGTTTTAAGGGTTAAACTTCTCTTTTCTTGCAATTAATTTACCACATTTATGCCCCTAATGTCTTCTGTTTTCTCACTTTTTTACTTACTTCAAGGTTGACTAGCTACTCCCTTCCAGGTCCCTCACAGCTCTAGGCTGCTCTTCCTCTTTTCTATCAAGGTTATGGATTAAGATTAGTTTCAAGGATTTATAGGCCATATTATCAAACCGTAAGGCCCGTTGACATGCAGCTTCTAAACGATGTGACCCATAGCTCTCTGCAAGCCTTAAGACAGACTGGGCTTTCCTTTGGCTGGTGATTGTAGGTCTTATAAGCACTTGAGATATAAAACTATGCGTGGATACTCCTATAGTACCTGCTTCTGCTAAACAATGGGTTGCATCCTTCTCTAAAAACATCCTGGCAGACTTCGGGTAATCCTGCTGGTCTGTTATCCACTGTCCTTTACTGCTTGCTCTGATATGGGTCTTGATCCTTTGCTCAGATAAAAAGATTTCTACCATCCGTTGGGTTGCCCTTACCCAAACCGTTTCTTCTACATACCTAGACGGAACAGAGTAAAAAGACCCTTCAAACACTATGTGGTGATCCCTATGAACCTTTCCGCTCTGCCAGGTAGGGGTATTAAACTCTTCAGCTGGTAGTGGGTTAAGACAACCTTGTTCCTTACTCGAGAACAGATCCCAGGGTGTTTTACCGGTGGTACGGGTGATACGTTGGGAGATTTCAAAACGGCACCAATGTAAGGCCCGTCTATTCGCATCTTCAATATCTTTAAAATCTCTGCCCGCTAAGATCTGTTGCCGCATAATCGTAACACTGCGTTCTACCTTTCCTTTATGTTGCGGGGTTCTCACCTTTGTGGGGTCCACAACAAAGCCATAGTGCTTCTCCAATTCCCCATAGGCACGGTTTAACGTAGGGTCATAAAAATCAGCACTAATAACGCCTGCCTTAAGGTTATCTATCATGACGGTTGAAGGTACACCCCCAAAGAACTGAAAGGCCCTTATATGGCAATCAATCCAGGTGTTAATATCTTGCCTAAAAACAAATCGTACAAAACGATATCTACTGTAAGACAAGGTCATAATAAAAGCATGGGCCTTATGTAGCTTCCCATCCAATGGGTCCTTCATTAACCCTGCAGTTCCAAAGTCAACCTGTGATTGCTTACCAGCCTCATTTCCCGGACAGAATGTAGCTAGTTTTTGTGAACACTAGGAATTATTTAACTTTTCTAGTATTTTGTGCTTGACTTTGCTTTTAGAATAGGTACAATTGCCCCCATGTGGAGAGGTGAATCATGACTGGTCGTACCAAGCATTTAAATAAGAAAACAGGGGTGACTTATGTATATGAGTCTACTTCCTACTGGGACAAGGAAAAAAAGCAGGCTCGGAACAAACAAATATGCATTGGAAAGTTGGACCCTGTAAGCGGAGAATTTATACCATCCAAACGCTTTTCTTCCAACGTAAAGCCCGTTACCTTAAATATCCCAGAAACAAAGCCTGAGGTGCCAACCGCCTTACCAACAGAGACAACGAAACCCCCAGAGCCAGTTACCGCAACAGCTCAGATTGTGGGCCCCTCCATGGTCCTGGATTCTATAACAGAAACCCTGGACCTTGAGAAGGTATTGAAATCTTGCTTCCCTGAGACCTTTAAACAGATCATGGTAATGGCTTATTATCTTGTAGTGAATGGAGGACCTCTTAGTCATTGTTCTACGTGGTGTAAGAGTCATGCCCCCCAGATGGCAGCATCTCTAACAAGCCAACGCATTAGCGAGATTCTACGTGCCATCACTACGGACAAGCAGCAAGCCTTCTTGAAACAGTGGATGAATAAGGTATTAGAGGATGACTTTCTTTGTTATGACATTAGTTCAATCTCCTCCTACTCTGAACTCAATGAATATATCAAATATGGATACAACCGGGATAAAGAGAAGCTTCCCCAATTAAATCTGGCTATTTTGTTTGGGCAGAAAGGAGGCTTACCGGCATATTACAATCGTCTGCCAGGAAATGTAACAGATGTGACCACAGTGCATAACCTGCTTAAGACGTTCAAGGCCTTGGGAATAAAAGCCTTAAACTTTGTGATGGACAGGGGATTTTATAGCAAACGTAATGTGGATGAACTCCTGGCCGCCAAAGACAAATTCCTTGTGGGAGTGCCTATGAACAATAAATGGTTGCAGCGTGTCGTTGATGAGGTTCATGAAACCATTCAGGGCCCAGAAGGCTATCGTAAGCTGGAGGGAGAGGTTCTTTATGTCCACACCAGATTGTATCCCTGGGGGGAGAAGAGGCATCGCTGTTATCTTCATGTTTACTTCAATGCTAAAACTAAGGCAGAAGCCTTGGATGATTTTAATGAAGACCTTCTAACCTATAAGGAAGAATTAGAATCTGGAAATCTTAACCCAAAACACAAAGAAGCCTATGAGGCGTTCTTTAGTACAAAAACAACCCCCATACGAGGAACCAAGGTAACCTATAATATGGAAGCCATCCGTGGACACATCAAACAATACACAGGCTTCTATGCATTACTGACCAACAGTATAAAAGATCCGGTCAAAGCCTTACAGATATACCGTGACAAAGATATAGTGGAAAAATCCTTTGATGATCTAAAGAACCAGCTAGACATGAAACGGCTTAGGGTCCATAGCTCCAATACAGCCGATGGCAGGCTCTTTGTTCAGTTTATTGCTTTGATATGTATGAGTGCCTTAAGGAGGGAGATGCGAAAGTCTGAATTGATCGCGAAGTATGCTATCCGTGAGCTTTTAAATGAAATGGGTACGCTGACACAGATAAAGTACTCTGGAAAATATGGCCATATCCTAACAGAGCTCACAAAGCCTCAACGCGAGATCCTAAAATTACTGAACATTGCCCTCCCAGACGACGGCATAGCTACAATTTTACCGGGAAATTAGGTTACCAGGTAAGTGTTCTAAATGAACCGTTGTATTGGGTAAAGAGGGGAAGTAACGCCCTATATACCGTCTTAAACTTGTTTGTCCAATCTTCTGTCCCTGCTCTCCAAACAATCTTACCATCTGACTCACGGTCATGTGTGGCATAGATCGCCACGCTTCAATCTGTTCATGATATTTAGATAAATGTACCTGGGAAGGTCCACAGCCCTTCTGAACAGTATTTTTCTGTCCAACTATAATGAGGGATACACGTTCAAGTTCTTTATCATCTGCCTCCCGCTTTAATCCATTATCTGTAGCCTTTTTAACAATTTTATGAATGGTATTGCGGGAAGTTCCTACTAAACGAGCAATCTCCCGTTCACTCCTGCCTTTTATCCATCGATATAGTACTTCTTGAACCTCAACCATAGGTATATTTCTCCGTGACATTAGCTTCTCCTCATTAAATTAATAATGAAGTGATTAAGCCTGGTTAATTTGATCCTTCCAACTTAATTGAGTGGCTCAATTAGCTTGGCGGAGGGGTGGCTCAATTAGCTTGGCGAATTGACCTCCTTAGTGGCTCATATAACATGGCGCGCGACATTTTAGAGCTGCAACAACAGAAGCTTCGTCTTCTATAAGCAAGATTAGCACTCTTTTTGGATGTAGTGGGTATTTTGACTCAGCTATTTCATTTGGCGGAAATTCATCTATGGTGTAGAAATCATAAAAACCATCTGTTTTTCTCAAGCCCACATCATCTTTTGCAGGTATTTGTACTATCTTGTTCCGCTGAGGTGAGAAAACTGGGATAACTTCAAGGCCTTTAAGAATACCTGTAAATACCAGTAGAAATGTGAACTTTTTGATTTCTGGTATACCGTCGTGTATCAAAATCTTTATGTGACTTAATATCGAACAGAAATCGTTGAATACCTTCAATTGTAGTGGTTGCAAGAGCATCATCTATTTTTTTACCTAATCTGCTATTACATTCCTTACATACCCTAAAGATCTTATTTCTTGGGTTTAGCAATACAAATGATATAGGTTCATACCTACCAAATGCATCATTCAGCACATGCTCTCTTCCAAATTCCCCAAACGTCTTAACTTGTAGGCAATAAATACAAGTATGTGTATCACTCAATAGTATAAAATCCTTAATTAAAGAAGACCCCCAAGCCTTCATTTTGACTATAAAAAACATTCTTCTATGCTTTTGCGCAAAACTTAGCATATCCAATAGATTAAGGCATACATTGAACCAGATTTATTCGACAGTGTCGAATAAATCTACATGTTTCTGTCTAATAAGCTTATGACGCTGTTTTGGCAAGATTTTACCTATAAAATTAATTGGGGTAGTGCACAAAGAAATGGGGTAGTTTTTGGAATTTTATACCCCAATTATGGGGTCGACTATTTAAATCTACCTACCACGGCCTCTATCAATTGGCTTAGCTTGAGCTTTTTCATGCTCTTTCTGCTGTTGCAACTGTTGCTTATCATAAAGTG
>CAIMEJ010000010.1 GCA_903839985.1 uncultured bacterium | reverse complement strand
TACAAGTAGTGCAAGTAATAAGGGGATTTACCCCTCTTTGTTTCTTTATGCAGGTGTAGCTAATCTAGAGTTTCATAGTCCCCAGCAGTCAGATTACATTGCACGTTCGGAAAGCGCTATACAAGAAGCTATTACCGAAATGCGCGTAGGAGATCCTAGGGGTCTTTTTGGGCGAGTTCTGCACATGCTAGGTGAGCATCGCCATCAAACAGCTGTAGCTCATGCAACAGCAGATGCCGGCAGTTTTGGTTGGAGGCGTGATCGCTCCCATGGATATTGTATGAATACCATGTTCAGATCTTCCATGGTAAAAAGTGCTTACAATCCTTCGGCCCTAGCTATTGCCAGAAATATGTCCTTCAAAATAGCCTCTTTGGAAGAGCCTATTTTAACAGAAATAGATGCATTAACACCCGATTTGCCTCCTGTACAACTACGTATACAACTACTTAGGAAAGATCTGGCTCCTCAGCTATCTTTATCCCCGGAGGAGGGCTTAGAATCCATCGATTATAGACGAAATCCTACCTCTTTTGGACGGGGCTTAAGGGCAATGGCTTCTTTAAAAGAACTGGAAGCTACCGAACCTTATAAGTATGCACAAAGAGCCCTTATCGGAGGCCGCCAGGCTTTATGTAATAGTGAAGGCTATTTTGCAGTTGCAGAAGGTCAGTTTCTTGCCGCTTCTCTAAAAGTTTCTTTAGGTGCAGAGGAGATCCCCTTAACAAACTACTTGAGTTGTTTGCCCAGAGCTAGTCAAGGCAGAGAGCATTATATCCAGAAAGCACCTATTTGCTTAGCCCATACAGATTCTGTCTATGTCGGTAAGCTTATGCCTCTACTTGCCGATGGATTTAATGCAGTAGTTCAATGGGACCGTAAAGACCCTGCCCTCTTAAGAGAAGCGATGGTAAGATTTTTATATCTTTTCGCTCATGTCATGCCCTTTGAGAGGGGATCGGCCTCTGTTGGAGAATGGCTTGAAACAGCTCTTTTCGCCTTTCATGGCTTGCGCATCGTCCGAAGAAGAGATGTTATCGTAGACTTGATGGCTTTTGAGAGTATTTTGCCAACGGCTTTTGCTTGTGAATATAACAAACTCACTCATTTGGAAACAGCGCCTGAATTACTCGAGGCCTTAAGACCTACTAAGACAAGTATTGCCTTTGTAAAGGTCTTAGATCTCATAGAACTGGCTTGTCTAGGGCAAGAAGAGGCCGTCTATAAGCATTTCGAAGCAGCGACTTCAGATTTACAGGAAGGCTACCTGGCAGTGCTGCCGTATCTTATCTATATGAAAAAAGGGGAACTCCTTATCAAGCTAATGTCTTTAGAACCCCTTGCAGCGAACCTATCTCCAGCCCTTTGGTTTTGGGACCTTCTCTTGAAGGAAGTCTTAGCTCACGGATTAGGTACTAGTTCTGCTATTTCAGATGCCTAAATTATATAAAAAGTCTTCTAGGATGACTTAGATTGGATATAGGGCCATAAAAAATCTTCGGAATAAAACGGCCTATTCTTCCCGTGATAAGTGCAGCTGCAGGCCGCATATCTGTTACATCAGAAGCCCGATTTATTGATGAGAAAGGGATAGCAATTATGGGTGAATTCCGCTTCTAAGAAAACCGTGCATTATCTTTATGAATGAAAGCCTTCGGGGGAGTTATCTTTCCTGGAGGCTTTTATTTTTACAAAAAGCAAGTCAGATACGACTTATTATGGAAATATCCCTTAGTCTATCATCCTTATTTATACCAAATAGAGCGGAATCCAGCTTAAAAGAGTTAGCAATTATATGCCATTTACCATAGGGGGAGATTGGGCCCCCCGATCCGAGCCCTCTAAAGATCCCATTATTATATCTACGGGAAAGCCTGTTAAAGTTCGGCTTTTAAAACGTGGAAAGAATATCCTCACCGTTATCTTAAATCTGCATAAAAGCGAGAAAGAGATGCAAGAAATCGCCTCTGCCCTGAAGAAGCGCCTGGGTGTTGGAGGCTCTGTAAAAGGATTAGAAATAGAGATTCAAGGGGATAAGGTAAGAGCTGTCCAAGACTATCTAACGGAAATAGGCATCAAGAATCATTAATGAGTAGATTCCTTCAATTTGTTTTGGGGATATATGTAATCTAAAGCTACTATCCAAAAAAAAAGGATTTTTGGGGTATGTCCAGATTTATAGGTTATAAAAAATGTTGTCTGATCTTATGTGGATCGCTTATTTTTTTTACCAAGATCATGGCCCAAGAAAATGTGCCTACGAAGCTTCAGGGCTTCGAAAGAGTGGCCGTATCACCATTAGTTTATGTATGCCCCCATTTCCTCTCAGATGCTGAATGTGATCATCTGATTGAAATAGGTAGGCCCTCTTTAAAAAGAACGGAGGTCATAGACCCCCATAGCCCAGATAATAGAACAGATACAGCACGCACTAGTTTGGGAGTCTTTCTTCCGTTTATAACAAATGATCCAGTTGTTCTAGCCATTAAAGCACGTATTGCAGAAGTAACAGAGATTCGGGCAGATAGAGCAGAGCGGATACAGATCCTTTACTATGGTGTGGGAGGGGAATACCGTCCACATTATGACTATTTTGATCCAGCAACAACGGGTGGTTTGGTCCACTATAATCGGGGAGGACAGCGAATGGCGACTTTTATCGTCTATTTAAATACCCCTGAAAAAGGGGGAGAGACGATCTTTCCAAGAGCTGAGTTAAAAATAGTTCCTGAAAAGGGTAAGGCTCTCTTATTTTATAATATAACAGAAGAAGGTAACCCCGATCCTATGAGCCTGCATGCAGGGGCTCCTGTAATAAAGGGTGAGAAGTGGCTCATGACAGAGTGGCTGCGGGAAAAAGAATTTCATTAAAACGTAAAGGAAAATAGTATGTCTCCTCAGAAAAAGAAAAGAGATCCAGCAGATCCAAAGCCTTTGAATTTTGATCATGATGAGAAAACAGGTCCAAGCGATCGTTTGAAAAAACCTTATATGAGCCCTGAAGATGCTAGAGGTGATAATAAAGACGATCAATATTATGAAGAAGAAGAGGCTATCAGCCCTGAAGAAGTGAAGTCACGTAAAAAAGAGGGCACGCTGTAGTTTTTTTAAAAATAGAGGAGCTTGAAAAATAAAGTAGCCTCTTTTTGAAGAAACTCTTACTGTGGATCTATGGTAAAAAGCCCTATACGTTTACTGCTCGTAATGTCAGCACTTGTCATCCTGACCATATTAGTTTTACAGCCGCTCTCTGTATTTCATTTTGAAGGCGATATTGAAGTCCTCTTTCCCAAAGGTATTGTCGCCTTGAAAGAGCGTAATCTCCTCTTTGTTTTACAGGGTCTTATGCTTATCGTTGTCATTCCTGTTTATGTTTTTACATTCATCTTTTCGTGGAAGTATAGAGCAAGTAATAAAAATGCTATTTATGATCCAGATCTTGTTGATAATCACGTTGCCGAATACTTTTGGTGGGGTGTGCCCTGTATTATCACATTAGCTATGTCAATTATTACATGGCAGTCTACTCATGAGCTCGATCCTTATAAACCTTTGCAGTCGGATAAAAAAGCTCTTACAATTCAGGTGGTCGCCCTTAATTGGAAATGGCTCTTTATCTACCCAGAAGAAAAAATTGCAACAGTGAATTTTATACAATTTCCTAAAGAAAGGCCCATTCATTTTGAAATCACAGCAGATGCCCCGATGAATTCTTTTTGGATTCCTCGTCTAGGGGGTCAAATTTATGCAATGGCTAACATGAAAACAGAATTGAACCTTATGGCCAGTGAATTAGGGGATTTTAGAGGCTCTTCAGCTAACATAAGTGGTGAGGGCTTTTCAGGAATGACTTTTATAGCCAGAGCCTCTTCAGAGGAAGACTATGAAAAATGGTTGAAAACAGCACAGGAATCTACGCAAGCTTTAGATCTAACAGAATATAATAAAATAGTCTTGCCGAGCCAAAGGAATCCCGTCGTGCTATATCAATTAAAAGATGAAGATCTTTTCACTAAAATTATGAATAAATATATGCACCCTCAAGGGAAATAATATGTTGGGTAGATTAACTTTAGATGCTTTCAAGCATGAAGCCACCCAAATGGGGGCTGTTTATGGCATGCTTTTCGCAGCAGTAGCTATTCTTGGTCTTATTTCCTATTTAAAACGCTGGAAATGGATATGGCATGAATGGATAACAACAGTTGATCCTAAGAGAATTGGGATTATGTATATCATTGTTGCTCTTACCATGTTTACGAAAGGCTTTTCTGATGCTCTTATAATGCGTCTACAGCAGGCTACCGCAGTGGGTGACGCCCCTGGTTTTGTCTCTGCTAGTCACTTTCAACAGGTCTTCTCTTCTCACGGTACAACGATGATTTTCTTTGTGGGCATGGGTGTTGTCTTTAGCCTTATGAACCTCGTTGTTCCTTTACAAATTGGTGCACGTGATGTAGCCTTCCCTTTTTTAAATGCTCTAGGATTCTGGTTATTTGCTTTCGGAGCCTCTTTAACACTCATCTCTCTCGTTCTTGGTGATTTCTCTGCAGCAGGATGGCTAGCTTATCCACCACTTTCAGGTCTGGAATATAGTCCAAGTGAGGGAATTGATTACTGGATATGGGCCGTGCAAATAGCTGGTGTTGGTAGTACTATTTCAGGTATCAACTTTCTGGTGACGATTTTAAAAATGCGCTGTCCTGGAATGACACTGATGAAGATGCCTATCTTCGTCTGGAGTGCCCTCTGTACGATGTTACTTGTGATTTTTTCATTCCCTATTCTTACAGCAACACTTGCTCTTTTGACATTAGATCGTTATTTAGGAATGCATTTTTTCACTATTGGAGGGGGAGGCAACCCCATGATGTATGTGAATCTTATATGGGCCTGGGGACATCCTGAAGTCTATATTTTGATTATGCCTATTTTCGGTGTTTTTTCAGAAGTAGTACCGACTTTCTCCGAAAAACGTCTCTTTGGTTATGTATCTATGGTTTGGGCATTTGTGCTTATTACTGTACTATCCTTTTTAGTCTGGCTACATCACTTCTTTACAATGGGTGCAAGTGCTAATGTGAATGCTTTCTTTGGGATTATGACAATGCTTATTGCCATACCTACGGGTGTTAAGATTTTTAACTGGCTCTTTACTAAATTTCGGGGAAGAGTCCACTTTACAAGTCCAATGCTGTGGTTTTTTGCCTTCGTGCTCAATTTTACGGTAGGAGGCATGACGGGTATGCTCCTTTCTTCTCCTCCAGTAGACTTTCAAGCCCATAACAGTTTGTTTTTGATAGCTCACTTCCACGGCATGGTTATCGGAGGGATGCTTTTTGGCTTTTTTGCAGCCTTTACTTACTGGTTTCCAAAATTTACAGGATTTGTTCTTAGTGAAAAACTTAATAGAGCCGCTTTTTGGTGTTGGTTTGTAGGGTTTTTAACGGCCTTTATGCCTCTATACATGCTCGGTTTTATGGGTGCTACAAGACGCCTTGATCGCTATGAAGCATCTACTGGATGGCATCCTTTATTTATTGTGGCAGGTATCGGAGCTTTAATTATTTTATGTGGAGCAACTATCCAGGTGCTTGGGCTATTTTTGAGTATCCGCGAGGGTATTAAGAAAAAAAATCCCTCTGGAAGAGATCCTTGGAATGGTAGAACACTTGAATGGACGACCTCTTCACCACCTCCTATTTATAATTTTGCAATTATTCCAACCGTTGATCAGATTGATCCTTTTTGGGCTACAAAAATGGGCACAGGGGCAGTGCAGTCTAAAGAATACGAGGACATTTATTTACCTAAAAACACCCCCATGGCCCTCTATATAGGCTTAGCAACGCTTACCTTTGGCTTCGCAATGACCTGGCATATCACGTGGCTATCGATTCTCAGTTTTATAATGGGAATTGTTTTTGTTGTTATTAGGCTCTCGAGCAAAGATGAACACGATGTAATTTTGGCCGCAAAGGTCAAAGAGATGGAGGCCTTATGACAGTACATCATACAAGAGAACTTCATCCAAATATAAGTGTTCCAGATCCACATCAAGATACTTTTTCCAAAACCACTCTCGGTTTTTGGATGTATTTGATGACAGACTGTTTGATTTTCGTAACACTCTTTTGTGCTTATGCTGTACTGCATACAAGCACCTTTGGAGGCCCTTCATCTAAAGACCTCTACAGTTTGCCTATGGCATTTACGGAAACGATAGTACTTCTTCTCAGTAGTGCTACCTGTGGACTTGGTGTCTTAGCGGCTGTTAAAAATCATAAAAAAAGTGCCATGCTGTGGCTATCTGTCGCCTTTATTTGCGGGGCCTCTTTTGTTTCCATGGAGCTTGCAGAGTTTTCGGGGTTAGTAGCAGAGGGAAATAGTTGGACGAGAAGTGCTTTTCTGACCTCTTTTTTTGCGCTTGTGGGCACACATGGACTGCATGTCTCTATCGGGCTTTTCTGGCTGCTAGTCATTATAGGACAGCTCTTTTTCAAAGGAATTACTAAAGAAACTTTTCGCAGACTCGTTGTCTTTAGTATGTTTTGGCATTTTCTTGATCTGGTTTGGATTTTTATCTTCACCTTTGTCTATTTAATGGGAGTTATCTGAAATGAGTGAAGATTTAAGCTTAGAAGAAATACAAAAAGAGTGGCATGGTACTTATAAAGCCTATGCAATTGGATTCATCTTTTCCCTATTACTAACGCTTTGCTCCTTTTTTCTAGTAATCAAAAAAGCGCTTTCAGGACCACTTTTAGTCTATAGTATTGTAAGCTTGGCGCTTATACAGGCAATAGTCCAGTTGCTTTTTTTTCTACATGTTCGAGAAGGTGCAAAACCTCGCTGGGAGCTTCTTATTTTTTATTTTATGATAATGATCCTTCTCATTATTGTTGTGGGATCCTTATGGATTATGAAAGACTTAAATGATCGGATGATGACGGATATGGTGATGACTAAATGATTAACTACTATTTGATAACAAAGCCCGGTATTATCATGGGCAATTTGATTACTTTTGCAGCGGGATTCTTCTTGGCCGCAAAGGGTATTGCCCATTTTTGGCTCTTTATAGCCACATTTTTGGGCCTGGGGCTTATCATGGCTTCCGCTTGCGTCTTTAATAATTATATCGATCGCCACCTCGATAAAAAGATGCAAAGAACAAAAAATCGTGCTTTGGCTAAAGGTGTCATTTCTGTGCGTAACGCCCTTATCTTTGGCGTTATTCTAGGCCTTGCCGGTAATTACCTACTTTTTGCTTACACGAATATCTTAACACTTATCGTAGCCGACATCGGTTTTTTTATTTATGTGGTCATCTATAGTATGTGGAAGTCCCGTACTATTTATGGAACAGCTATTGGTAGTATAGCGGGAGCTGTCCCGCCTGTTGTTGGTTACTGCGCTGTCAGTAATCAGTTAGATTTAGGGGCCTTTATCTTGTTTGGGATGATGGTTCTCTGGCAGATGCCCCATTTCTTTTCGATTGCGGTCTACCGCTTTAACGATTATAAGGCTGGTGGTATTCCTGTATTACCCGTGATGAAAGGAATGCTGCGAACAAAAATTCATTCTGTAATTTATATAGCTCTTTTTATCGTTGTAGGATCTCTGTTAACGCTTTTTCATTATACAGGCTATATCTATTTAGTAGCTCTCGTCGTCTTAAGTATGGCGTGGCTTTTACTGGCTCTTCAAGGCTTTCGAAGTAAGAATAATGCTCTGTGGGGACGCCAGATGTTTATTCTCTCCTTGGTATTAATTACAATCATTAGCGTGATTATTCCATTTGACACGGTTTGCTTGACATAATTCGGTGTAAAGCTCGATATTCCTTGTCAAAATTAAGGAGTTCTATATGACAGTTAGTGCTGTTAGAGGCTATGATTTAGGCCCTTCGATTCGCAATCAAGAGCCCTCTAGTACAGGAGCCTTTCTTTTTAAGGAAAGAAATCCTCTCCAGCATTATAGCCAAGATACTAATCTGGTTTCCTTGCAGCTTTTTAATAGAAAAAAAAATATAGGAATCAGCTTTTATTCAAATAGAATAAGAGAAAGAGCTACGAGTATCAACTGGCTAAGTGCCTATCCACAAAGTCTAAATCCCTTGAGCTCAGCCAAACGAGACGGAAAAAATCAAGAAGCTCTAGCAAAGACCATTAATTTTTTTAAAGAGACCTTAAGAAAGAATCGTCTTCAGGACCCAGGCCTCTATACCCTTGCCAAGCCTGTATCTGTTTTTAATCGTAGAGCTTGGCATTAATAAATGCATTGACAGATTTAAATTTTAAGATATCTTGTAACGAATACAAGGAGAAAATTATGAAAAAATTAGCGTTACTCGGAACAATGGCCGTTGTAACTTTTAGCATTACAGCCTATCTACACGCAGACGCTCAGGCACAGGCACCATCAGCACCTGCAGCCCCCAAGGCCGCAGCACCAGTAGCACCTGCAGCACCGATATCTGCACCAGAAGCCGCAGCACCAGTAGCACCTGCAGCACCGATATCTGCACCAGAAGCCGCAGCACCTGCAGCACCGATATCTGCACCAGAAGCCGCAGTACCAGCAGCACCTGTAGCCCCCAAGGCCGTAACAAAGGCTGGGCCACAAACATCTGTACAAGCCGGTTTAGAGCAGGGCGATAAAATTATAGAGAAGATAAAAACACATTTAAAGAACGTCTATTATCTTTCACAGGATGTTCAGACGATGGAAATTAGCCATGATAAAGGTAGCGTCACTTTAAAAGGCTATGTAGCCAATCAAGAAGAAAAAAACATGATCATTAACTTCGTGGAAGCACTGCCTGGTGTTAGTAGGGTCACGGATCAATTAGAAGTACGTAAGTAGTTTAATAAGAGCGTACGGGTAGCTGTTCGCTCTTCCACTCTTTAAAGCCAGCACTGTATTCAGAGACATTCTTATAGCCCATTTTTACAAGGCGTTCAGCAAGATGGCCTGCAAGTGGGCAGCTTTCACTAAAGCAATAGGTAACAATCGTAGCATCTTTAGAGGGCAGCGCCGCTAAGATAGTTTCATCTGAAGAGTCAGAGGGCAGCCATATAGCCCCTTGAATAATTTCACCTTTAAACCACTGCGTTGTCCGAGCATCGATAATAACAAGGGAAGAATCTGAAATTTTCAAATTCTTTAAGTCATTAGTTGAAACACTTTTAATACTGGCAAATAGCGAGCATGTCATTAAAAGTAGGGCTGTGATAGTGATTTTTTTCATATAATTACTCTATAAAACATACATAATTTTCTTTGCAATATGATTGTAAAAATATTAATTTATATATAGGATATGGAATATAAACCTATAAGGAGGTTATACATGCAAGAATTACATTTATGGGCAGTCCTCGTTGCGGCTGTTGCTAATTTGGTAATAGGGGGATTCTGGTATTCAGAGAGAATTTTTGGTAAGATATGCGATAAGTTAAAAAATAAAACAGCTTCTAAAAAGCCACAGCTTGCTAGATCTGTAGGATCTTTTATTACCTATTTTGTAAAAGCAGGGGTTTTGGCTTACCTATTTTCCCGTTTAGGGGTTTACTCTTTTGCAGAAGCTAGTTTATTTGCATTTTTGATTTGGCTCGGCTTTAATGCAACGAGCATGTTTAGCGCTGTTCTTTGGAATAAAAAACCGCTTAAACTCTATTTCATTCATGCAGGATACTCTTTGGTTAGCCTTCAGGTTATCGCCTGGATTCTTACTTTTCTGAAATAATTTTCAGATCAGAGCTTAGCTGAAATGTTGAAGGGGTCATAGGAAAAGGTTTTATGCCCTCTTCATTCCAATAGCAATTCTCTTCTCCTTCATAGCAAACAAGTAGTTGTTGGCCTGGAAGGATCCGTTTAGAAACAAAATAGATTACTTCTATAGGAGAGGCCCTTAAGCCAAAACTATTTTTAGGAACGCGGCATAGACGTGCTTCTATATTGGGGGTGCTCGAATGGTTAACAAAGCGAGCAAAATTGCCTCTTTGGAGGGCATCAACTTTAAGAGTGTACGAGCGTCTGGCTTTGTAGGCGATTGTAGGATCTAAAAAAGCCTGCTCTTCACGGCTCAAATAGATCTTTTCTAAGGGAGTGAAGGCATAATGCCCCCCTTCATACTCAGCTGGAACAATTTCTTTCTCTCCTGAATAAGGGACGATTAAGCGTCCACGAGGCAGGGGGTCTTTACCTGGATGTAAAAAAATTCCATGACCGAGGTTATGAGGTAATTTTCGACGAATAAGATACTCTGGTAGGCCCTTAGCTTCGATCACTTCGACGATAGTGTTAAGCTCTTCCTGCTGTTTTTTGGTGAGAGTCATAACGGCAATTTCTTGCTTTTTGATTTCTCTTTCAATAATGGGTTTAAGATCTAGCCGACTAACTTGCCGTGGTAAGTTGTATTTCATCATAATAATCTCTATTTTGCATTTGAGGAAATTCTACGTAAATAGTTAGTTACAAATCATCTTTTACCAAGTAAAATCCACCCAAAACTTCGATTTAAGAAGATAGCGATTTGCAGATATTCTATCAAAAGGATATTCTTTTTTCTGTAATTTTAGAGGAAACATGACAACAGCTATTACACCAACGCGCGCCCAAGATTATCCAGAGTGGTTTCAGCAAGTAATTAAACATGCCGATATGGCTGAAAATTCACCCGTTCGTGGCTGCATGGTTATCAAGCCTTGGGGTTTTAGTCTCTGGGAAAATATGCAACGTTTCCTTGATCGCAGAATTAAAGAAACAGGGCACCAAAATGCCTATTTCCCTCTTTTCATTCCCTTAAGTTATTTGCAAAAGGAAGCGGCCCATGTGGAGGGCTTTGCTAAAGAGTGCGCTGTTGTAACGCATCACCGTTTAGAGATGAAAGAAGGTCGCCTTGTGCCAGCAGGTGAGCTCGAAGAGCCTCTTGTTGTAAGGCCAACTTCTGAAACAATTATCGGTGAAGCCTTTTCCAGATGGATAGAGTCTTACCGAGATCTGCCTCTTCTGATAAATCAGTGGGCCAACGTTGTGCGTTGGGAGATGAGGCCGCGTATCTTTCTGCGTACAACAGAGTTCCTCTGGCAGGAGGGGCACACAGCGCATGCTACAGCTAAAGAAGCTATCGAAGAGACGAGAAAAATGCTCGGAGTCTATCAAGATTTTGTGGAAAATGTGATGGCTATTCCTGTTATTGCCGGTGAGAAATCGCCGGGGGAGCGTTTTCCGGGTGCTGTGGATACCTATACTTTAGAAGCCATGATGCAAGACTATAAAGCTCTGCAAACGTGCACATCCCACTATCTTGGACAGAACTTTGCTAAAGGGTCGGGGATTCGTTTTACAAGCAAAGAAGGGGTTCTAGAACATGTCTACACGACCTCTTGGGGTATAACAACAAGGCTTATCGGTGCTATGATTATGTGCCATGGTGATGATGATGGCCTTAGACTTCCTCCGAGAATTGCTTCTGCTCAAATAGTCATTATTCCAGTTGTTCCCAAGCCAGAGCTGGAAGAGGCCGTTTTTGCTTATGCAGAAGAAATCGCAGAGAAGTTACGTAAAGAGTCTTTTTATGGAGAGCCTCTATCTATTCTTATAGACAAGCGCGATAAAAGAGGTGGGGAAAAGAATTGGGAATGGATTAAAAAAGGTGTGCCCTTACGTATAGAAGTGGGGCCTCGTGATATGGATGCCAAGACGATGCTTATAACGCGCAGAGACGGCCCCCATAAAGAGAAGGTTACCTGCGCTATGGACCTAGTAGGTGCAGAATCTGTGAAACTTTTACACGCTATCCAAAAAAATTACTATGATCAAGCGCTAGCCTATCGTGATGCTCATATTAAAAAGAATTTAAGCAATTTTGAAGAATTTAAAGCCTTTTTTGCCAAAGAAGAGGGGTTTGTTCTGGCTAAATGGTGTGGAGATCCTGCAACGGAGAAGATGCTAGATGATTTAAAAGTCAGTATCCGCTGCCTGCCTTTAGAGCAGACAGGAACCTCTGGCTACTGTATTTTAACAGGTAAGCCAGCTACTCTGGATGCTGTTTTTGCAAAATCTTACTAAAATGAGCCTGGGGTGCTATATTTTTTAGGATTGCACGGGTTGTAGCCTCGTGGCTAATAAGGGCATTTGGCTTTTCTACGAGAAGAACAGACAGAATCTCTGCATAATCACTCATATCTGCGATAAGGGCAATGAGCGCTGCTTGAAGAGGGGACAGGCTTGGATTGAAAGCCCTATTTTCAAGATAGGCCCCTCTATAAATCTGTCCACTTTTTACCTGAATAGCAACTCCTGATGGGCATTTACTATAAGGGGCGTAAGAGGCTAGGTAGGCTTCACGGGCCTCATTATCCAAAGAATAAATCATCAGAGACATGTGGGGAGGAGAAGGTGTTAAAAGATGGGTATGGGCATCTCTATTCTGGGTGTTTCCTGCATGAGGGAGAAGCTTGTCCAGGGGTTTGTTAAAGGAGGCGGTAACTACACGTATTTTTCCACTTTGTTCTATTTCCTGCATGAATTGCCTGCAATGTCCGCAAGGTGCTGCTGAAATAGCTATAGTCGTAATCTCTGTTTCCCCATATCGGCGGGCGTTGGCAATGGCAAATTGCTCCGCATGGACCGATTCATGAAGGGGCACGCCTGGAAATTCTAAGTTTACACCTAAGTAGATAGTACCACTTTTGCCCATCACTGCAGCTCCCACTTTTTCATGAGAAATGGGCGCGCGAGCCAAAGGCTGGGTAAGGGGCAGAAGGCTTAATAGAAGCTCATCTTCTTTAATGCCATAGATGTGAAGCATTTCTTTGGCCTCAGCAGCTGGGATTACAAAAAGGTTTTTTGTATCTACATGGGCTTGAAGTTTGGGTGAAAGGAGAAGTAGGGTAGCCAGAAGAATTCTTTTCATCATGGAAGAGAATTTAAAATAATCATCTAATTTGAGCAATAATATAGTTAAAATTAATTAATAATTAACTAAATCAAATTAAATATTGACAAATCTTTTATTTATGGTATTTTGAGAATAAGTATTAAAAATATTTAAAATAGTAAAAATTTGTAATTAAAATTATTTAAAGC
>CAIMEJ010000009.1 GCA_903839985.1 uncultured bacterium | reverse complement strand
AGTCCAGTAAGAATCAAGGGCTGCTTCCTGGAGTTTTTGAGTAATTAATTCTTTTACAGCAGGGGCTCCAAGAGGATCCTGCATGTAAAGAAAGATACCGCTACCCTGAGGCCAGCGCTCTGTTTGGCTAGCTGCACGAATTTCTGTTACAAGAGAGGGTCTGGCCATGACAAGGCGTCCGCCTAGTGGCATAATACCTGGATCATAGAAGCCGGCTACATAGCCCTTTTTCACCATTTCCTGAGGGCCACTAAAGGTAGATCCATAAAAAGCGATATTGACGTTGTCACCTATACAAAGGCCATTATCACGAAAACCTTTAGCGAGCAGAAGCGGTTCGCGTCCTAGAGGATCTTGGGGTAAAAATGTTTTGTCATTCACAGTATAAGCCCAGAGGGAGGGGGGCTGTACGGGCTCTTTGATAAATTGATTTTCTGAAGAAGATAGTGCTAATAAAAGAGAACTTGGGTCTGCCTGTCTTTTGGCAATAGCCTCCCAGTTTTTGCAATCTGCATCATCGATTTTTTGAACGATAGAAGCAAAAGAGGATCCGGTTTCTTCAAGAGCTGTTAAATAGGAGAGTTGATTTAAAAAGTTTTCGCCTTTATCACGAACCAGATGGATGTGGAGCTCAGAGGAGGCTACTTCAAAGGGAACGGCTTGTCCATGACTCTCTAAAATACCAAAAGTTTCTTTAATTATATCTCTTTTATCTGAGCTCGGTAAATAAGAGGGGAGAATACCATCTAAATCTTCATCATAAGGGTCGTCTATTGTGGAGACTAATTTTTCCTTGATAGACTTAAGGCGGTAGTCAGAAGCGCTACTAAAGGCATCGATTTGATAGTAATAAGAATCGAAGTAAGCTTCTTTAGGTGTAAGTCGAAGTGGGGCGCTGACAGCTGTGATTTTATTGATCCAGCCTTTCTCAAGTCCCTCAGTAACAGAGAGAAAGATTAAAACAAGCCAGACTATTAGAGAAATAACAAAGACGGATAGAAGGGAGATGATAGATTGGGAGAGGTGGCCTTTGCGTGGCAGCAAATAACGCGCTGCCACTGAAAATTCAAAGCGCAAGGATCTTTATTTTGCCTCTTTAAAGATCACATGACGGCGTAGAGACTTATCATATTTTTTAAGCTCTAGACGGCCTGTTGTGGTCTTAGGGTTTTTTGTTGTACTGTACATTTGACTGCTTTCAGTACTTTTCATTTTAATGATTTCGCGTTTTTTGGCCATAGTTATGTCCCCTGTTTTGCAAGCATTCTATCCTCTAAGGTTTATTCTTTTCAAGGAGTCTTTTAGAAAAGCATTGATTTCTTGTGACTCCTTAGTAGATTATCTTGCGCTATTATGTGGAAATGGATTTTTAGAATGCTCCTCTGCTCCCTTTATTGTGGAGCCCTGGAGCCAGGCATACCCCTTTATTATTGGAAGAGTAAGGATTTTGTTAATTTTGGGGACCATTTATCGCTCAAATTGACGGAAAGGATTGTAGGGCATGAAATTAATGCAATTACGCTTAAATCCGAGATAGATCAGCATAAACTTTTAGCTATTGGCTCTATTATGACCATGGCAAGAGAGGGGGATGTTGTATGGGGAAGCGGAGTTAAATCCGATGGATTTTCCCTTGATCGCTACCTTTTTAAAAATCTGGATATTCGATCTGTTAGAGGCCCTAAAACAAGAGATTTTTTAAAGAAAAATTTAGGTATT
>CAIMEJ010000008.1 GCA_903839985.1 uncultured bacterium | reverse complement strand
CAGATATATCATAGAGCATGTTATTTAGTAAAATTTGTGTCGGTAGCATAGGGAGAAAAGGGAGAAATAAAAAGCCACCTGCCATGCTGAACATATTTCCAAAATTAGAGCTGGTTCCCATAATGATATACTTCATAATATTGGCAAAAGTACGACGTCCCTCTAATATACCTCCCTGAAGAGCGCTCAGATCATGATCTAAAAGAATCATTTCTGCAGCATCTTTAGCCACATCAACGGCACTATCTACGGAAATGCCTATATCAGCTGAATGAAGAGAGGGTGCATCATTAATGCCATCTCCCATATATCCTACGGTATGTCCATGGTTTTTTAAGGCCATGATAATACGGTTTTTCTGGGCAGGGGTAACACGGCAAAAAAGATTGATAGTTTCTACTTTCGCAGCAAGGGCCTCTTCATCCATTTTTACAATATCTCTGCCCGTCAATATACCCGTAATTACAAGTCCCAGTTCATTACAAATATGTTCTGTGACAAGTTCATTATCGCCCGTAACAATTTTTACAGCGACACCGCTAGCACTTAAATCTGTTAAGGCTTTTTTAGCACTTTCTTTAGGAGGGTCAAAAAAAGCTGCAAATCCTGAAAATACAAGTTGTGTTTCATCACTTATAACGGCATGGGAATGCTCTGCATGTACGTCTTTCCAGCCGATTGCAAGAACACGAAAGCCCTCTCTACCTAGTGATTCGAAAAGGGTGTTTATCTTAAATCGAGAGGCGTCATCTAAAGGCTCTGTTGTCTTATCTGCTTCATAATGCGTACAAAGCCGAAGGAGGTCTTCCGGAGCGCCTTTTACAACCAGCATTCTTTTTTGCCCGTTATCAACCAGGACAGAGATCCGGCGACGCTCGAAATCAAAAGGCACCTCATCCATTTTATGCCAGCTGGTAACATCGATTTCTTTATGTTCCAAGATGGCGTCATCTAAGGGGCTTTTCAGGCCCATTTCAAAAAAGCTATTTATATAAGCCAGCTCTAAAACACGGCTACTTACTTGACCAATTGGATCAACATGTCTCTCTAAGCGAATGCAGCCTTCTGTTAGGGTGCCTGTTTTATCTGTACAAAGTACATCCATGCTTCCCAAATTTTGAATGGAGGAGAGCTGTTTTACAATAACACGTTTACGTGCCATGCGCTGAGCGCCTTTAGAAAGAGTTACAGAAACAATCATAGGAAGGAGTTCCGGTGTCAAACCTACAGCAAGGGCTACTGCAAAAATAAAAGATTCCAACCAAGGTCTATGAAAAAAAACATTTACAAGTAGAACGAAGAGAACGAGAAAGAGTGTGAGGCGCATGATAAGAAGGCCAAAGTTGCGCGTTCCTTTTTCAAAAGAGCTAGGAGGAGGTTTTTGTGTAAGGCTGTCGGAAATATCTCCTAGAACAGTATGGCCTCCTGTACGACAGATCAAAACCGTGGCTGTACCACTGATAACAGAACTTCCACGAAGAAGGGTGTTGCTAGCAGCTAAAATTTCCGCTTCCTGAGGTAGCTCACCCGCTTTTTTTTCAACAGGAAAAGCCTCTCCTGTAAGGAGGCCTTGATTCACAAAAAAGTCCTTAGCTGCAATGAGGCACCCATCTCCTGGTACAAGGTCTCCTGCAGCCAAAAGAACAATATCTCCTGGAACAAGGGAGGCAAGGGGGACTTCTTGGTTTTTGCCGTCTCGAAGGGCCTTTACGTGTACCGTTACCAATTGGCGCAGTTTTTCAGCAGCCTTTCCTGCTTTATATTCCTGTATAAAATCAAGTATCACACTCATCAGGATGATAAGAGAGATGATGACAAAACTGGTTATTTCACCAGTGAGAGCTGATATGCTACTGGCTGTTAGTAAAATGATAACAAGGGGATTAGTAAACTTTCCCAGAAATTGTAAAAGGAGCCTATTTTTTTTAGGTGGATGAAAAGAGTTAGGACCCTCTTCCCGGAGCCGCCTAGCAGCCTCTACCCCCGTTAGTCCACCTAAAGATGTCTTATAATAGGTCAGTAAATAGGGTATATTTTGTTGCCAAAAGGAGAGGGGAGGAATACTCATTCAACATTCTTCGTCGAGGTTAACAGCCTTGCCACCTTGCGAAAGATAAAGTAATGGAAAGGATAGAGTCCGTACCAATAGAGCCTTCCGAGAAGGCCATGGGGCCTAAAGGTGGCTGTTTGATAGAATGTCTGGCCTATGATTTTAAATTCGAACCACGCTTCTCCAGGAAGCTTTTTATCTCTATAAATAATAAGGCGATCGTGTGCACTATCTGCTACCAAAACATGCCAAAAATCAAAGTGATCACCCATTTTTAATGGCAGAGGAGGGTTCTTATTCTCTTTATCTATAGAATCGGCTCTTTTCCAAGGGCTACTGATATAAAGGGATCCGCTATATTTTTCTATCGACCAGATGGCCTTTTTGACACTCTCGGCATTTTGGCTAAAGGCAATGACCTCTCTAGTAAATAATGTCCCAAAATGGGGTACTTGGACATAGAGATCGGAACCGGTCTCTTTCCATGTAGAGGGAAAATCATCTTCTTGTAGGTGATGAAAAGCGCGTTTAACAGCTTCCTCAAAAGAAAGAAGTACTTTCGGAAAGACTTTTTGGATGCTTGTTTCTTTACAAATAGCGTTATTTTTAAGGCTTTCGATCAGAGATTTAGCCAGAGGAAAGCTGGCTGATGTAATAAAATAGAGCCAGTAAGAAGAGAGCTTAGGTGTTAATAAAGGGACCGAAATAATAAAGCGCTTGAGGCCTCTAATGCGTGCAAAATCAAGAAGAAGTTCCTTATAACTCAGAACACTGGGGCCACCTATCTCGAAGCGTTTATTAATGCAGTCTGGATGGTCTATCACAAGAACTAGATAATCAAGGACATCTAAAATAGCAATAGGTTGCGTCAGATTACTCGTCCACTTGGGAGCAATCATTAAAGGAAGTTTTTCTGTAAGATCCCGGATAATTTCAAAAGATGCGCTTCCTGACCCTATAATAATTCCGGCCATGAGTGTTGTAACGGGGACTTTCCCCTGACGAAGCAGAACTTCCACATTTTTACGAGAAGCTAGATGATGGGAAAGGTCATCATCATTGACAATACCACTTAGATAGATGATTTGATGTGCTTTTGTAGCAGCTAGTCGGTCTCGAAAATTTATAGCTGAAAGGGATTCAAGATCACCAAAATCATGAGAAGCAGTACTCATAGAGTGCACAAGATAGTAGGCTATATCTATGTCATCTGGTACCTTTTCTAAGGAGTCTTTATTTAAAAGATCTGCTTGAATGATGTGTAATTTCCCATCAAACTTAGAGGGAATCGGAATCTGTTTTTCATTTCGGAGAAGGGCATATACTTCATGGCCTTTTTCTAAAAGTAGAGGTAATAAGCGCGTGCCAATATAGCCGTTTGCACCTGTTAATAAAATTTTCATAGAGGGCCTGTTCGGAGCATTTTAAAAGATTCCAAAGCTTTTTTACGCGCTTCTTCATGATTAACAAGCGGCTTAGGATAGTCCGGAGCTTTATCCCAAGGTTCATGAATAAAAGTCTTAGAAAGGTGTGCAAGCTCCGGAACAAATTGTTTGATGTAAAGCCCCTCTGGATCAAATTTCTTACTTTGTAAAATAGGATTAAATACGCGAAAGAAAGGTGCTGCATCAAAGCCGCATCCAGCTACCCACTGCCAACTAGAGGAATTACTTGCCAGGTCTGCATCGACTAGTGTCTGCCAAAACCAATCGGCACCTGTTTGCCAAGGGATGAAAAGATCTTTTATGAGGAAAGAAGCAGCAATCATCCGTACCCTGTTATGCATAATGCCTGTTTTCTTTAGCTCACGCATACCTGCATCTACGATCGGATAACCCGTTTGTCCTTGCTGCCATTTTTCTAAAAAGTGGGCATTATTCTTCCATGGAAAATGGACGAATTCTGGTCGCCAGGATTTCTCGGGAAGATCGGGAAAATGAGAGAGCTGGTAATAGGAAAATTCACGCCAGCCCACTTCACTTAAAAATTTAGCATTTTTTTGTGCTGCATAAACCACTTGGCGCGGGCTAATTTCACCAAAATGAAGATGAGGAGAGAGTTTAGAAGTACATTCTAGGGAAGGGAAGTCCCTATCCTCAGCATAGGTAGCCATTGCATGGCGAAGAAAATACTGTAACTTGGCATGAGCAGCTTTCTCTCCTATACCGGAGGATTCAAGGCATTCAGGATAAGAGGAGGGAAGTTTCCAAGAGCTCAGTGATTCTGTAGGAATAGTTTTTGTGGAAATAGTTGGAGGGGCTGGTAAGGGAGGCTCTATTTCTAAAACCTCTAAGCATCTTCTCCAAAAGGGTGTAAAAACCTTGAAGGGTTCTGCTTGTTTATTGACAATTTCTGTAGGCTCAAAAAGCAGTGATCCTTTAAATCCCTCAGAAGAGGGCAGAAGATTCTTAAACTTTTTTTCTATCTTTTTCCAATAAGGCTCGTAGCCATGATTCCAATAGATAGCCGTAGCTTTATATTTTTCTATTAGATGCTGGAGAATTTCTAGGGTATCACCCTTATAGAGAAAAAGCTGAGAACCTCTTTCTACTAAACTTTCCTCCAGAGATTTAAGGGAATAATGCAACCAAGATTTACTCGCCGCACCCATTTTCCATTTTCCTGGGCTCTTATCATCTAAAATATAAAGGGGGATAATAGGCCTGGATGTCTTACATGCATGAAAGAGGGCGGGATTATCTGTTATTCTGAGGTCTTGCCGAAACAAAACAAGGATAGGTGATGGATTTTGATTCATAACACCTTTTTACTGAAAAAACAGAATTACTTACCAGGAGATAGTGCCTTATAGCAGACTAAAAGCACGGAATGATAAATCTTAATTAACTCATAAGCCTAAATAAAAGCGGCCATACATAGAGCATGGCCGCAATTAAAAACAGCGGAAGATGATCTATCTTAATTATTAAAAGAAGATACCTAAATCAAGTCCAATCATATTACGACTTGCAATACGTTTATCTACAGTAGTATCGTCATTTCCAAAAACGTGCTGGTAAGTAATACCTACCATGCTTAGCCAATTTTTTTTCCAGCAGAGATCAATAAGACCCTTCACATCCATACTAAGAATGATTTGGGGTAGAAAAGCAGTATTTTTATAATTAGCATTCGTAGAATAGGCTAGGGTCGTAGGAACTCCAGTCGTTGAATCAACTGTAGTAATGTTGAGGCCAAGATTTGTCTTATTTGCTTGATAGGCAAATTGAAAGCCCGGTTTTACAGAAAAAACTAAAGAGGAGCACCAAGGCTGAAAGGCTAGATCTAGGAGCAAATCTGTACCGTAGGCTGTCGTTTTTATGTTACGTTGTAGTGACCCTCCAAAAGTGGCGCTCAAGCCACTAAGATTTAAATTTTGGTTTTGAGTAGTCTGAGGGTAATAAGAAAATCCTAATTCGGCTCCTATAGAAGCCCATGAGTTAATAGGTGCAAGACCATTTCCGAAAACACGGAAGCCAAACCCACCCGATTGATTTTGTGTATTCAAAAGCTGATTAATAAGGGGCGAAAGAAGCACTGAATCAATAAGGCCTTCGTTTGTTCCTGGTTCTACATTGGCGTAGCCTAGTGTAAGGCCTAAATCCCATATTAAATTATCATCACAGCATCTCTGTTGATAACTACAGATAGGTTTCTGGTAAGACTCTGCGTTAGGTAATGCATTAAGTGCTCCGGCACTTAGCGTCGATGCAAGTGCTAAGAATAGACTTGTTTTTGTAATTTTTTTTGCATTAGGCTCCTTTTGGTATTAGGGACAAGATTTTCTCCTAAGAATTAAAAGTCAATACTATTTTCAGTTCTTAGCAGGCTTTTTTAAAAAAATAAGGAAGCGCATTTTGCTATATGAATATAATAGGAATTTTTTCTAAGATCCGTTTTTTGGGAGTCTTATGCTGCGTACCGTAATAATTGTGATTTTGATCCTGATGCTTATAGGAGCTATTCCCTTATGGCCACATAGTTTAGCATGGGGTTATGGACCCAGTAGCATTTTGGGAACTATTTTGATTATTATACTTATTTTGTGGTTGCTCGGTAAAATATAATATCTATATTTTTAGATGTGCTTAAAAGGCCTTAAAAGGCCTTAAAAGATCAATTACTCTTGTATAAATTAAAAAACTAGGGCATTTTTTTCTCTAAATTGGAGAAAAAGATGCGGAAACAGATCTATAAAGCTACATACTTCTTGAATAAGGGGTGTTTAAGACCCCTATTAATAGCGCTCTTATGGCTGCCCGCGATTTTATATGGGCGTCCGATTGAGACATTTTACGGGCCGGTAGAAGTAGAGGAACCTGTTTTACTCGAATTAATAGATGCGCCTAGCTTTCAAAGACTTAAGCTTGTACACCAGTATGGTGTTGCCTATTATACGACACATAAAGAGGAGTATAATCGCTACGACCATTCTCTGGGCGTGTTTGCTCTTTTAAGATTAAAGGGGGCTTCGATGGAGGAGCAGATCGCAGGGCTTTTACATGATGTGTCTCATACAGCTTTTTCACATGTAGGGGATTGGATTTTTGGAAAAGAGAACCAAGATGGCGATTATCAGGGTACCATTCATGCTCTTTGTATAGAAAAAACCGGTTTAGGCGCTATCTTAGAGAAGTATGGCTTCCAGATAGATCAAATTATTCCGGAAGAAGATCTTTTTCCAGCTCTTGAAAACTCCTTGCCTAATCTTTGTGCCGACCGTATTGATTACAATATACAGGGTGCATACTATCAAGGATTTATAACACGTGAAGAGGCTATATCCATTTTTCAGGATTTACAATTTATTCAAGGTCGCTGGGTCAGTCAATTACCAGACCTGATGAAAAAATTAACACGCTCTTCGCTTTTTATGACTCAGGACTGTTGGGGGAGTCCCACTAATTACGTTCTTTCTAGGTGGTTTGCTGATGCTATTTTAAAAGGCATAGAGATAAAACTCATTTCCTTTGAGGAGCTTCACTTCGGGACTGATCAACCTATTTGGGATAAATTAATGCAGAGTACGGACCCTTTTATCGCCTATCAAATGAAAAGAATATTAGATAGCCATACCTATATTTCTATAGGGGATTTTTCTAATGCAGATTTTATTATAAAAAGTCGCTTTAGGGGAATCGATCCATGGATTTTAGTAGGGGAAAACTGTGTACGGCTTACAAGCCTAGACAGCTCTCTTGCTGAAGAGTATGAAAATATAAAAGAAAGGGTGAATAAGGGGTGGCCGGTTCAAATCCTTTCTGATTAAAATAAATATTTATACTAATTAAAATATTAACTTTTTTAAAATAAGCTATTCAGATAAATAGGAGTATAGAAGCATAAACCCTTATTTACGGTATGTATATGAGTACAGCAGGCCCTTTAGGTCCTTTACAACCAAATACTTCAGGTTCATCACTTCCTGCAGGTCCTGTCAAAGGAAGTCTTGGTGCCCGAGCCGTAGTAGTAGTAGGCCCTGCGAGTGGCGGTGCTGGAGGCTCTAATTTAGTTGCAGCAGCAGCGCTTCGCTCTTTAGGAGGAGGCTCTTCGTCCAGTAGCATAGCGGCCTCTTCATCCAGTAGTTCAGCAGATTCCTCAAGCCCCCTTTCCTCTATTACTGTCAAAGGGCCATCACCTATTTCAGGTACGCGTCAAAATGTGCCAGATGATGGGAATTGTCTTTTCAGTGCTCTTACTTTAGGTTTAGAAATGTATCAACCTTATTTAAGAGATAAAGAATTTTTAGCTGAGCGTATTACAGGTGAAATGATTCGAAATGCCGTTGCTGATACAATGGCTAGCATGCTCGAAGAAAATCCAGCACATATAGGGGCCTATTTAGCTGGGGCTACTCTAGGGGTCAATGAGCGAAAAATTGAGGAGATGGAAGCTAATAAGAAGTACATGTTTGCGGAAGGCTTTATTGACAAAACGGGGGCAGCAGCCATAGATAAAGAGATAGCAGCTCTGAAAAAAGGCATTTCTCCAGAGAGCTATATCGCAAATGTAAGAGAAGACCGCTTTTGGGGTGGTGAGATTGAAATTCAAGCTTTTGCCGAGCGTTTTGGTATGAATGTTAAAGTATTAGAGCAAAAAGGCAAGGATGTCACCGATGTCAAAGATACGGGTCTTCCAGTTGCTCGGCCAAATGCCAGTAAGTTAGCGGCTTTGGGTGTCTCTTCAGCTGAGGTCCCTACGATATATCTGATTGCTTCTGCAAGGCACTACGACTACTTTACTCCAAGCTAAGATAAGGGTATAGTTAAAGACTACAACCCAGGTTAATACATATTAATATGCACTATTTTATTGATGGCTATAATCTTCTCTTTCGACTTCCTCAGCAAAAACTCTCTTTTGAAAAGAGCCGTGAGGAGGTCATTAACTCCTTATTAGGGGTAAAGCTCTCCTTGACAGTCGTATTTGATGGAGGTGGTGGTGATAGGTCTGAGAGAACGCATAAGGGGCCTTTAGAAATAGTCTATACAGCAAAAGGGCAGTCCGCAGACAGCTACATTTTAGAGGAGCTTTCGTGGATTAAAAAGCCTGGAGATCATACAGTTATCACTTCGGATAAGCCCCTTGGATTGCAGTGCAGGCAGCTGGGAGCTTCTGTTAAAAGTGTTCCTGATTTTTTAGAGGCTCTTTATAAAAAACAGGCTATAAAAAAAGCTGAAAAGCCCTCCAAAGATAATGATAAAGACTTAAGCCGATTACTTAAAATTTTCCAGATGTAGGTCGCTTTTATAGCTTAATAGAGTTTTTTGTAACCACAACGACTCTCTTGTTTTTAATGTTCTACAGGCGAATTTATTTTTTTCATAGTAAAGCTCAGCAAAAGAAGGGCCAGAAGGCCTAAGAGTATATATCCCATACATCCAAAGACATCGTTGAGGGCAAGGGATGTAGATTGCTGATTAAGAAAAACGTCTAGTTGGCCGGTGGCCTGGCCGGCTGTCAGATTAAATCTTTCTACGGCTCGCTGGAAGTAGTTGGAGGTAAGCTGGGAATAGACATTAAGGCCCTCTCCTAACCGCTCATGGAAAAATTCTTGGCGTCTTTGCCACAAAATGACATAGAGACCTGCGCCGAGGCTACTAAAAAGAGCACGTGTTAATTGAAAGAGGCCAAAGATTTCATGGGACTTTTCACTGGGATGGCTGAGCAAAGAGAGCTGCAGAAGAGGAAAGAGGAAGAGTACAAGGCCCAGGCCTGAGAGGAACCTAGCTACGGCTAAATGAAAAAAATCCGTTTCAATATTAAAATAAGTAGAGTAGTAGCAGGAAAGGGCAAAGCATAAAATAGCGAAAGCTAGCGTATGCCGGGCATCAAAATTATTTAAGAAAAATTTTTTTACAAAATAGGCTACTACACCCGCAATGGCCATAATGCCAATAAGAAGAGCAATCCATAGAGGTGTATAATTGACATAGATATTGAGCCAGAGGGTTATTAAAATAATCATGCCAAAGTAAGAAGAGAAGAGGACAGCCAGATTTAATAGAGAGAAGGCGAGGATGGGATTTTTTAAGAGTTTAAGATTTATCAAGGGGTTTGGATGCTTAAGCTCCCAAAGAATAAAAAAAAAGAAGGAGGGGAGTCCGATGAGCATCAAGATAACAAAGGTAGGTGAGCGCAGCCAGTCGAGTTCTTGTGCTACTGTAAGTGCTGTGACGATGGAGCCTATTCCTAGCGTAAAGAAAAAATAACCTATTTTATCCGTAAAAGGGTGGGGAATTTTTTCATCTGTATGTCTAAAAAAGATCCAGAAATAGGCAGCTAAAGGAAGGGAAATAAGAGTATTTACATGAAAAATCCAGCGCCAAAAGGATTCGTAGGCTAGCCAAGCACCGAAGCTTGCCCCTATTACAGGCAAGACAGCATAAGAGAGGGCCATCAGAAAAGAGAGCTTTTCAGCTTTCTCCGGTGTACTAAATACTAAGAGAATTCTTCTACATAAGACAAAAAAAACTCCCGAAGAAAGGCCAAGGCCGAAGCGAAAGATATTGAAGATAACAAAAGTCGGAGCTAGAGAGCATAAGAAAGAGAACAGCGTATAGAAAAGGAGGCCGTAGACTAGAAGTTTGATGGCTCCAATGCGGTCTGCGAGCAGCTGCGTAAGAGGTAATGTAAGAACATTGCCAAGACCGAAAAAAACCATGGGATAGACAGAAATTTGGGTGCTGCCACCAAGATCAGAAGATATATAGATCCCGGCCATATTAGTGACGGTATTATACAAAATAGCTAAAGCAAGAGCCATGAAAAGGTTGAATAAAAAAAAGGTCGAGGTTTCAGCCTTCATGGGGGATAACAGCCTCTTCAAGGATCTTATCCTGCCTAAAAGCCTCTTCTAAAAGAGAAGGCAGGCTAATTGTCACAGGAGGGAGGTTGAGCTCTTTATGGGCATATTGGGCTAAAGCTGGGTCTGTGTTTTTAGCAATAATAGAGGCGATGAGATTACGGTCACCTTTTTCCTCTTTTTTGAAAATAGGAGTTTGATAAAGAGGGGATCCAGCAGTCGTAAGAGGTACTATTTTACCACTTGTATCACTTACATCAACAAAGGCTCTGCAGGTAAGACCAAGTCGTAGAGGGTGCTCTTTTACCTCTTTGGGATCAAGAGCGACGCGCACAGGAAGTCGCTGTACGATCTTAATCCAGTTGCCAGATAAGTTTTGAGGAGGTAGGAGAGAAAATGCGTTACCAGCACCGCCTGGTAGCCCCACGATCGTTCCATTAAAAACCTGTTCGATACCCCAGAGATCTGCACTAATACGGACTTTTTGGCCCAGACGCATATCTTTGAGCTGTGTTTCTTTATAGTTAGCATTGACCCAGATTTGATCAAGAGGGATAACACTCATCAAAGGCTGTCCTGCAGGAACCCACATGCCCACCTGAATAGTTCTTTGTGCAGCCAGCCCGTCGACGGGTGAATAGATATTGCATCGGTAAAGACGTACCCAGCTGTCACGCACTTCATCTGCTGCTGCTATGACAAGAGGATGATTCGAGATAGAAGTGTTTTGGACGGCTGCAAGTGTTCTGTGATAGAGAGCCCCCGACATTTCAAGGCTTGCATATTGCGCGCGCATAGCAGCAATGGCATGTTCATAATCTTCAATAGAAACGCCTTGCTCACGAAAGACTCCCTTTCGATGCAAATAATCTTGGCTATCACGGATTAATTCAGCAGTTTTAAGATCAATCTCTGCTGTATAAACAAAGACTTGATGAAACAGCTCACATACTTGTCGTACTGTTTGAGCAAGTAGTTCTTCAGCTTTTTCTAGGGCGATTTTGGCATCTGTTTTGTCCAGAGAGACAAGCAGTTGCCCTTGTTTGACAAGAAAAGAGTCGTCTGTATGGATAGAGGTAACAAATCCCGGATGTAGAGGAGTGATATAGACTTGATTTCCCTGTACGTAGGCATCATCGGTGTATTTGATGAAACGCAAATAGAAAAACCAGAAAATAAACAAAT
>CAIMEJ010000007.1 GCA_903839985.1 uncultured bacterium | reverse complement strand
AAATTTATCGGACAGGATTCAATAGCTGCACTACCCTCTCCTCCCTCTTTTAAAAAGACTCGAAAGAAGAGAATGTATCCGCAATTTTAAAAATATACTTTAATATAAAAAATGGAGAACTAAATGAGACAAGCTACCTACCCTATTGATAGTTTTTTTTTAGAAAGAGTTTCGTCTAGAGCCTTTAGCGAAGAACGTCTTAGCAATGAAGAGCTATTCAGCCTTTTCGAAGCGGCAAGATGGGCGCCTTCTTCTTATAATAACCAGCCATGGCGCTTTGTGTTCGCCAAAAGGGGCACGCCGGCCTTTGACACTTTCTTTAACGCTCTTGTAGATTTTAACAAGCAGTGGACCAAAAACGCAGACACCCTTGTTCTTATCGTTACGAAGAACAACTTCGAACATAATAATGAGCCTTCCATGACAGCGCCCTTTGATACAGGTGCTGCTTGGATGAGCTTAGCCCTAGAAGCCAGGCTGAAAAATATTATTGCCCATGGTATACAAGGATTTGACTATGCAGCTATCAAAGCCAAGCTCCAAATCCCCGACACTTTCTCTATTCAAGCAATGGTCGCTATCGGCAAGCCTGGTAACATCGAAAACCTGCCTTCGGATATCCGCTCTAAAGAAACGCCTTCTGAGCGTAAACCTTTAAGCGCTATTGTTTCTGAAGCTGTTTTTTCTTTTACTTAATCTTCTAGGGAATCATACATAAGCAGTCCGCCATCTGTAACTTCAAAAGCGGTTGCACCAAGAATATAATAAGAAGCTTCAAAACTCAAAACATCCACTCGAATGCGCGAGGGTTGAAGCTTTTCTTCTAACCAGCTTCTTATTCTTATCACATCTTTTTGAGGACAGAAAAGAACTTGGATATCTTTTCCCAGTTCCTGAGCCCCTTTAAGGGCAAGCTCTCCCCTAATATCACTACCTGCCCTCCGAAAACAAGAGGCCGTGTAGCTCCCCCAAACAAGCGGAACATGCTCTCTCAGCATAGCTTTAGACCGTATTGTCATCATAAAAGGCTGGGGTCTTCGGTCACTCTCTAAGAGGGCTACTAATTCTTCTAATTTTTCACGCGGTGTCATCATCTGCTGAGCAAAAAATTCTTCTGTTTCCTTGGACGGTTCCACCTTACTAGAGGAGGGCACATGGCCTAGATCCACTTCTGTAAGCTGAGAGAGCAGCGCCCATTGAGGGTGAGAAGAGCCTACATAAACTAAAGCATTCTCATCTCTTATCTCTGTAATAATACCAACAGTTGGCTCACCCATTTTTAGAAAAACCACAGAGCCCCTCATTAAAAAGCTAAGGGGAAGCCCTCTTATCAAGGCACTTTCTTTTTGCCCTAGCACCTTCAAGCCCTCTCGCCAATTTTTCTTGAGGGGCTGTTGCAGATAGGCGTTTGCTAATAATTGGAGATGGCTAATTACCTGTTCTTTTTCTTCTCCGGGTCCTTCTGTAAGAAAAAGACGCAAGACTAAGATTTTTAATAGTGGAAGGCTCAAAAAGGCATCCGCTTTTATGTCTAAAATGTCTTTAAGAACCAGCTCTCTTGCAAAAGCATTCTCTTGTGCAAGCGCATAAGATAAGGCCCCTTCATAATACGTTGGATCTACTCCAGAAAGGGCGGAGTTATTAATACCCCCTCTTGAAGCAACCCCAAAGCCCACCTCTCCTGTTAGGGGAGCAAACCCCTCAGCTAAAAGCTTGCCTGTAGGCTTTAAAGAGGGCCTCTCTCCTGGAAGAACCATGTTAATGACTCCTGGAAGCATCGCCTGACTTGTTCCATGTAGCCAGGTTAAGGGTTTTGTCAATAAATGAGGGGCATTTTTTATAACTTCTTGTTGGGCCTCACGCATGGCTAACTTTATTGCTTCCCATTTCAGCCCTCGAGTTTTGATATCATCTTGAAGCTCCTTTAGTTGAGAAGGACCTATAGACTGAAAAAGATTTCTTTCCCCTAATAAAGCTCTCAGAAAAAAATGATATCTATAAATGGCATCATGCAAAGATCTGTTACTCCTACAGAAGCAATTACACTCATCTAATGCTGGAAGCTCTTTTTCTATCAACGAAATAGCTTTTTCTAGAGCTTCTTGAGATTCTACGATACTTTGCAAGGGAATAAGTTCTGTTGCTGAAGAAGTCGGCAATGACAAGGTTGGAGGTGTAACTGCACCATGGAGAATTGTTAATGATAAAACCTTTGTGGCAGAAGATGGTGGTGCCTGGGTGACTCGGCCTTTTAAACTTAGATAGATAACTCCAAAAACAAGGGGAATAACTACAGTAAAAAGAGAACAGATCTTTAAGAAAGCCCCTGTTTTACATAAAAGAGAAGTCTTTGCTGAGCTTACTTCATAAAACATGGAGAAGTAATTTTCTGTAGCCTGAATAAGTGACATTTTTCCCTCTTTAGGGAAAGAGTTTAATATAAATTAGATTAAAAATATCTATTTATTAATTTATAAAATAAAAATTAGATTATTGAAGATTAAAAGGCGGGAAATAGTCTCCCAGCAGCTCCCTTTTCCAATAAATCCCTCCTTTTCTCTCTTCGGGACCACTAAAATGATATTCATAGAGAAGGCCTCTAATAAAATAAGGGGGTTTTTCCGGGAAAGGATTCATCTTGAGCAATCCTAAAGACGCCTTATCTCCTTGGAGGAGCTTTTCCACAAAAGATATAAGCCACGGCTCTGCTTGATAATTAGTCATAGCTGCAAACCATATTTGCCAATCTAGTTTGTAATTATAGGGGGAAACGAGTGGATAGCACCTTTTTACATCACCAGGCTTAGCTTTAAACTCGTAAGCCTTCCAGACAGTGTCTGGCGTAATTTCTGTAGCCTCTGTCCCTTCTATAATAATTTCACGACGCACTTTTGTCACACTCCCAAATGCGCCATACGTATTTACCAAACGACAGGGATCAAAGCTTGCATTCATCATCTGATTCTTAGAAAGAAGATTACGAAAAGGCCGGATATTCAAAACTAATAAATAAGCAACTAGAGGATAAATCAGCAGCATGGGTACAGCCTCTAAGCCGACTGGTACTTTTAAAGGGATAAAACCTCTTAAAAAATGATCGTCAAAACAGGAGACACAAAGCACCAGTGTAATATAATTGAGCCAAGAAAGATTTCCGCTTAAAATCAACATACCTTGAAAGCCAGCCGTTATAAGCCCGGCTGCTGTGCGCACTATTGCTGGACCAAAAAGCCCAAAAGGCAAGGCAAGCTCCACAAAATAAGTAAGTAGCGCCGCGCTTTTATGAACGATAACGGGTAAACGATGAAAATAGGTGCTTAAAGGACCAGGTAGCGGCTGTGTTTCATAATGATAGATCATGCTCGTCAAGTCCTTCCAGCATCTATCTGCCCGCAGCTTAATAAGCCCTGATCCGAGCATCACACGAAAGAGGACAAGTCTCAATAGCCATATAATAATAACGGGAACTTCTCTATCTGAAGAACCCAAAAAGATGGCCAAAAAACCTGTTTCTAAAAGCAATATTTCCCAGCCAAAGCCATAAAAAAGCTGTCCTACATTAACAAATGACAGATAAAGAGCCCACATTCCAAGCCAAACGGCCATCGACACATATAGACCATATCCCTCGCTAAGACCTGTGAGGGCTGTTAAAGACAGCAGTATTCCTAGAATACTTGCACCTTTGACAAACCAGTCCTTCGAACACGCAAAGAAGAGGCTAGGAGTATCTTTAAAGCGCACTCTTTGCAAAAAATAGGGAACCGGTAAAAGCCCTTTTTCTCCTAGCAGAGGTTTGAACTGCCAAAAAGCAATCAAAAACCCCACCAGATAAACAAAGGCCAGGGCTTTTTGAAAACAGAATCGTGTTATCCAATAATCCACAGCTGCCTACCGTAAAATATTTGAAGGCTTTTTTCCTTCCTCCAAATACTTGGAGGAAAGCTTAAAGGCTCTTTGTGCATCTTCCATTACTTTTTAAGAAAATAAAAATGAGGGGTATCTAGGACTCCTGATTTTTTCATCGAATCCTGAAGGCTTTTAGACTCTGTAAACTCTTTTGCTTTTTGCAAGTCTTCCGCAGCAAAAAGAATAACTACTTCCTGAGGGCTCTCGCTAGTTCCTTGTAATAGATACAACTCCCGAAGGCCCGCTTCCAAGCGCTTTGGTTCATGTTCTTTGTAAAAAACTGTCCACTCTGCAAAATTTTTGACCTTGTGACGAATCATGAAAAAATGAGCCATTTGAAAAAACCCCTAAAAATTTAATTAAAAACTATAGCTTAAAAGCTTCAGTGGTCTGCATCTTTTCTAATAAATCTTT
>CAIMEJ010000006.1 GCA_903839985.1 uncultured bacterium | reverse complement strand
GCCCCCTTCGATTACTGGCAGTTTGGCCAAGATCTCGTCAAACCTCTTGTAGCAGAAGGCTCGAGCGTTATAGGTAACGATGTTCTTGAGCTGATTGAAAAAGCTCTCGCAAAAAAAGAAAACGTTGTTCTTCTCTCTAATCATCAAACGGAGATGGACCCTCAAATTATGGGTTGCCTCCTGGAAAAGACTCATCCCTCTATTGTAGATAAACTCATCTTTGTGGCGGGACAAAAAGTCATTACAGATCCCGTTGCCATCCCTTTTAGTATGGGTTGCAACCTCCTCTGCATCTATTCTAGACGCTATATTGATATTGACCTAGCTACAAAAGCCCAAAAACAAGAGCATAACGCCAATACGATGCGGCGTATGAGCGAGTTGCTTCAAGAGGGTGGCAAGTGCATCTATGTAGCTCCAAGTGGAGGCCGTGACCGCCGTAATGCCGAAGGAGAACTACAGGTAGCCTCTTTTGAGCCCGACAGTGTGGAAATGTTTCGCTTAATGGCTCTTAAAAGCGGTACTCCTTGTCATTTTATTCCTTTTGCTTTAATGACTTATGATATGCTACCCCCACCTGAAACTGTAGAGCTCCAAATTGGAGAAAAACGCCCTATTCAAAAAAGCCAAGCTCATCTTTATTTTGGGCCCGAATGCTTTTTAGAAAAACTGGGGGGCGAGGCCTCTTGCAAACATGAAAGACGTGCTAATATCGCTAAGGCTGTATGGGCTCAAGTTGTAGACCAATATCATTATTTGGAGAACCTATGAAATTTGTCACCCCTCTTTTTCTCTTGGCAACAGCTCTGCAAGCCCTTACTCCAGTTGATGGCCAAAGAGAATCGGAGACTCTCGTAACACCTTCCAATCTCGCTGCTGCAGTTGAATTCCAAACTGAGCCACAAGCCCTCAGCGAGCCCTCCAAGCCTGCTGATCCAGTTGACAGTCAAACAGAATCAGCGCCCCTTGCAGCTGCCTCCAAGACTGTTACTATCATTAAAGACCAAAATGAGCTTAAAATACTCACCCCTTCCCTACAACAAAGAGCTGTAACCAAGTTTCAATTAGAAAATGGCCTAAAAGTCCTTGTTGTTACAGATCATCTCCTAGATAAATCAGGAGCCTCTTTGACAGTTGGCTCAGGAAGCCTTGATGAGCCCTCTGCATTTCCAGGCCTGGCCCACTTTCTGGAGCATATGCTCTTTATGGGGACAGAAAAATATCCAGATGAAAATCTTTACTGGGACTTCATCAAGACGCACGGAGGAGAGACTAACGCATTCACAGATAATGACCGCACAGCTTATATGTTCTCTATCAGTAATGACGCCTTTCTCACAGCTCTCGACCAATTTGCTCAATTTTTTATAGCGCCTCTCTTTAATCAAAAAGGCGTGGAAAAAGAGATGCACGCCGTTGATCAAGAATATCGCAATTATCTTAGCAGCGACGACTGGCGTGTTCTTGGCCTTATTCAGTCTTTAAATGCCCCTGAAAGTCCTACTAGTAAATTTACAGTAGGCAGCTTAGAGACGCTTTCTTCAACCACAACTAAGGATCTAAAAGATTGGTGGCAGACGCATTATAGTGCCAATGAGATGACACTTGTGATCTACTCGCCCCTACCAATTGATCTCATCCAAAAAGCTGTTATCGAGGACTTCTCGGCCATTAAAAGTGTTAAGGTAGAACATCCCTCTATCCCCTATTCCCTCCTTCCCTCCTATACAGATAAAATTATCAAAGTCCAGTCTATCCAAGATTCACGTGCCCTCTACTTCTATTTTGATGTAGATAAAAAGTACTATAATCAAATCCAGTTACTAGAAAAGGCCCTTCAGGATCAATCAGCTTTATCTTTTTTGCGCTCTTTGCAGGAAAAAGGCCTGGTTACAAGTCTTGATGCTATGGACGGCAAACTCTATGACCGCCTCTCTTTCCTCGTAAAGATTAGCTTAACAGAATCGGGAGAGAAAGATGCTGCTGAAATCATCGATTCTTTTTACGCCTTACTAGCGCAGTTTCAGCGCTCAGGGATTCCCGAAGGCTATTTTAAACAAGTAAATGATGCAGCTAGACTTTCCTATGCGTATCAATTTCCTCAAGATATCTTCAACACTGTTATGCAAGATGGGGCTGCCGTATTAGATGAAGATATTACCACTTACCCCCAAAATAACATTCTTCTGACCGACTATAATCCAGAAAAAATGCAGGCACTTCTCTCTACTATGACGATGGCACACAGTTATGTGCTTCTCCTTACGCCTGAAAAAATACAGGATAAAACGGAACGCTGGTTTGGCTCGCATTATCAAATCACGCCCTTTAGCCCCCCTAAAGAACGAAGCTCCTTAGAGTCTGTAACACTCCCTCCCGTCAACCCTTATATTCCTAAAAATATTACCCTGATTGATAGCCTCACAAACATCTCTTCACCACAAAAAATTTATGATGAAAAAGGATGCATCAGTTACTGGCTTGCCGATAATCAGTTTAATACACCTACCACAGCTGCTATTCTCAATCTTAGACCTCATCGTAAAATGAGCGTAGGATCAAAAGCCGGACTGCTCCGCGATTTTATTATTCAAGCAGCTAATTACAAATTGCAACCTACCCTTTTTCAGGCACAAGAGGTGGGTTTTGATATCTCCCTAGAAGAAAAAGAGGGTTCTTTTTTATTAAAAGTAACGGGCTTTAGCGATAGCATGCCGGTACTTCTTAAACAAATGGCTTCCACACTTAAAAATCTATCCCTCTCTCCACAAGAGTTTGCGACTATTAAAAGTGATCTCCTCCAAACCTATCAAAATGCTTTAGCTGCTCCTCCCTATCTCCAAGGCATGACTATTATCAAACAGATACTCTCTAAATCAGCTACTCCTATTGAGAAAAAAATTGCTATCTTGAATAAGCTCACGCTCCCTCTCTTTGAAAAGCATGCGGAGAAAATTCTCAGTAATATCTCCTTAGAAGCTTTTCTTTTTGGTAACATGACAAAAGAAGATGCCATGCAGCTCTCTGCAAATCTACAGAGTATCCTTCAAACGATTCCCCAAACAGACCTCTACGACCCAGCTTTCTTTGTTGTCTCAAAGGGTCCTGTGCGCGTTTCGTCAAATATTACTCAGCTAGGTAATTTCGCCGCCCTTATTCTAGAAGATGGCTGCTACTCACTCGAAAAAGATGCTGCTCTTTCGATTCTTACCAGAGGTCTTTCTGAGCCTTTCTTCTCCGAGCTGCGTACCCGCCAACAAACAGGTTATATTGTTAAAAACATGAACCCTTGTCCCATAGGACTTCTCTCCGAAGTTTTTCTTGCCCAATCTACGACTTATGATCCAGATGAGCTTCTCTTCCGCTTCGAACTCTTCCTAGAGCAATTTTCTCTAGACGAAGGCCGCTTTGATCTACTTAAAAAAAGCTATCTCGAAGAGCTTAACGCCCCCGAAAAGAGCCCTATTGAAAAGGCTCAAAGACTGGCTTTCATGGCTTTCCGAGTCAATGGTGATTTTGAGTGGAGAAATAAACGTATTAAGGCTACAGAAAACCTTAGCTACACCGCTTTTCAAAGCTTTTCTAAAGCCCTCTTAGCCCGTAGCAACAAGCAGCGCATAGCTGTTCTTCTTAAAGGAATGCAGCAAGGTGATCGCTCCTTGCGTTATGTGGAGCTTCCTTCTCTAAAAGCTCTTGCTGAAGCTGGGTCCTATACCACCCTCTCTTCGAATACTTGTAAATAGGAGATGGGTCTAATAAACTGTATTGTGGATTTTCTGATAGGCTATTTTGAGAATTCCCACCATTTAGTAAAAGGGGCGCTATAGGATAATGGTATACGCTCTTCCACAACTCTCCTGCCGAATAGGAGAAGAAAGAGCTGATGGATGGGCCAAATAAAAAGATAGATTATAGGCCTTGCAATAAACCGTCTGAAAAACTCCATAAAGCGGTGCATAGGATTTTGAGTATTATCCAGGACTTTGTTAAGAATTCGAGGGTCCGTAATTTGACTCAGATTATCCAATTGCTTAGCATATTTGGGATCTTTAAGGAGAAGCAGATCGCAGTGAGGATCCTTCGAAGAGGTTTGTGCATAAAGATATTTAGTGGAGGACCTGCTTCCAAGCGGACAATCGATGCCTATAAATTTTTCACCTATATCATTTGCTGGATCATCTTCTGCTTTAAAGATCGTCCCCTTAAAAGAAAGGCGTCCAAAACCTTTTACACTTTTAGCAAAAAGAGCAACGGTCTCCTGTGAGCTTGCAGGGGCATTAGCAATAAAGTAACTAATATGGATCGCCGAACAAGTTATTTTTTCGCTTGCCAAATCCGCTGCTAAAAACTGTACAAAAGACCCCCCTAGGCTATGTCCTATAACTTTTATCTCCTTATCAGATCTTTTTAAAAAAGCTCTGTCTTCGAAAAGCTTTTGTAACTTCTCACGGCCTGAGAGGTAAGCATTTTGACCCAAAACCGGTTCAACGTCTGTTAACATGGACTCTAGACTATTAAGACCTGCTATAGCAGTAGACGTCCCCCTAAAGAGTATGATGGGTTGTAAGTGCCTCATCCAGGGTGAAGCCCTTTTTAAGGCATACGCCACCATCCCCTGATCCGTTACTATCTTCTGATAGACTTCGTAATATCCAGGAAATCCACTTTCATCACGAGAAGCCGGAATTAAATAACCAGGATATAGCTCTCTGTAAGCCATACCTTTAGATAAAAAATAACTGTATTCATCTGTATCATTAGGATTCACTTTGTTGATAAGATGTAAACGCTCTCTGGCATCTGCTTCTTGGAGCCCCTGAATACCAAAAAAAGGAAGCCCTACGTCATAAGTTAGACGCGAGAAAAAAGATCTTGTTGCCGTAGCAAGCCGCTCATCTGAATCTTCCCATTTTAAATAACGGAGAAATGGCTTTTCCTTACGGATTTTTTGATGAAGCATATTCCATGTAGTAGTAGCCAATTTCTCTACAGAATCCGCCTGATCAAGCTCTTTTTTAAAGGCTTCTTTTCCGAAGGTCTTTGAAAGTGTTTCTAAAAGCCCCTCGGGTAGAAATCCCACACGCGCTGCAGCTTCCTCTGGATAATGATGATAGGCTTTAAGAGCCCTAAATATATCGGTTAAATCTTGGCTATATAACTCCCGGGTGGCTAAAATCATTCTGCGCACATCATGATTCATCAAACTGCGCATACCCGTTTTTATAAGAACATTTTCATCTAAAAATAAGCGACTGCTTATTCTTTTAAAACGTAGGCTTCCATATTCTTTTTCAAATATTTTTATTGCCACTTGCCATACTCTCCTATTTTCCTCTTTGATAGCTTCTGAAAGAAAACAAGAGGGTGTCATAGAAGGAAAAAACGAAGAAGGCTGAAACTTCTGCTCTTCTTCTAAAAAAATAAAACGCGTATGGCTATTAGTTTCTCTGACATTATCGATTAAATTAGCAAAAGTCATGGAAAAATTTTAACAAAAATAGTGATAAAAATCCACCCTAATCCAGCCTAATGAATATAGGCTTTACCCAAATGGCGCAGATCAATTACAACAACTTTGTTATCAACCACTTCGGATTCAATTCTTCTGTTTTTTAGAAGCTCTCTCATTCTCTTCCAACGCTCTACAGCTTCTATTGGATCATCAGCTGCTAACTGCAAGAGCAAAGGCTGTTTTTGAATGCTATTATGATGAGCATAGTGCTCTTCTAAGAGGGCCACTATTTGCCTCTTTCCAAGCCTATTAGACTCACTCTCTGTCATATCAATCAGCCAGATGCGCGGGGGTGTTTCGACTGTTTTTATCTCATCGATTAAAGAAAAGGCCTCCAGTGCTTTTTTTTGCGTCACTTTCTGCCCAAAACGAATGGAAGGAAGCCTTTTAGCACTATAATAAGGTTCTAAAGGAAATATAACCCCCTCTTGATCGATGGCATAATTCACCAGATCTGCTACTTTGGCAATAGGTATTCTCAGGACGTAATCCACTAAAACGGCATTGGGCTCGATTTTACGTACTTTTACTTTCTTAAAAAAAGGATATCCTTCTAACTTTTTTTCAGCCTCTTTTGTATTAAAACTATCCCATGGCACAGGCTGATCTTGTGATAATTCAAGAGCTTCTGCCAAAAAACCCGGTGGCAGCTCTCCCTTACCCCTTTCTAAAATCTGCCTTACAGTCCATTCCGAAAGTCTTTTTTTTAAAGAAACGTGATAAATATAAAGACCTGCCCCAGCTAAGCCATTTACGATCAATATCGAAAGAAAAAGCTTTTTCCAAAATGGTTTCATAAAAGCCCGGCAAGGGTATCACTTATTTCTGTAATATCTCCGGCACCCATAGTCACAATCACATCCCCTTTTTGTAATAGAGGAAGCAAAGAGACGACTAAATCGGGCTTACTAAAATGCTTTGCAGAAATATCAAGGGCAAGATTTTGAGAAGAAATCCCCTCTAAAGGCTTCTCTCCAGCTGCATATATATCGGTGAGCACTAAAAGACCCGCGTCTTGGAAAGCGGTCTTAAAGCTTTCATAGCAAAGCTGAGTGCGACTATAGCGGTGAGGCTGAAAGAGAACGACAAGACGCCTCTGACCAATTGCCTCTTTAAGAGCTTTAAGTGTTACCCGAATTTCAGTAGGATGATGTCCATAATCATCCAAAACCATGTAATCAAGGGACTTTGTAGGCTTATGCTCACGGCGTCTTTTAACCCCTGCAAAAGTGCTAAGAGTCTTCCTTATAGAATCCTCTGGCACGCCCAAACGAAGCCCTAAGCCAAAAACAGCTACTGCATTCAAACAAAGGGGGCGTCCTATCATCCGCAGCTCTACATCTTTATACTCCTTACCCTCAAAACTAATATCTAGCAGACTTGTAAAGCCCTGAGAGCGAAAATGTGTTGCCAGACATTCTGCCCCCTTTTCAAATCCGTAGGAAACCCCTTTTTTGTATAAATGACGCAGCGGCACACTGTCATAGCACCAAAAAAGGCAAGAGGGATCTGTCACCTGGTCCATAAACTGACTAAAAGCCTTTTCAAGGTTTTCAAAACTACCAAAGTGGTCTAGATGATCATCGTCTATATTAGTAACGATGGCACCTTGTGGATGGTAATTTAAAAAAGAGCCATCACTCTCATCTGCTTCCATTATAAAATAGTCGCCCTGGCCTGTATCTGCATTGAGCATCTCTTTTAGATAGATGCCTCCTACGGCATAGGAAGGATCAAATCCTCCTTCTTTTAAAAGAGCTGTAAGCATAGTAGAGGTTGTGGTTTTACCGTGTGTGCCCGTAACTGCAAGCATTTTTTTCTTCTCTGCGAGCATTTTAAGAAGCTCAGAGCGATGCATTTTAGGCAATTGGAGAAGGAGCGTCTTTTGCCACTCAGGGTTATCGTCCTTAATAGCTGTAGTATAGATAACGAGGGCATCAGAGGGTACATTTTCTGCCAAGTGATTGCTGTAAATAATTGCACCCTTCTGCTGCAAAGCTTCTACAAGAGCCCCGCTATTCTTATCGCTACCGCTTACAACCCAGCCGTCTTGTAGCATTAAGCGAGCCAGACCACTCATCCCGATGCCACCTATTCCGATAAAATGTACTTTTTTTTGAAGACTCATCTCATGACTTCCTCTGCCAAATTTAATTGGGGCCAAAATAAGCGCTGTCTTTCTATCGCACTTTTATATTGCTGGGCATTTTCTAAAAGAGCCTTAATTTTTTGAGGTAATTCATCCCCCTCTATGTGCGATTCCTCACTCATTTCACCCCCGCCAACAGTCTTGGCATATAATGCATTTATACGCTGATGGTTATCGCTTGCATGCGGATAGGGCAAATAAAGAGCTGGCACCCCGTAATGAAACTGTTCTGCCAAAGTAGAGGCCCCACTACGGCAAATAACTATATCTGCGGCACTCCATGCAAAACCCATCTGCTTTTCATAGGATTTAACAATACCCCGAGATCCATAAAAGGCTTGTAAGCTTTTTTCATCTTCATGAGGCCCACAAAAATGTATTACTTGTACGGGTAGTTCGGCTAAAGCTTTTTTAATGAGATTATTGAGGCTTTGAGCTCCTTGAGAGCCCCCAAAGACAAGTACTGTTTTTTGAGCTGGATCAAGGCCGTAATAGGCAAAAGCCTCCTCTCTAGAGGGCTTCTTCTTGAGAGCTGCTCTAAGGGGCCAGGCTACAAATTTGGAAGGGCCTTTAATATATCTCAGGGCTTCTACAAAAGAGAGTCCTGTCCACTTAGCAAAGGGGGAGAAGAAACGAATAACACGGCTTGGTACGGCATCTGCTGAATAGAGAACAATGGGAATACGCTTTAAAAGAGCTGCTAGGAGGACCGGAGCGCTATGCCAACTACCTACCCCTACCACCATATCAGGCTTAAAATCCTGAAAAAGCTTGCAACTCTCTAAGACGCCTCTCAGCAGTTTAAAAGAGCCCTTTATAAACGATCCCGAGGAGGAAATCTCTTTAAAAGCATATCCCTCTTGATCAAAAAAAGGATTTTTTTTCAGTCCAGCGCCTGCAAACAAAACCTCTGCCTTCACTTCAGAAGCTAAAACCTGCGCTGGCAGAAGATGTCCTCCTGACCCGCCTACTGCGATAATGATTTTTTTGGGCATATGCTTAGGATAAGTCCTATAACCGAAAAATTGACTATCAAGGAGCTCCCCCCTTGGCTAAAAAGGGGTAAATTAAGACCTGTACTCGGTAATAATCCTGAAACTACTCCAAAATTAATAAACGCCTGTAAACCAATAAGAAATGTCATAGCCATCGCTATAAAACTTCCCTCTTTATCTTCTGTAAAAAGAGCGATCTTAATACCCAAGAAAGTCAAAGCCATATAGCAAATAATTAAAACAACTATTCCGAGGAAACCCGTCTCTTCCCCCAAGATAGCGACAATATAATCATTTTGTGCTTCAGGAAGATAGCTTAATTTTTGCAAACTTTGCCCAACCCCTTTTCCTGTCCATCCTCCAGAGCCTAGTGCAATTTTTGCTTGATAAGGCTGATGTCCTTTTCCCTTCAAATCCAGCTCTGGATTGGCATAGACTTTTAGCCTTGAGGCCACATAAGGCACCGTGCTTGCAAAAAGCGCTACACCTAAGGCTCCTATAATTAAGGGGGTCATCCAGAAGCGTTTAGGAATAGAACATATACCAAAGAGGACCACTAGAGTGCCCCCTATCATGATAGTTGTTCTATTGTCTGGTTCTATTAAAATGAGAACTAGTGGAATAGCGATCTTGCCTAAAATGCGCAGAAAATCTTTTAGTGCCATTTCTCGGCCATACTTCAAGACTTCATGAATAAAAAAAAGAGGTATCGTGTATTTAACAAACTCGGAGGGCTGCATAGAAATGCCAAAAAGCGTTATCCAACGCCTTGCGCCATTAGCCGTCATCCCGATACCCGGCACAAAAACCAGTACTAAGAGAAAAGTGAAAAAACCAAGGAGTATAGGGGCTGCAGCTAAAACTTTTTGATAGCCAATTTTATAAAGAGACCATCCTCCCAAAATACCTACAGCCCCAAAAAGCCCCTGCTTAAAGAGTGGTATGTAGAGATTTTTATCTACCCCACTATCAAGAACAGCTGCTGAAGAGGTATTGAAAACCATTACAAGCCCCATTCCATAAAGGAAGACCGCTAGCAAAATAAAATAAGCTATGGAGCTGTTAAGGACTTTCATTTTATACGGATCTTATCACCAGGTTTCAACTTTTTAGCAGAATCTTCATTCAAATCATTAAGCTTTAAGAGCTCGTCTAATTTAATATGGTTTTTATTCGCAATTGTCCAAGGATTATCCCCGCTTTTTACGGTATATAAGTCTCCTTTAACTTCACTCTTAACATCCGTCTTACCTTTGGCAATTTTAGCCTTGGCTTTAACTTTAGCTTTGCCTGTTTCTGGTACTAGCAAGACTTGCCCTATTTGCAATTTAGTAGAGGAGATATGATTCAGCTTCATAATCTCTTGCGCAGTTGTTCCATTAGCACGCGCTATCTTATCAAGAGCATCCCCTTTTTTTACAACGACTTCGACTGTTTTATCAGACTTGGTCTCAACTGTTTCTGTAGCAGCTGTGGCAACTTCTGGAACTTCTAAAGGATAGGTTATACTAGATGCCTCTACAAGCATTTCCGTGCTCTTAGGAGCGGCCTGGCTTTGCTCATTCCACTCACTAAGGACTTGGTCGATCTCATCCATTGGTACAGTTTTGTCTGAGGCCATCTCCGTTAGATTAGTTTCACTCTGCACAGAGGTTTCACTTGTTTCTAAAGCAGCTGTTACGAGCTTAGCTGGATGTTCTTTTGAGGGCATCGCTAAAGCAAATAGCACTAAAAGTATGCCTGCATTAACTAAGACCGCGATAATAATTGTATCTCTGCGACTCATGATTCGTCCTTACTTAAGTTTTGCACACATCGCTTAAACTCTTCTCCGCGATGGGCGTAGTCTTTAAACATGTCAAAACTGGCACAACCTGGGCTTAAAAGAACACATTCTTCGGCCTTTGCCCATGTCGCTGCTCGTTTTACAGCTTCTTCCATAGACACACATCGTACTACAGAAAAGCTCTCTTGCAAATCTTTTTCAATCAAAGGGGCCGATTCCCCTATTACACAAATCCCTTTAACTCTCCCCTGGAAAGCTTCTTGCCAAGATCTGTAAGAGAAACCTTTGTGCACACCCCCTGCTATAAGAACAACGGGCCCTTTCATAGACTCTACTGCTCTTATGGTAGCATCAATATTTGTCCCCTTACTGTCATCGAAAAAATGAATATCCTTAAAAACAGCTATTTTTTCAATACGATGATGCGGTTTTTCAAAGGTTAAAAGGGCTTTAAGAAAAACTGATTCCCCGATTCCCCATACTTTCCCTAAGAGATAGGCCGCCATCCAGTTTTCCACATCATGTGTAGGGGGAAGTCCCAAAGAGAGCTCTTTCTTCCCCTTATAAAATAGATCACCCCCCTCATAAAAGAGATCTGCACCTGCTTCAAAGCCATAGGTTGTGACAAGCTTATCTTTAAAGAGATGACGCCACTCTTGATAAGTTTTATGATGGATAATCAATTCGCCCTTCGGCTCTATACAATCTGCAATACGCGCTTTGGCGGCTGCATAAGATGCCATTGTTCCATAACGATCTAAATGATCCGGTGTTATATTTAAAAGAACTGCCGCTTTCAAACCGCGTGTTTTCATGGTCTCTAATTGATAAGAGGAGAGTTCTGCAATAATTACTTCCCCAGGGGGTGAAATATGACTAAGCAAAGGAGTTCCTACATTACCAAGGGCTGCCGATAGTATCCCGGCCTCTTTAAAAAGATGCTCCATAAAGAGGGTAACTGTTGTTTTGCCATTGGTGCCCGTTATTCCTATCCAATCTCTATCTTTTAAGCACCCAAGAGCCAGCTCAGCTTCCCCTGTGACGGCTATTCCTTGCTGAAGTGCCGGATGATCAGGGGCTATACCAGGAGAGACAACAATCAATCTGGTATCTACAGGCACCTCTTTTACAAGAACAAGCCCTGGAATATCTTCTGTATTTTTTTTATCATCTAAACCGTAAACGCGTTCTCCAAGAGAAAGAAAGTGGCCAGCTACAGCTCTTCCCGTTACTCCTAGCCCCAACACAAGAATACTCATAAAAATCCTACTGAAATTTCAGAGAAGCTATACCTAAGATACCCAGCAATAAGGATATAATCCAAAATCTAACAACAACTTTTGTTTCAGGCCAGCCTTTGTATTCAAAATGATGATGCAAGGGAGCGCAGGCGAAAATACGTTTTTTATTACGCAGGCGGTAGCTAGCTACCTGTAAAATTACGGAAAGAGCCTCTATCACAAAAAGCCCCCCAATAATTGCGAGTAAAAGTTGGCGGCCAAGAAGGCAGGCGGAAAGCCCTATGACGCTGCCCAGAGTAAGGGAGCCTATATCACCCATAAAAATTTGTGCAGGATGGCTATTATACCATAAAAACCCAAGGCAAGCGCCACTCAAAGCACATAAATAAATAGCGACTTCCCCACTACCTTCGATATATAAAATATTTAAGTAAGAGGCCATATCAGCATTATTAGATAAAAAAGCCACGAGACTTAAGGCCGATGCTACCATGATTAAGCTACCCGCTGCAAGGCCGTCCAAGCCATCTGTTAAGTTCACAGCATTCGAAGATCCGGCAAAAACGAAGATGAAGAGCAAAAACATTAAGCCACTTGGTAGCAGCCAGGGATCTTTAATAAAAGGCACATAAAGCTGACTTAAATACTGGCTTGTAGTGAGTACTGTTTCTGCCTTGGCAATAGGCGGAGCAAACCATGTGCCTGTATGAAGCATAGAGGTTAGTGGGGGCCAATAGAGAACCATCCCAATGACTCCTGCACATATAATCTGTACGAAGAATTTTTTGCGTGAAGAGAGACCCTTACTATTTTTATACTTGAGTTTAAGATAATCATCACGACCACCGAGTAATCCCATCACAATTGTTGTAAAAAAAAGCAACAGCGTAAAAAGACTCTTAAGGTCCATCCAAAGCACCAAAGAGCTGAGCATAGCCGTTAAAATTAAGATGCCACCCATAGTAGGTGTATCGCGTTTTTTAGCATGTAGCTCTCCCAGCAAAGGACATTCTTCTTTACGAATAGGCTGCCCCATTTTTAAAGAATAGAGTCGGCGAATAAAAAAGGGCCCAACGACAATTGTGATCACAAGGGAGGTGACAGCCGCTAGCATCATGCGCGTAGATGTGTAGCCAAAAACAGCTGGTAGCTTAAAACCGTAGCTTTTCAGCCACGCTAACATTAGCATTAACATTCAAAATGCTCCACAAGATCTCCCAGATTATAAAATCTGCCCCCCTTAATAAGGACAAGATCCTCTTCTTGCAACTCTTTTTTAAGAGTTTCCCTTAATATATCTTTACTGTCGTAATAATAACAGTTCTTACCGGCTTTATCGAAGAGTTCTTTAATAATCTTCGTTCCAGGACCGATACAGTATAAATTATCTACTATTTCCAGGGCACATTGAGCCACAGCTCGGTGTTCTTCCTCAGCAAAAGCGCCGAGCTCCAACATCTCAGAAATAACGGCCACCTTTCTTTTGCCTAATTTAAGGCTCTGCAAAGTCTTAAGCGCCATACAAAGAGAGTTTTTATTGGCATTATAGGCATCTTTAAGAAAAGTAATAGACCCTTTATGGACCAACTCTAAGCGGTCACCTGGAAGCTCAAGCTTTTCGATATTCGCTCCGATTTCTTCCCAAGTAACTCCTAAATGCCGAACAGCTGTTGCTGCAGCCAAGAAATTATCCACATTATGTGATCCTAAAATAGGCCAGGGTCTCTTTAAAACTTTTTCCCCTTTTTCCCAAATAACAATCTGACCATCTTCTAAGGCCGCATAAAAAGGAGCTTCTCTATTTTGCGTAGAAAAAGGTATTTTTTCACTCGCATCAGAGAAGTTAATTTTCTCAACATGGGGCATATCTGTACTATAAACAGCATATTGAGTAGATCTATGACTAAAAATTTCAGATTTAGCCCCTAAAATACCCTCTAAGCCCTCAAAATTCACCGCATGAACAAGCCCAACTGTTGTAATGATAGCTAGGTCTGGAGGGGCTATGGTAGTTAAATTGGCAATTTGCCCTTTTTCCGTCATACCCATTTCGAGAACAAGGACCTCCTCATCACCTCTTAAAGATAGAAGACTTAAGGGCAGTCCTATTTGGCTATTGGCATTGCCGGGGCTTTTATAAACATGATAGCGTGCTTGTAACAGCTGCGCTAGAAACTCTTTTGTCGTTGTTTTACCCATAGATCCCGTCACAGCTACTACCAAGGGCTTTTGTTTTGCCACAATGATACGCGCCAAGCTTTGCAGTGCCTTCAAAACATCTTCTACAGGGATAAGATGCAAACCAAAGGCGGGGCCTTTATAGCTTTTAGAAACAACAGCGGCAAGGGCCCCCTTTTCCTTGGCAAGTTCTAAAAATTCGTGACCATCTTGATTCATTCCGGGAAGGGCGAAAAAGAGATCTCCTTTTTTACGGCTATCCACAGTTGCCGTAAAAATAAGCTCTTCTCCTGCCATTTTAGGCTCTAATTTATGCTCTAATAAGTGCGCTATTTGATAGATAGATAGGGGTAACATACCCTAATGAAAGCCGATCATAACAAAAAAATCACTAAAATTGCAGTGCCCAGGGACCTGCACCTTCTAAGTTATTAATAGATCGTGGCTTAAAACAGGGTGCTAGCGTTGCTGAATCTCCTAAAAAACTGTCTAAAAGCCCCCATTTTATCTCCGTCAGAGCAACAACCTTACGCCCACGAAAAGGATCTATTATTCCAAGAAAAGCACCTCCTTGAACGATCATCCCGTAAAAAAGGGTCAAGCCGGGTGAAAAAAAGAGACTTTTCATATTTTTGGCCCACTGATTAAGAGAATCTCTCGTTGTTTGAAAGACGACTATAAATAATTGAAAGATGAGTTTAGCCACGGCAATCACTACGAAAACCCCTATACGCAGCGGATTAGCAATAAAAACTGCAAAGCACTTAAATCTTACAAGCGCTTGATTATCATTATTATAAGTTTCTTTGCGCTCTTTATCGAGAAGAAAACCATTCTCTAAGGGCTCCCATACAGCGCTGCAAATAAACGGTGCTAATAAATTACATTCCAAAAATTTTCCACTCCGGTTAACATCAAGGTTTACGGAGTTATTATGTTAGAAATCAAACAAATTCATCAGCCTACCTATTCTGTAGTAGCTTTGAGCGGTCGCCTTGATGCCGTTACTGCTTCAGAATTAGACGCGGCTCTGCAAGAAACAGAAAACAGTAAACAAAATTCCGTTATTTTAGATATGGCCGGCGTTGACTACGTCAGCAGTGCGGGTCTACGCAGTATGCTAGGCTGTACTAAAAGACAGGCCGCTAAGAAGAAAAAGCTTGTTATATGTAATCTAACGGCCCCTGTCATGGATATCATCCATATGGCTGGCTTCCACCAGATCTTTACTCTAGCTCCCTCATTAGATGTAGCTCAAACCCTCGTCTAAATGCCCGTAACTACTAGAGCCTCACGCCCTCAAACAAAAAAAGTGCCCCGTCAGACTTCTGTTTCTAAACCAAAAGTAATTATTTTGGCAGGGCCTACAGCTGTAGGCAAAACAGCTCTCTCCCTTATTTTAGCAGGCTCTCTTCCGAAGGTGGAAATTATTTCCGCTGACTCTATGCAAGTCTACCGAGGCATGGATATTGGCACAGCCAAAGCCTCTTGGAAAGAACGCCTAGCAGTCCCTCATCATTTAATCGATATCCGTGAAATCAATGAGCCTTATAATGTAGTAGATTTTTTCTATGATTGCCAGGCCCGTATTGCTGATATTTTAAAACGCGGTAAAATACCCATTATTAGTGGAGGCGCTGGATTTTATCTGCGCAGTTTACTCGTTGGCCCTCCCTCCGGACCTCCCTCTGTACCTCTGCTTCGTAAAAAGCTCGAAGAAGAATGTGAAGCCCTTGGAACCGAGGCACTTTTTAAACGCCTTAAAAAACTCGATGCGCCCTATGCCGCGACTATATCAACTGGAGACAAGCAAAAGATTATCCGCGCTCTGGAAATCATCTGCCTCACTAAGCAACCCGTTTCTGTCTTTAAACCCCCTGTTCTTCCAGCCTACGACTGGCGCTGCTGGTTTCTTTCCCGCGATCGCAAAGGCCTCTACGAACGAATTGAGGAGCGCTGTGATGAAATGCTCGCTGAAGGTCTCCTAGATGAAGTCCAGCGTCTTAAGAAAGAGGGCCTGCTTCTCAACAAGTCTGCTATGCAATCAATTGGCTACCGCCAATCTCTGACATTTCTTGACTCCTCCCAGACAATTGCTGACTTTGCCGCCTACAAAGAAGAGCTCAAAAAGTGCTCTCGCCATCTTGCCAAACGCCAGTTCACCTGGTTTCGCGCAGAGCCCTCCTATCGTTGGCTAGATCTGGACACCTACGACCTCGAAACAGCCGCCTCTCTTATCCTTCAAGACTATCTGTAGGTTTTAAGCTTTTTTAAAGCTCTCCTTTTACGCCTCTTAATTTAATATAGGTGTCCAATCAGCTTCTTTGACTTTTTGCTCTTCAGGCACATGTACAAATGATTCTCCCTCGTAAGTTCGTACAATATCATAAAATGTGTTTCTCTGAACGGGTTCAAAGCCTGCCTGGCGGATCATTTGGAGTATGCCATTATGATCTGTTTTATTGATAAAGTTCGCAGCGCGGTGGACATTTTCTTCCATCGTAATACCTCCAAAATCATCTGCACCATAGGAAAGGGCCTCGACTCCAGTAGACTTTCCCTCACCGAACCAGGAGGCTGAAATATGGGGGAAATTATCCAGATAGATGCGTGCAAAGGCTAGAATGCGGAAATAGGCATCAGGGCCGGCCCAATTTTTTACTGTCCGACGCAAAAGTGTACGATCACGTTTATAACTCCACGGGATGAAGGAGGTAAAACCAGGATTATGATCTTGAGCAGTCCGAAGCGTATCGAGATGTTCTATAATATCTTCTGGCTCTTCTACATGTCCGTACATCATCGTAGCCGTTGTTTTAAAACCAAGAGCATGCGCTGTCTCATGAACATCCATCCAGGCCCCTGGAGCCATTTTTTTAGGTGAAATGGCCAGCCTTACACGCTCGGAAAGAATCTCCGCTCCCCCTCCTGGAAGTGTCCTCTGACCAGCCTCCCAGAGTTTTGATAAAACCTCATGAAGCGTTAATTGCGATACCTGAGCACAGTGCCAAATTTCAGGAGCGGAAAAAAAATGAGGATGAATATCGGGATAATGCTCACGAGCTGCTTTGATAAGAGCTACATAGTAATCAATCTTGAGAGCATCATTAAGCCCCCCCTGAAGCAAAACAGTTGTAAGACCAGCGTCGCGTGCTCTTTGCATATGCTTCATAACTTCATCGACTGTCTTCGTATAACTGTCTTTAGCGCTCTCTTTCCGATAAAAAGCGCAAAAACCACAATCTGCATTACAGACATTTGTATAGTTGGGGTTGCTATCGAGAACAAAGGTCACTAGATTACCCGAATTCTTCTCTTGTCTAATTACATTTGCTTTTTTCTTCAATTCTTCTAAACTGGCGGTGTTGAAGAGCTCAAGGCCCTCGGCCTTAGTTATTCTCATGATTTCCCCTTGAAATTACGATCTGAATACAGTAATATTGGTAATAAGATGCTAACCGGCGAAAATCTATCTTGTCAAACAATCGAAGCTTTTCTCGCAAAGCTTTCTGAAAGCGCTTCTCCTGAAGAGAAGCTAACCCTCTCTCTTGGCTTTATGAGCTATTCCCTTTTTAAGGACAAGGTTCCTTATTTTAAAGGATTTTGGCAAGCTAAAGAAAAAGCTTTTGAGGCGCTGAAAATATGGCCCGAAGCCCCTCCCGTAATATGGGCTCAGTATAAAGAACTCTGCAACGAATTTCATCGTGTCAAAATGGCTGTGGATAATATAGCCTCTTCTACCGCTGAGCATATCGAGCTCTCTTTGCAAGGTTTTGAAGCGCTCATCGACAAACTCCTACAAGGCGAGGAGCCTGCGCCCTACTCCCTTAAACATTTCCCAGGTTTTGGTAATAGAACCGCCCTTGAAAAAGCCCATGGAGCTTTTTTAGCCGTACATGGACTTATTGAGCAGCTATCGGCCTTGCGCCAAGAGATCTTGACCGGCGCCATGAAAATGCGTTTAAAAAACCGCTTGATAGCAGGTGTGAATGTTCTTATTGAAAAAATCCTACCCCTCAGAAAAAAGCTTAAAAATGAGGTCTCCTCCTGTTTTCTGCGCTTAGTAGATGATTTTATTCATGCCCATTTTGATGAAACATTAAAAGCTCTGCGCTCTACACGTATTCCTTTTATCCAATTACAAAAAGAGATTAAAATTTTACAAGCCATCGCTAAAGAGCTTTCTCTTACGGGTGATGGCTTTAAAAAATCGCGAGCTCTTCTAACGCCTTGCTGGCACACATTGAGCACATTGCACGATCAGTACAAGAAAAAGCAGCTAGCTGCCAAAATAGCTCAAGAAAACCTTAAAAAAGAGCTAGACTCCAAAATAGATTCTTTTAGACAAGCAGTTAGCAATCAATCTGTTAACGCTTCAAACAAAGAAGATAAAAAGCGCAGTCTTATCGGTAATCTTAAAACTTTAGATCTCTCTCGCGATGAAATGGGCCGCTGCCTTGGGGAAATCAACAAAATACTTGAGCCTCTCGATACAGAAGAAGAAAACGCCCGCAGCTTGGTTATCAAACTCTCCACTGATAAAGAAGCTGCCAGAGATAGTAAAATAGATAAATTACGCCAGTTAATAGAGGGCAGAAGCTCTAAAAAAGCCTTTTTAGAAGCAACGGAAATTCTGCAAACCCTTAAACTGACGCTTCAAGAACGCATCGAGATGGAGCCCCGTTATCTTTATCTTAAAGATGGAATTGATCGCAAAGAGTCTAATTCTTTAGAGGACGAAAGAACCCGTCGTAAAACAATCTTGCATGCTATAGATGAGCTTAAAAAGATCGGAACCACCTTTGGTGGAGCGGATTTTGGACAGGCCTTGCTCTATAATCAAGCTCTACAAAAACATAAAGAGCGTCTACTGAAGTCTGAATTGCTGATTCAGACGTGGGAAGAGAGTGAGCTTTGAAAAAACTGCATGTTTTTGATTTAGATCGCACTCTACTTGTAGGGAACAGTAGCTTTGCTTTTTTCAAATTTC
>CAIMEJ010000005.1 GCA_903839985.1 uncultured bacterium | reverse complement strand
GTCACATTTTAACAAAAAAATCCGGTAAAAGAAAACGTCTTTTAGCAAGCCCGGCTCAAGTAGATAAGAGCTTTGTCAAAATGTACAAGCGTCTGATGGGAGTATAAGGAGTAAATAATGAGAACAACTAGTTCTATCGCGACACATCGTCGCCGTAAACGTCTTATGAAGCTGGCAAAAGGCTTCTGGGGCGATCGTAAAAATCACATCAGACAGACAAGCAATGCTGTTATGAAAGCTTTGGCTTACAATTATATACATCGTAAGCAAAAGAAGAGTAACTTCCGTGCGCTTTGGATTCAAAGGGTCAGCGTAGCTGCCAAAATCCAAGGTCTCTCTTATAGCAAATTGATCAATGGTCTTATGCTTGCTGGTTGCAAACTTAATCGTAAAGTTCTTTCTGAAATGGCTATTTCCGATCCACAGAGCTTTGCAGCCGTTGCTTCACTTGCTAAAGCCTCACTTGCTTAAAGTAATTTATGCATAATCAGCTCCAAGAGCTTAAACGTACACTTAGTCAGAGACTCTCTGCCGTGAAAACACGTAAAGACTTGGAGCTTTTTCATAATGAATTCCTAGGGCGTAAAGGCCTTTTCCAGCAGCTAATGCAGGACTTAAAAGCGCTTCCTGCTGATCAAAAGCCGCTGTTAGGTAAAGAAATTAATGAGCTCAAAGGCTTTGCCGAAAAGACTTTTAAAGAAGCTACTGACTCTCTTGATAAAGAGCTTCAAAACGAGCGTCTTCAAACAGAAAAAATAGATTTAACACTACCAGGCCGCCTTCCTTTAATAGGAGGTAAACATCCTGTTCTTGCCATGCTAGACAAAGCTGTGGATATTTTAGTGTCCATGGGTTTTTCCGTTCAGCTGGCACCTGATGTAGAGAGTGATTATCATAATTTTGAATCTCTTAATTATCCGCCTGATCATCCGGCACGTGATATGCAAGATACTTTTTATATTACAGATGAGCTTCTTCTTCGTACACACAACACAAGCATTCAGATGCGTATGATGGAGGCTTCAGAGCCACCTATTCGCGTTATCTGCCCTGGCAAATGTTTTAGAAATGAAGAAATTAATGCCCGTAGTCACGTTTTTTTTCATCAAATTGATGGTCTTTATATTGATGAAAACGTTTCTCTTAAAGATCTTATTTCTACCCTTGAAGAGTTCTTTAAAAAATTAATCGGAAATGACCTTTCTATGCGTGTGCGTGGCAGTTATTTTCCTTTTGTAGAGCCAGGAATCGAAATCGACTTCTCTTGTCTGCTGTGTAAAGGATCTGGATGTTCAGTTTGTAAGCAAAGTGGATGGCTGGAAGTTGCAGGTGCCGGCATGGTACATCCTGAAGTTCTTAAAAACGGTGGCCTTGATCCTGAACGCTATACAGGCTATGCATGGGGCATGGGTATCGAACGCCTTGTTATGCTTCAATATGGTATTAGTGATATCCGTCTTTTTACCCAAAATGATCTGCGTTTTTTACGACAATTTAGTTGACCAAATCAGGATCTAACCGCTAGAATCTTGACATCATTTCTTCGGAAGAGTGGCAGAGTGGCCGATTGCGTCTGTCTTGAAAACAGAAGGCCTCGCAAGGGGTCCGTGGGTTCAAATCCTACCTCTTCCGAACTTTTTAAAAAACAGCTCGATTCTTCGTTAATTTGCCTAGGCAACATGACAAAGAATCGAGCTTTTTTTTATAAGAAAAAGAGAGTGAATGACTTCCTATCAGAAGCGAGCCCTAGGCTTTTCTAACAATATAGACTCTCCCACAATTCTGAATACTCAGCTAGGGAGCCTACCTGTTTTGAAGAGGCGATCCTAAATCCAAATAAGCTTAAGAAGAAGGCTCATAGTAACAGGCATACGCACCATTTTAAGTCCCCACAATTTGAATCCGATATTAAGAATCGTGAAGATAATAAGGGCTGGATAGACAGCTTCTAGAATAGGCCCTAGGAAGGCGGCTATACCAGAAAAGTTAAGGGTCAATATAGAGAACCCAATAGCCAAGGTGATCAGCATCGACCAGCCGCTGTTAATGCGGTTTTTAGCAACTTCTTTTTGTAAGAAATCGGAGAAAAGGGAGGCTAGAACCACAGCCGTTGTAAAGCAAGCAAGAGCTACTGCTATGCCTACAAGGGGGACTGCAAAGGAGCCAATAGCTTTATGAACGATAACAATAAGCATTTTTTCAGGAGGTAAATTGACGAGAACATCGCTATAGGTACAGCCAATTGTTACTAATACAAAATAGATGGAGGCTAGCAGGCCTCCTGCAACAAGAGAGGCATAGCCAAAGATTTTAAGAGAATTTTTTTCGTCAGTTTTAGATCTGAGCGCCTGAATAATAAAAGTAGAAAAGAAGAAGGAGGCCAAAAGATCCATCGTTTGATAACCTTGGAAGAGCCCCTCTTTAAAGGCCACAAATCCGGTGCCCTCTTCAGCTACAGGAAGTTTCAGGCCTTTAAGACCAAAAAAAGCAATAGCAGCTAAAGAAAGCAATAAAAAAGGCGTTAAAAGACTACCTAGTCGGGAAATGATTTTTTGCTTGTTAAAGCAGAGCAGAAAAATAAAACTACAGAAAATCAGACTGAAAAGAGGTAGATTTAAAAAAGGAATAAGGGATTGACAGCTTGCAAAAGCTACTGTAATACAGCGAGCCATAACACCAAAGGGGCCCATGAGAGAAAGAGCAAAAAGCGGAAACCAAAAGGTGGCCGGTTTACCCAAGCGTTCAAAAAAGGCATTTTGATCGCCATTAAAGAGCATTAAAGCCCCGACGCCTAAAAAGGGCACAACAACACCCGTTAGCAGGATGCCGAGTGTAGAGAGCAAGAAGTGTCCATCGGATGCTTGACCTACCATAATGGGAAAGACAAGATTTCCTGAACCAAAGAACATGGAAAACATAGCTAGGCCCGTAGATAATACAACGGCTTTACGCATAAATAGACCCTCTTTTCAAAAGAAAAATCCGAGTCTAAATCTTTTCTCCGTTACTTTACAAGTTCTTTAAGTCCTTTAAGGGGGGCTGTTATTAATATAACTTGACGGTGGCCCGGGCTTAAAGTTTGATGGAGGCCCTGGTTTGCTTGGCTTAGCGGGTGCTATAGGAGGCGGCACGAACCATTGTTGGACGGATTCCAGTTTGCTGACCCTTTGGCCAAGCTGATGAAGTTGCTTTTGCTGCTCTTTTATCTGGGATAAGAGCTGGTCCATTTGTTGCCCGGTAGGGGCTTGTTGTGGCGGGGATCCTTGAGGAGGTGCGGCTAAAAGAGCCAGGGGGGTTACTAAAAACCAAAGAACTTTCTTCATAACTTGAGATTAAGCCTCTTTTTGTGAGATAATGCAAGGACTTTTTATGACAAAACTTTTCCAAATTTATACTTTAGGATGCCGTACTAATCAATACGAATCTCAAGGCTTTCGTAATCAATTAGAAACAATGGGTTATGAGGCTGCCGGTAGTTCATCACCTGCTGACTTGTGCATTGTGAATACCTGTACAGTCACAGAATCGGCCCATAAGCAAAGTATACACGATGTAAAAAAGCTTGTGCAAACAGGGGCCCGTGTCGTAGTAACTGGGTGTGCTGCTGAAAAAAGTCCTGAGCAATTTCCTGGAGCAATTGTTGTGGGAAATGCCCATAAAGAAAAATTGCTTGAGACTGTTTTTCCTGATTTAGATATACCGGAATTTAAAATTAATAATTTTGAGGCCCATACAAGAGCCTTCGTTAAAGTCCAAGATGGCTGTAATTCTTTCTGTACCTATTGTATCATTCCTTACGTCCGGGGTCGTTCAAGGTCAAGGCCTTTAGAAGACATCATCCGAGAAGTAGAGGGCCTTGTCGCTAATGGCTATAAAGAAGTTGTTCTTACAGGCATTAATATAGGCGACTTTACCCCCTCTCTTGCAGAACTCGTGCGGGCTGTAGACAAGATAGACGGGCTTAAACGCTTGCGCCTTTCTTCTATAGACCCTGATGAAGTAGGTCCTGAGCTACAGGAGGCACTGCTTACGGGTAAAAATACTTGTCCATCCCTCCATCTTGTTTTACAGTCGGGCTCTAATGTTATTTTGAAGCGTATGAATCGTAAATATACTCGGCAGATTTTTAGAGAAACTGTTGAGCGCTTAATAAAAGCTTCCCCTGATTTCACTTTTACAACAGATGTTATTGTAGGTTTTCCTGGAGAGACGGAAGAGGATCATGCAGAAACATTAGACCTTATCAAGGAGGTCTCTTTTGCCAAAGTGCATATGTTCCCTTATAGCGAAAGAGAGCGTACGAGAGCCGTATTATTTCCAGGAAAAGTACCTGCAGCTATTATCAGCCGCCGTAAAGCAGAAATTGTACAGGCTGCAGAAAAAGCAGCTTATGCCCTAAGAGAAAAGTATGTGGGGCGCCAGATGACTATTTTAACAGAAAATGGAGAGGGAGGTCATACAGAAAACTTCCTTCCAGTACTTTTTAAGGCAGAACCTAACCAAGAGATTCCTGTTATTCTGACAAAAAATGGACCAAAGGGACTCACATGTGCTTTAGTATCGCCGTAGATCAACCCTATGCTCCTTTTACGCATCAGCCAGGAAGTACTTTAAGAATTCCTGGGACCTCTTTAGAGGCTGTTATCTATCCTTCTAAATTGACTATCGGTAATTTTTCCATTGAAGTGCCTTTGAAAGAGAGTGCAAGAGAGTTTACAGCTATTCTTGATCTCAAAAAAGGGGCTATTTTTGTAACTGTTAAGACAGCCATTGATTATTTTCGTTATCGTATTAGAGCAAATAGTGAGGGCATTACTATTTTATTTGATCGTGGATGGAAGAAGAGCTTTTTTATTCCGTGTGGAGTTAAAAGGGTAGAGGTTTCTGAGCAGCTGAGTACAGGTAGTTATAAAAAGCAGGAATGGGAACAAATTCAAAAACGCGGGGATTTAAAAGAAATCCTACCTATTTGGTTTATGGCGGCCTGTTGGTTTGAAGAGGGGAAGCTTCCAAGTAATCTTATCGAATCTTTTAAGGAAGGCTTTACAGCCATTTTTGCACCAAAAAAAGATCAGAGTTATACAGGCTACAAGGGAATGGCAGCTTCTTTCCCTTTAGCAGATTTCCGTGCTTTGTTTGCCACCCACCAAGATGGAATGATCACTTTGATGGAATCGGCACTCGCCCTGCTCGTATCGGGGCGTCTACAAAATTTGAAAATAGACACTCTTTTTACCGCAGACCTTTTGTGGAGTAATAAAGCTTTAAAACAGGCTATTTTAAAACCCTTAATATCAGGTGTTTGTAATATAAATTTCCCTGGAAAAGCTTGCAGATTACGTTTGAACAAAAAAGATAAGGGCCGTATTTTGACAAGAGGAGAGTCCCTTTCTTTTTCTTTGGGACAGCCTCTTTTTTTAGATCGTTTTACAAAGTAATTTTCGAGTGATAAGATGAATTCTTATGGATGTTACTCACCCACATAAAGATCTTGGCCTACAAGAACTGCCTTCAGGAAAAAAGATTATTCGTCTCTTCAGACCAGGCAGTGAGCAGGTCTTTATAGAGCATTATGCCCAGATTGTGGAGACATTTCCTGTCGGCCACGGCTTTTTTGAATATACAACAAGTGCTTCTACAACAAAAGCCGATTACCGCATCTTTCATAATAACGGGCTTTTAGCCCATGATCCCTATGCTTTCTGGCCCACGATAGGACCTTTAGATGAGCATCTTTTTTCAGCGGGCCTACATTATAAGCTCTATGAAAAAATGGGTGGGCGTCTTTGCCTGCACGAGGGCGTGAAGGGAGCTAAATTTACTGTATGGGCTCCTTCCGCAAAAAGTGTTAGCCTTATCGCCGATTTTAATCAGTGGAATATCTGGATGAATCCTATGCGTGCTATGGGAACTTCAGGTATTTTTGAGATATTTATTCCAGGACTCTTAGAAGGTCATTGTTATAAATTTTGTATTATAGGTCCAGATGGTCAGGTTCGTATTAAGGCTGATCCTTATGCCCTTGCCGCTGAAATGCGACCTTTAACGGCCTCTAAGCTTGCCGATGTAGATAGTTTTGTATGGACGGATAAAGCACGTCCTCTAAAAAATATTAATGGCCCCCTCCATGTGTATGAAGTTCATCTGGGTTCTTGGCGTAAAGATGAATGGCGTTTTAAAAATTACCGGGTCTTAGCCCATGAGCTTGCTGCCTATTGTCAAGAAATGGGGTTTACTCACGTAGAGCTTATGCCTATTATGGAGCACCCTCTTGATGAGTCTTGGGGCTATCAAGTAACGGGTTTTTTTGCGGTGACAAGCCGCTTCGGCTCTCCACAAGATTTTCAATATTTTGTTAATTATCTCCATGAACATAATATAGGTGTTATTCTTGACTGGGTGCCAGCACATTTCCCTACAGATGATCATGCCCTGCGCCTTTTCGATGGCACACATCTCTACGAGCATATTGATAGTAAACAGGGCTACCATCCTCACTGGAACACCTGTATTTTTAATTATGGTCGTAAAGAAGTCAGTAATTTTTTGATTGCTAATGCGCTCTTTTGGTTCGATAAGATGCATATTGATGGGCTTCGTGTTGATGCTGTTGCTTCCATGCTCTACCTAGATTATGGCCGTGATGAGGGTCAGTGGATCCCTAATAGATATGGGGGCAAGGAAAACCTAGAAGCCGTCGAATTTTTAAAGCATTTGAATTCAGTTGTACATCAATTGTTTCCCGAAGTTTTGATGATAGCCGAAGAGTCCACCTCCTTTCCAGGTGTCACAACACCTTTAGAGTGGGGAGGCCTTGGTTTTGATCTTAAATGGAATATGGGTTGGATGAATGATACTCTCTCTTATTTCAAAAAAGATTCTCTATTTCGTAATCATCATCATGATAAGTTGACATTTGGACTTCTCTATGCTTTTTCTGAGCGTTTTCAACTTGTTCTGTCACATGATGAAGTTGTGCATGGCAAGCAAAGCCTTCTTTCTAAAATGCCAGGTGATTATTGGCAGAAATTTGCAAATTTAAGGCTCTTACTCAGCTATCTTTTCTGCCAGCCAGGTAAAAAGCTCCTTTTTATGGGAGGAGAATTCGGGCAGTTTAATGAATGGAGCTCACAGCGCCCCCTCGATTGGGGTATACTTCAATTTCCTTCGCATGGAGGTATTCAAGCGCTTGTAAAAACTATGGGGCATCTTTATAAGGCCCATAGCGCCTTCTGGGAGAGAGATTTCAGCTATGAGGGCTTTGAGTGGATCGATTTGAATAATAATAAAGCCTCCACTATCTGTTATAGGCGTAAATCTTCGACTGAAGAGCTTATTTGCATCCATAACTTTACACCACAATATTATGACCACTATTATATTGCGGAAGGCCGTGCTGTAGAGGAGATCTTTTGCAGTGATGCGTCTTGTTTTGGGGGCACGAATAAATCTAATGCTACTATCAAAAAAGAGAGTGATGGTTTTGTGATCCAGCTGGCACCTCTTGCAACCCATATATTTAAAGTATGTCCTATAAAGATTACCTAAAGCTCATAGACGATATTCGTTACCATGACAGGCTCTATTACGTCCTGCATAAGCCTATTTTAAATGACGAGGCTTATGATGCGCTATTCCAAAAGCTTTTAGAAGTGGAAAAAGAGCACCCTGAATGGGTTGTAAGCAGTTCTCCCTCCCAAAGAATTGGGGAGTTGCCGAGTAAAGGTTTTGCAGAGGTAAAACACGGCTCTGCGATGCTTTCCATTGCCAATACCTATAGCCAGGAAGAGATCACCGACTTTTGGGGGCGAATGCAAAAAGTAGCGCCCGTAGATGCTGTTTTCGCAGAGCTTAAGATGGATGGCATTGCTGTCTCTGTAACATATAAAGAAGGCTCTTTTTTTCAGGCAGCAACAAGAGGTGATGGCATACATGGGGATGATATTACAGCTAATTGCTCTATGATTGCTTCCCTACCTCTCAAAATTGTAGGAGCTCCGCCTCTTCTTGTATTAAGAGGGGAGGTTTATATGCCTCATGATAGTTTTAAGGCCCTTAACCACGAAAGAGAGCTTGCTGGGGAGGATATTTTTGCAAATCCTCGTAATGCCGCTGCAGGCTCTTTAAAACTCTTGAGCCCTCTTCTTGTAGCTAATAGGCATCTGGCAGTCATATTTTATGGTCTTATAGAAAATAAAGCCGTTGATTATCAGCATGAGGTGCCTGAGTATTTAGCGTCGCTAGGCCTTCCTGCTATGCCTGACTATAAGCTTTGTAAGAATGTAGAGGATATTATGGCCTTTGCTGAAAAGGTCCATAAACAAAGAGCGCAGTTGCCCTTTGATATTGACGGTATCGTAATCAAGGTAGATCGCCTCAGTCTTCACGATGAAATCGGATATACTGGTAGATGCCCACGCTTTGCCATCGCTTATAAATTTCAAGCAGCTTCTGCTGAAACAATCATTAAAGCTATCACGCTGCAAATCGGTCGCACAGGTGTTATAACGCCTGTTGCTGAGTTAGAACCCGTTTTATTAGCAGGAAGTACCATCGCCCGTGCAACGCTCCATAATGAAGAAGAAATAGCACGTAAAGATATGCGTGTTGGTGACTATGTTCTCATCCAGAAAGGGGGAGATGTTATTCCCAAAATTGTAGAGGTCATCAAAGAGAAAAGATCAGTTAATTCTCTTGCCTGGAAGATGGTCCTTCACTGCCCTTCTTGTGGAGAGCTTCTTTTAAAAGATGAAGAGGGGGTGGCTGTACGCTGCCCAAATAGCAAAAAGTGCCCGGCTCAGCAGTTAGAAAGGCTTAGCTTCTTCGTATCTAAAGATGCAATGGATATAGAAAACCTGGGCGTAAAAGTAATGGAGCAGCTCTTTCTGAAGGGGCTTGTTAAGCACTTTAGTGATATCTATACACTTGATAGAGAAAAATTGAGCACACTTTCCGGTTTTAAAGAAAAGTCCATATTAAATCTGCTTGCAGCTATTGAAAAAAGCCGTAAAGCATCTCTTTCTCGCCTTATTTTAGCCTTAGGTATTCGGCATGTTGGAGCCTCAACTGCAGCGGAGCTAGCCTCTCTAACGGGGAGTTTAGAAGCTTTTCGAAAAATGCAAAAAGAGGATTTTCGTGGTATTGAGGGAGTTGGCGAAGTCGTTGCGCACTCTTTAGCGAGTTTCTTAAACGATCCTGATAACCAAGCAGAACTAGATCTTCTTATTATAAATGGAGTGGAGCCTTTGCAAAAAGCCCCAGCTAGAACAGATCATCTTTTTTCTGGCAAAAGCTTTGTTCTCACAGGCGCTATGGAGCGCTATTCGCGCTCAGAAGCTTCGGAATTAATAGAGGATAGAGGAGGCCGGGTAGGTGATTCAGTGAGTAAAAAGACCGATTATTTAGTAGTAGGAACAGAACCTGGCTCCAAGTTTGCTAAAGCACAAAAACTCAGGATCCGTATATTAACGGAACCTGAGTTTTTGCAGTTGCTCTAATATATAAGGGTTTAAATCTTAACGTTTAGAGAATTGGAAGCGTTTACGAGCACCAGCACGGCCATATTTCTTACGTTCTCTTCTGCGAGGATCACGAGTAAGAAAGCCTTCTGCTTTCAAAGTACCACGTTTTGTTTCATCTTCGTGTACTAGGGCACGTGTAATGCCAAGACGAGCGGCAATAGCTTGTCCTTCGATACCACCACCCTTAACACGGATGATAAGGTCATAATGACCTTCTAGGCCGACTTTAGCAAAAGGTGCTAAAATAGCAGCTCTTTGGAGGGCTAGGGGAAAATAATTCTCAAAGGCGCGGCCATTGACATCAATTTTACCTGTGCCTGGACGCATACGAATAGCAGCTACAGACGTTTTTCTTCTACCTGTGGCAGTCATTTCTTGAATCATGAAAATCCTTTAGATATTAACAGCAGTCGTTTGTTGGGTTGGCATACCAGAGGTTGGGCCTTTGAAAATGCGAAGTTTTTTCAGTTGAGCTTTTCCGAGGCGCGTTTTAGGCATCATGCCAGAAATAGCGTGCTCAAGAATGTAATGTGGTTTTTTTCCCATCATAATACGATAAGGAATTTCACGCATACCGCTCATGTAACCGGTATAGTAACGGTAAATTTTTTGGGCTTCTTTAGCACCTGTCACACGAATCTTGTCGGCATTGATAATAATAACACCATCACCACAGTCGATATTAGGCGTGTAGTTGGGGCGATGTTTTCCGCGCAGGACCTTTGTCACTTCAGAGGCGAAACGGCCGAGAGTTTTGCCGCTTGCATCGAGTGTCAGCCAAGAACGCTGAGTGTCCTCTTTTCTTTGCATAAAAGTATTCTGCATGTGAACCTTGAATTAAAAATCTTTGATCGCCCATTCTACTCCCCTTGAAGGATTTTTTGCAATAACCAGAAGTGCAGAAAGTTCTTTTTTTTAAGACATATACATATAATATAATTTAAAAAGAGCTCCTTTACTTGCACAAATAGGGGGTAAAGCGTTAAGATCTTCGGCCATGAAGCGAGATCCTAAAACTTTTTATATCCGTACCTATGGCTGCCAAATGAATGAGCTCGATACCGAACTCATGATGGGCCAACTTCTGAAAAGAGGCTTAACTCGGACAGAAGACGAGACCATGGCTGATTTGCTTATTTTCAACACCTGTTCTATCCGTGATTTAGCAGAGCGCAAGGTGATGGGTAAGCTCGGTCAACTGGGTATGCTTGGGCGTATTAAACAGCGAAGAGCCGTTATCGGTGTGACTGGTTGTATGGCCAATGCCAAAAAAGAGAGTCTCTTTAGAAAACTACCCCACGTAGACTTTGTTCTCGGAACTAATTATATCGCC
>CAIMEJ010000004.1 GCA_903839985.1 uncultured bacterium | reverse complement strand
TTAAAATTTATATATTTACAATTAAGAAAGCTTATATAGAGTAAGTTAGGGCTCGGCCATAGTTATTTATGGCAAAGGTGTTCTTTCGTATAGGCATAAAGTGGCATTTTTATTGACATCTGTGTCAATTAATTCTGTATACGTAGGAGTCTTTAGGGGGGCGTCTCTAGTACTCCAGTCATCCGCAAGAACTAGGCGGCCATCTGCTTGAACTGATATATTTCTATAGTGACCACCTATAGACGATCCTGTATGGAGGGTGAAAGATTTAGGACGGTAATGCACATCGTTAATAACGATCTCTTCCATGACATTAATAACGCCTGCATAACGGGTAGAGCCTGTTTCATCTGTGAATAAGCGTTTAAGATGGAAAGTTATTAAGGGAGGCAAGTCACCTGTTAAGGCCATTTTTTTACGGCGGTTTCCTACTTCTTCTATTTCAAAATACTGATCTACAAGATTTTGCAATCTAAGGTGAGGTGGATTGGATTGTTTATGGGGGATGGCTATTTGTAATGAAGGATAGCGTAATGTAGTGGTGGGAATGAAGACATCTCCTCCAGTTTTGGCTGTAATGCTATCGGTTATAGTAGATTCGGGGAAAAGCGGTATTTTATCGGCAAGAAAAGTAAAAATATCATCGGCATCTCCCTGTTCTGTTGGGGGATACGTATGCCCATTTAAGCGTAAAAGCAAATAAAAGAGCTGGAGATCCTTAAGTGTGGGGATTGTTCCTTCGCGAACCTTAGATATGATGCCTCTTAACTGTATCCTTAGGGTGTTGGGCAGATGCGCTTCTATAGGAGTATTTAAAGCTTCATTGAAGTAGTTAGAAGAGGCTATAAGCTGGATGGTTGAATTAAGGTAGCAAGTGTTTTGTAGGTTAGGGATCCCAGCTCTATTGCCGGCTGGAGGAAGGGGATTTTGATGATTCAACAGATCATGATCGATAACATCCAAAAGCCTATTTTTTAAAGCTGGACTTAGATCACAGGGAGCAAGCCCCTGGTTCAGAAGGGCGAAAGGAAAATTCCGAATAGATTTATCAAAGCCAAAAAGCCAGTTAAAAAAGTTATAAAACGCATTTATAGCAGTCCTGAAAATACGGATGATGAAGCTGCTATGAGCATAAGACTCTAAGTAAGCGAGCCCATATATTAAGTTCTCTCTATCAGAATCGGTTGGTAGAGGATAGCTATCAAAGACTTCCTGAGCTGCTCTTAGAGCTCGTGCCTGCGATGCAGATGGACTTTTTGGTGCCGAATTAGGGAGGGATATCGCTTTTTGAAGAGCTCGAATTACTTCTGCGGCTAAGGGCATTACCTCGGAAGGTGTAGCAGGGATGGCTGTTGGCGGTAGTAAGGCATTTTGCCCTGCCGACTGGGCCGAATGACTAATCAGGGGAGCTGTAGTACTGATTCTTGTAAGAAGAGCTGTCAAATCGGATTCAGTAACAGCAGGGATTCCGGGGGAAGCGTTTAAAATTCTAAGAACCAGAGCGAGATCTTCTGCTGTTAAACTTTTAATAATAGAAGTTGGTTGAGCTGCAGTAAATGCTATAAAGTGCTGTCTGTCGTCTGTGCTGATAGGAGAAGTCATATGATCCTTTTACTAATAAAATAACAGAACATCCCATGAAGAGCGCCATTATACTAAATAGATAGTTTATTTATAAAAATATTTGTTGTGAATATCTGAATCGTATCAGAGGCTCTGTTTAATCCATCGATTCTGACTTAAATCAACGACCTTTTTTAATGGGTTCTCAAATAAAGATATCGACTCAAGATCCAAATTATGACTGACATCAGGGGGATTCTTTAAGCTATTGGTGTTCAGATATAGGTGTTCAAGTCTTCTATTCTGAGTGACATCCGGAGCTATTATTAGTTGATTATGGGATAGGTTAAGTTTTATCAGTTCTAAATTATGAGTGACATCAGGGGGTGATGTAATTCCATTATTTGACAGATCTAAAGTGAGAAGATACCGATTCTTTGTAAGACATGGAGCTTCGTGTAATTTATTATTGTTGAGGCACAAAAATTTAAGGGCTTGATTTTGGGTCATATCAGGGGGTATTGTTAGTTTATTATTATCGAGAAAAAGAGTTTCTAGATAGATATTATTTTTTACATTAGGAGCTTCTGAAAGCTGGTTGTTGTTGAGAAGTAGCGTTTTCAGGGCTTTATTATGAGACACATTAGGAGGGGTTGTAAGGCGAGTTCCCGTGAGGTCGATCATCTCAATATGGGGCATGTATGCAAGTATATCAGGAGGGATAGAGCCTAGTGCGAAATTACGAAGATTAAGAAATGTATGTTTTTCTAGAAAACAAGAAAGAAGCCTCTCTTTTGCATCTATACGAGCTTCTGTAAGAAAAGGCGCTCCTGAAGGCCAGCGACTCTTTGGAGGTATTTCAGCTGCCCATTTATCCAGACTTATTCTTAACTTGATGGAAGGATTTGTATGCATCGTCTTCCTAATTTGATGGGAAGATATGCGTAGACCTAAAAAATTTAAGAGCCCCTTCCATAATGATTGGATAACCGAAAAAAGGCCCTTTACTTGAGCTTTAGAGGGTTCTCGTAAGCGGCCTAAGAGGGAGGGTAATTCTTTGTTGTCGAGATTGTCGATATCACTATTTTCTCTTAGAATCTTTAATATAATTTGACGTTGTTGTTGCGTCAGATTTTTTATATTTGCAGGAGGTACTGTTAGCAGATTGGATATAAAACTTTCTCTTTCAACACTTGTAATCATAAAGGCCGGTTAAGGTTTGTTTAATAAAGCTTGAAGTGTGGGTTTGTTCTCGGCATACCAAGCAAGGTTGAGAGAGCTCGTTTTTTTTGCAAAAGAGGGCGAAACCATAGCTACCTTTAATTTTATAGGATAAAGTTCATCTAACACCTTTTAATATTAAAATATTTATTTTAAAGATAGCTTTATTAGTCTGCGATGAAGATGCGCTGGATACGGGGTCCTAGGCAAGTGATGAGCTCGTGGGTGATGGTGCCCCCTGTTTCGGCAAGCTCTTCGGGGGCGAGGAAATAGCCATGAGCATCCTGGCCGAATACGAGAACTTCATCTCCCATATGAGTTTCTGTATGATCTGTAATATCAATCATCATAAAGTCCATACAGATACGGCCTACAAGGGGGGCTTTTTGACCAGCGATAAGAAGATGGCCCTTGGAGCTGTAGTGACGATGTAGACCGTCGAAGTAACCTAAAGGCACTATGGCCATACGAGCATGTGGTCTTGATTCTGTATAAGTTTTTCCGTAACTAACAGTGTCTCCTTTTTCTAAAGTATTGATCCCATATATTTTAGTAGTCAAAGTCAGTGCACAGCGAAGGGTGTCTATAGTCGGCATAAGACTACTATTTTTAAGGCCGAAGAGGGCTAGGCCTAAGCGGATCATATTGCCTTCAGGAAAGAGGTTACGCACGGTAGCCCCTGAGTTAGCTGCATGAATAAAACGAGGTTTAATGGGAAGCTGATCTAGAATGTTTTTAAAGAGCGTAATTTGATTTGCGGTAAATACATCCTCTTCAGGCATATCTGCACAGGCAAAATGGGTCATAAGACCTTCAAATTCAAGGTGGTCACAAGATGCAATTTCATGGGCCAGGTTGAGGGCGGCTTTTTTTAAACAGCCAAAGCGCCCCATGCCTGTATCTACATGCAGGTGTACTTTAATTTTTTTTTGGAGCTTTTGACCAGCTTTTTGAAGGGCTTGGATGAGGTCGGAAGAGGAGACGGCTACTTCACAGTCCCATAATGCAGCCTTTTCAGCTTCATGGATAGCTGCGTTAATGATAAAAAAGGAGCCTTTGATTCCCTTGCGTTTAAGAAGAATGGCCTCATCTACATGGGCAACACCAAAGATATCAATGCCAAATTGGCAGAGAAATTTAGCCAATAAAAGGCTGTCAGTGCCATACCCAAAAGCTTTGAGCATCACCATAATACGTTTTTCTGGTAGGTGAGAGCGAATTTCGGCCAGGTTATGTTCAATAGCGCTTGCATCAATAGAGAGGCGACTGTCACCTATCATATCCATTAAAGTAGAGGTCAGTTCATCGAGGTGATGCTTTTCAGAACCGATGAGAAGAACAGTGTCATCCCGGCTTAAGTGGGAGTATAGATCCCGGCAGGCATCTGTTTTGTCGGTAAAAAATAGGTGTGCACAGGAAGGTTTAAAGGGGGCTTCTTTTTCGATAAAATAGATTTTATCAATAGCACTAGCCTCAACTTCTTGGGCCATGCGTTGGTAGTCACTCGCATTTAATGACATGCCGAAAAAAAGAATATATTTTTTGCCTTTATGAGAGAGCATCTGTAATTTTTGAAGGGCCTTAGCAAGAGCGAAGCTACTTTGGCAGCTGGGGGCATTGATAAAAGTTGTTCCCCAAGAGGAGCTCCAGACCTCTGTTTGCTGAGGGGCTGGGTCGAATGTTTGCAGAGCGTGGATACAGGAGTCTTCAGCCACTCCTAGCTTAAGAGCTGCTTTAAAGCTTATTTCTAAAACTTTTTCTGCATGTGGAAAAGGATGGGCTAAAGAAATTTTGTGGCCTTTAAGAAGGTAATAGCTTTTTTCACGACGGACTAAATCGTTGGTGGGTAAGATAAAAAGCGCGCCAGGCTTTAAGTTCTTGGCCATAAGGAGAAACTCTTCTTTCTGCCGGCCATCAAAATTACGGGCATATTTAGAAGTCACACTTGTAAGAATAACACCATCAGGAGAGAGCATTTTTTCAAGACGCTCCATTTCTCCAGGTAAAGAAACAGCTGCTTCTAGGAGAATAATCTCTCTCTCTTTTTCACATTGAAGAAGAGAGAGAGCCACACCTAGTTGACTATTAAAACTTTCGGGCGAGCTAAAGGCTTTTTTACCTAAGATATGTTGCAGGCATGCTTTGGTAAAAGTTTTTCCTTCTGAGCCAATAAGGGCAATTACTTGGCCTTTGAGTGTTTTTCGATAAAGTGCGGCTATTTCTTGTAGCGCATGAAGAGGGTTATCAACACGAATAAGGAAAAGAGGCGAAGTGCCTACATAATTTTTATCTACTATGGCTGCAATGGCACCTCTTTTATGGGCTTCCTCTAAGAATTTATGTCCCTCATTGAGGGCTATAAACAGGGTCTGTGGTTCTATAATAGAGCGCGAGTCAACATGGATATGCCGGCAGAGAATATCGAGATCACTTCGCCAAATATTTAAGTTGAACGGTTCCATGAAAAGACTCCTAAAGCTAAAACTACCAAAAGAGGGAGGCTAATAGCAAGAAGAGGATTGAGGAGAAGGCTTTCACCGAGAAAAAAGGCGGCGTCTAAAAGGGCAATAGTGATGATATAAAAAGCCGACCAGAAAGCAAAAAGAAAAAAATGGGAAAAAGTTTTCGAGAAACGCAAAGAGCTAGGAGCCGCCGCAAAAAGAAGAAGAAGAGGCAATAGAGGCATAAGTAAACGTATATAGAAATAGCTGGCTGTTTTGGCCTCTTGATCTGTGCTGGGGAAAAGGCGTGCTTTACGGGCCAGTAAGCCGAGGGATTGCTGCTTGGTATCAAGTAATTCTTCTGTGTCCTCAGGCAGTTCAAAACGAAAGTCTGGTAAAGGGATTTCTGGATAGTTTTCTTTTAAAATATAGGTGCCGTCTGATTGCTGCACCATTTCCTTCGCTTGAGTGGCTATTACAGGATCTTTTGCTATAGAAAGAGTACTAATATGCCAGATACTGCCGCCTTCAGGAAGCCAGAAAATGTCGTGAAGGATTTCTGTTTTGGGATCAAATTTTTGAAAAAAGAGGTAGCCCCCTGCACGTAGTTTTAGAGCATGGACTTTTTCGGATGAGGGGCTTAAATAAGAGAGCTTTGTTTTTTTAAGCGTTTTATAATCATAAAGATGAGAAAAAAAATGGTTATTAATAAAGAGGAGGATTGTCAGAATAAAAGCCGCTAAAAAGAAGGGTTTTAAGAGCTGCCAAGAAGATACTCGGCACGCTTGCAGCGCAAGCCATTGCCTTTTGCTGTTGAGCTCCGAAAGAACAAAAAGAAAAGACAGAAGAAAGGCGAAAGGAAGAAGGATAGCAGCAAAAGAGGATATTTTAGCCCCGTAATAGTAAAAACCGGCAAAACCCTTTGATTGTAGGGCGTAGTCGATGAGGAGAAAGAGGACAATTAATGCAGAGAGCACAACTATAAAAGCTTTGCTCAGCTTTTTAAAGAGATAGCGGTCTTGTAGATGCATTAAAGAGCTCCTTTTTCTTGGCAGTATAAGCGACTAAGAGCCCATAAGCAGATGACAATTTGAGGAGCTAACTGGATAGTTAAAGCCAGCAGAGGCTTTGGGAAAAAGCTCTTGGAAATAAAAATAAGTACGAGTGATCCGAGCGCTAACAAAGAGGGCAGCAGAATTTTTTTGCGGCGTTCGTAGGTAAAAGCATAGGAAAAGGCTAAAAGAGAGAGGGTAAGGGGAGCCAGAGCAAAGGCTATCCGGCGGCCGAATTCGCTTATATGGCGATTTTCTCCCGTGAGCCTGCTTAAAGAAAGATGATCAGGGCTGAGCTTACCTCGACTTACCCCTAAACAGGAAAAGAGGTCACCCTTGGTTTTGGTAAGGCCGATGTTCTCTATCCATAAATGCTCACCGGTACTACTATTTTTAGTGCCAATAAGAAGGGCCTCTTTTGCAACAATTTCTGTATCTGCCAGGCTTATCTGACCGGCTTTAATAAGGCCCAGACGCTCTGATTTAGATTGGTAGAAAACAAAAACAAAATCTTCTGATACTCCGTCACTAGTGCTTTTGGAAAAAGCGGCAAAATGACCACGATCAACAATGTTTGGCTGCTTGAGAAGTGCTAAAGGGCTGGTTCTTTGTAGCTCTGCAATTATTTGACGCGATTTTAAATGAGCAGTAGTAGCGAGTTCAGAAACAAAATAAAAATTAGCACAAGAAAGCAGAAAAGCTGCAAAAAGAATGGGCAGCAGCAGCTCTCTTAACCGCAAGCAACAAGCAGATAGAGCTGTCAGTTCTTGCCCCTTAAAAAGAAAGCGTCCTATAAGAATAGGGGCTAAAAAAGCTGAAAAAGAGATGACAATCGGTAAAATGGAGGGAATTTGATAGAGGGCGTACAGAATAAGCGAAGGCCAAGACATTCCCAGGCTACTTAAAGCCGCAATATCATGCAGTCTTGCAGCCATTAAAAGGCAGAGCAGACTTGCAGCACTAAGGGCAAATAGCTTAAGATACCAGGATAAGAGAAGGCGCCAGATTATAGGCATAGGGTTTGATCATATAACGTTGGTTTAAAAAAGGCAAGAATGGCTCAGAACCTGAAAGTTTGGTATATTTTAATAGAGAACCAAGAAGAGGGCCCTTATAGTCTGCAGGATCTAAAAAAAGATAGGCGGCTCACGCCTTTTGTTTTGGTGCGCAAGTCGGGGAGTAAGCGCTGGTATCCTATTGGCCGGGTCAAGGCTCTTAAGGCTGTTTTCAAAGATGAAGGGGTTTTCGAGAGTAAAAATGGTAAAAAGGCCCCGCTTTTAGCAGACGGCCCCGAAGCTCTTCTTTTAAACCCTTCAGATCCAGATAGCCCAATTACTCTTATCGTTTTTATTATTTTGCTCTTAGTGGTCTGGCTCATCTATAATAGTATCTTTTAGTTATGCAGCAATTACTCTCTTTTTTAAAAAAACACCATGATAGGAGAAGCCCGCTTCTCCTCGCTTTATCAGGCGGTAGTGATTCACTAGCTCTTTGGTCTATGCTTATAGAAGCCAAAAAAATCTATCCTTTCCAGCTCCATGTAGCTCATGTTGATCATGGCTGGCGTGTAGAGAGTGCTTCTCAAGCAGCTGATTTAGAGAATCTTGTGGGACAGCCTTTTCATACAATACGCTTAGCAAATCCGGTCCAAAGTGAAAAAGAAGCAAGATTGCATCGGCTGTGTTATTTCCGGCAGCTTCAGGAAGAGTGGGGCTTTCAGGCGGTTTTATTTGCCCATCATGCAGATGATCAGGCGGAGACCGTTTTAAAGAGAGTGTTAGAAGGCTCTCATCTGGCTCATTTAGGGGGTATGGCCGTTAGCGGGGTTGTTGAGGGTGTTACTTGCTGGCGACCTCTCTTAAGCAGAACAAAAAAAGAACTCGAGCATTTTTTAGAACACGCGCCTTTTTGGGACTCCACAAATGAGGACATCACTTTTTTAAGAAATAGGATGCGCTTGGAGATGGTGCCCTTTTTAGAAAAAAGTTTTGGCAAAAATATCTGTAAAAATCTGGCCCGCTTAGGGGAGAGAGTACATTTTTTAAAAGACTATTTAGACTATCAAATAAAAAAATATGAAGATAGAGTGACGCAGACTGCCGAGGGACTTTTATTTGATTTTACGGGGCTACCTGTAGAAACAGCCCTCGAATGGGAGTGGCTTATTAAAAAAAAGGCGCCCGGTCTCACAGATATGCAGAGAATTATGGATGCATTAACAAGTGGTGCTCTTCATCATAGAATTAGTGGGTATGGCATCGTAGACAGATATCGGTTTTTTTGGCTTGAGGAGAAACAGACTAGCTGGCAGGCTGAGGAATCTGTACATCTTCAGGTGAAGTTGCTACAATCTAAGTAAAAACAGGGAAATTTATGGCTGAAAATAATGGTAACTACAAGGGAGCGCCGAAAAAAGGGCTACCCGGCTCGTTTTTCTTTTTTATTCTTATGGCGATCTTGCTCGTCGTTATGGTCCAAAGTTACATGGGCCCCAAGTCGGCAAAAGTTTCCTTTAGCTATGAGTTAGAACACCTTGTTAACTTAGATTTAATAGAGCCCCAAGATAGTCGCAAGATTGCCTTAAATGATAAGCTTGTCACTTTTAGTGGTACTTTTCGTCCAACGATCACGACCAACGGAAAAGACCGTTACCGCTTTTTAGAGCTTTTAAGCAATCAGTACCAACTACAAGAGAGTTTAACGGGTGTTGATCAAAGTTTAACAGATTTGCAAAAAAGCGTTGAAGATGCTTCTAACTATTATTTGAAAATAACGGGTTCAGCAATACCTAAAGAGGGTTTTGTCGTAGTTCCTTCTATGTTTGATACACCCTCTCGTGTGAATGAAGTAGCAATCAAAACAGTTGCAAATAGCACAATCAATTTAAAGCAAGTTTCCTTTGAAGTTAAACAGCTCACACCAAGCGCCTCTAAAGAACAGCTGAAAGAAGTAGAAACATCTTTGGTTCAACTAGTAAATGCCTTTCGTTCTCCTTTACTGGGTATTGGCGATGAGGTTATGAAAGATAAGCTGCACAGCTTACAAGAAATTTTAGCATCACAAGATACCCTTCTTGCAAAAAATGCTACGGAGCAAGAGGCTGTCTACACACAAATTATTACAGACCTTCAAGGGATTGCTAATGAGCTGGAATTAGAGTCAGGAGGTGTACGCCTTGCTGATCTACGCAGTGTTCGTAACTACCGTGAAGAGCTGACAGAACAGCAGAAACTCTTTACAGAAAAAGAAGATAATGAACAGCTTCTGGATAAAGCACGTAGATCTTTAAGCGATGTAATCTGGTTTTTTCAGAATCAACAACTCTCTACCAGAGCTTTAGAAAAGCAAACAGGCGAGGCCTACGGTCAATGGTTTTCTGATGCTGAGCAAGAGTGGAAGAATTTTGATATTAATAAGGGCCTTAATTTTAAAGCCCCTGACCAGCCACTGAATTTAGTTCTGGAAAAAACTTTTAAGAGTGAAGAGCCAGCACCCAATTATATTAGCTATCTTCTGACACTCTTGCCGGTCATCATGATTGTCTTCCTTCTATACTTTGTTTTTGTAAGACAGATGAAGGGGATGGGTGGAGGTGCTATGAGTTTCGGAAAAGCGCCTACAAAAATGCTCACCAAGGGTATGACAAAAGTTACTTTTAAAGATGTAGCCGGTGTAGATGAGGCCAAAGAAGAGCTGCAAGAAATTGTAGACTTCTTAAAGAACCCGGCTAAATTCACAGCGCTAGGTGCTCGTATTCCTAAAGGGGTGCTCTGCGTAGGGGCTCCTGGTACGGGTAAAACACTTTTAGCAAAAGCCGTTGCTGGTGAGGCTGATCGCCCCTTCTTTTCTATTTCGGGCTCAGATTTCGTCGAGATGTTCGTAGGTGTTGGTGCAAGCCGTATTAGAGATCTTTTCGAACAAGCTAAGCAAAACTCTCCCTGTCTTATTTTTATGGACGAAATCGATGCAGTCGGTCGTCATAGAGGTGCTGGTATGGGTGGTGGTCATGATGAACGTGAACAAACGCTCAATCAGCTACTTGTAGAGATGGACGGCTTTGATACAAATGAAGGCGTTATCTTGATGGCTGCCACCAACCGCCCAGATGTTTTGGATAAAGCCTTATTACGTCCAGGCCGTTTTGATAGACGTGTCGTACTAGATCTACCCGATATTAAAGGACGTTTTGAAATTTTAGAGGTCCACGCCAAAAAAATTAAGATGGCCCCACAAGTAGACCTTATGTCTATAGCAAGAGCAACTCCAGGAGCCTCTGGTGCTGACCTTGCAAATATTCTCAATGAAGCAGCTCTTGCAGCAGCTCGGAAAGGTAAAAGTGTTGTTACAGATATTGAGCTTACAGAAGCCTGTGACAAAGTACGTTATGGAAAAGAGCGCAAAAGCCTCGAGATCGATGTAGGAGAGAAAAAAACCACAGCCTACCATGAATCGGGTCATGCAATTGTTGGCTTAGTTGTTAAGAAAGGAGATCCTGTAGATAAAGTCACAATCATTCCTCGTGGTCTTTCTTTGGGGGCAACACACTTTCTACCCAAGAAAAACCGTTTAAGCTACTGGAAAACGGAGCTTCTCGATCAGCTGGCTATTATTATGGGCGGGCGCTGCGCAGAAGAGATCTTTGTGGGGGATGTCTCTACAGGTGCTCAGCAAGATATTGAGCAGGCCACACGCCTTGCACGTAGCATGGTCTGTGAATGGGGGATGACAGATGAGCTGGGTCTTGTAGCCTATGAAAGACGCTCTGAACAGGGACAATACCTTGGTCAAAGCATGTCAGAAAAAAGCTTCTCTGAGCAGACATCCGAGCAAATTGATAAGCTTATTCGTGAGCTAACCTCGCAAGCGCATAAGAAAGCACACGATATTCTTACCGAGCATAGAGCCCAAGTAGAGCTTATGACGGAAATGCTTATAGAGTTTGAAACACTCGATAAAGAAGACGTTGTTAAGATCATTAATAATGAATGGGATATTGAGCTTAAGCGTCAGAAAATTAAGGACCAGATCGAGCGCTACAAGCAATCACTGGAAGAACATAAGCAGCAAGCAGTGCTTCCACCACCTGTTCCACCAACACCTGAAGCTATTTAATTTTAATGGGAGCAACTTTTAGTGGCTCTCTGATTGAGAAGCAAAAAAAAAGGGGCTAAATCTCCGAGCAAACGCCCGGGGATTTAGCCCCTTTTATGTGACCTTTCAGCTACTAGAGCAGAGCTCTACGGCTGAGGCGGACTTGGCCTTTTTCATTGATTTCAAGAGCTTTAACAGTAATAACTGTGCCGGCCTTGATATATTCATTGATATCATTTACGCGCTCTTTATCGAGCTCGGAAATGTGGCAAAGACCCTCTTTACCAGGAAGGACTTCCACAAACACACCGAAGGGCATCACGGAAGTTACGGGACCTGTATAGGTTTTACCGACTTCGATTTCTGCAACCAGTTCAAGGATGATCTTCTTCGCTTTTTCCATAGCGGCTGCATCATTGGATACAAGACTTACAATGCCGTCGTCATTGATGTCTACTTGAACACCTGTTTCTTCTACAATGCTGCGAATCATTTTGCCGCCAGGGCCAATGATAAGACCAATCTTGCTTTGTTTGACTTGAATTTGTTCAATGCGAGGAGCGTAGGCTGATAGCTCTTTTTTTACTGTAGGGCAGGCTTCGATCATAATATCAAGAATATGATTACGGCCCGCTTTTGCTTGAAGTAGCGCCTGACGCATAATATCGAGGGTAATGCCTTCGATCTTAATATCTAGTTGGAAAGCGGTGATGCCTTCTTTATTACCAGCTACTTTGAAGTCCATATCGCCTAGGGCATCTTCTATACCCAAGATATCCGAGAGAATAACTATTTTATCGCCTTCAAGGATAAGACCCATAGCAATACCAGATACAGGTGCAATAATTGGAACACCTGCATCCATCATAGCGAGGCAGCCGCCACAAACAGAGGCCATGGAAGAAGACCCGTTAGACTCTGTGATATTAGATTCCAAGCGGATAACGTAGGGGAAGTCTTCTTGTTTGGGTAGAATAGCTTTGAGAGCTCGTTCAGCAAGTTTTCCGTGCCCAACTTCACGGCGACCAGGAGAGCCTACACGGCCTACTTCACCGACAGAGAAAGGAGGGAAGGAATATTGCATGTAGAACTTAGAGGACCATTCGCCATGGAGATCTTCATAGCGTTGACCCATGTTTTCTCCACCTAGTGTACAAACAGCCACAGACTGTGTCTCACCACGCGTAAAGAGAGAACTACCATGAACGCGGGGAAGAATACTTGATTCAATACAGATAGGACGAATATCCGTAGATTTACGGCCATCACAGCGGATATTTTTTTCGACGATGATTTTGCGCATAACTTCTGCAGTTACACGTTTAAAAGCTGCCTTCACATCCGACAGTTTATAGTTGGATTCATCACCAGCGGGGCAAAGTGTTTGCGTAACTTTGGTTTTGATGAGAGCCTCAGCATCTGCACGTTCTTGTTTAGCTGTAATACTTAAAACTTTTTCTAGCTCTTTAGAAGAGATTTGCTTCACAGCTTCGACAGTTGCCTGAGGAAGAAGGAAGAGAGGTTTGTTGCTTTTGGGTTTGCCGATTTTTGCAGCCCATTCTTTAATAGAGCGGCAGATGCCTTGAATAGCTTTATGACCTGTTTCTACAGCTTGAAGCATCTCATCTTCGGAGAGGAAGTTAGCATGGCCTTCGATCATTAAAATGGCGTGCTCAGTACCGGCTAGTACAAGGTCTAAACGAGATTTTTCCATCTCGGAGACATCGGGATTCACGATAAATTGGCCATTAATATAGCCAACGCGTACACCTGCAACAGGTTTGTCAAAAGGGATATCTGAAATCATGAGAGCTGCAGAAGCTCCGCAAATAGCTAGCACATCTGAAGCATGAACACCGTCATAAGACCAGACGTAAGAAAGAAGTTGCACTTCATAAGAAAAGCCTTCTGGAAAGAGAGGACGTATTGGACGGTCGATAAGACGGGATGTAAGTGTTTCTTTTTCAGTTGGACGGCCTTCTCTTTTAATAAAGCCACCAAGAGTTCTTCCTGCTGAGGAAAATTTTTCCTGATAGTCTATGCGTAAAGGAACGAAATCAATTTGAAGTGTAGCTTCATTAGCGCTGCAAGCTGTGCAAAAAACAGTTGTTTCGCCTTGCGTGACAACAACAGAACCTCCTGCCTGACGGCCAATTTTACCAGTCTCGAAGCGGATCTTCTTGCCGCCTACTTCTATTTCCAAATCTTTAATATCGAACATACTTAATTTTTTCCTTGAGTTTTGACAGGAGTATTATGGAGCGAGTGCTTTTTAAAATACTAGTGTAAAAAAAATCCCTTAAAGGAGTGCTTTAAGGGATTCTGATAGGAAAAAAGTGTATAAACTTATTTACGTAGATTAAGACGTGTGATCAATGTTTTGTAACGTTCTGTATCTGTTGAGTTAAGATAATCAAGCAGTTTGCGGCGTTGGCCTACCAGCTTAAGAAGAGCCAATCTTGAGCTATGATCTTTAGGAGCATTTTTCAGGTGATCAGTTAGTTCCGTAATTCTCTCTGTGAGAATAGCAATTTGAACGTCAGCAGAACCTGTATCTTTCTCGTGAAGCTGAAATTTTTTCGTGATCTCTTCTTTCGTGCTTTTATCTAACGACATTTAGGGGTCTCCCTCTCTGATTTTATAAAATGATGCTGACTTTGACTTTTAATGACATCAATCTATAATTATAGGCCCCTTCACCTTATTTTTCAAGCAGAAGTACGAATTTATGGACCGATTTTTTATGGAGAGAGCGTTAGAGCTCGCTAAAGAGGCTTACGCCGCTGGGGAAGTCCCTATTGGGGCTGTAATTGTTTTAGATGGCCAAATCATCGGAGAAGCAAGAAACCGGGTGGAAGAGCTGCAAGATGTTCAGGCTCATGCAGAAATGCTCGCTATGAGACAGGCTTCTGCTTTGGTGGGTAATTGGCGTCTTTTAGGGGCAACACTCTACTGCACCCTGGAACCTTGTGCAATGTGCGCAGGAGCTATCCTTCTTGCAAGGCTAAAGCGCCTTGTATATGCAGCACCTGATAAACGCTTAGGAGCGTCTGGGAGTTATACAAATTTATTTATTATAGAGCACCCTTTTCATCAGATTACGCCGGAACCAGGTCTTTTGGTAGAAGAATCAGCGCATCTTATGCGTTCTTTTTTTCAAGAACGGCGTAACTCCAAAGGCGTAAGCAACTCCGATTAGATTCGCTGCGATTTGAAAATAGGCTCCAGCTGCTAAATTTTGTAAAGTATTAATCCCTAGCAAAACAATGATCATAGTAGTAGGAGGCACAGGCAGCATGCCTAAGAGAGCAATTTTCAGATGTTTGTCGCTGAGCACTAAAGTAGTTAGAAGGCAGTAAATAAGAGGCGCTGGACCCATTAGAATAAAGAAACTTTTCGTCAGCCATAGAAGAAGAAGAGAGGCTGATCCTATAGAAAGAAGGGCGGAAAAGAAAAGGATACAAAAACGTTTTGTATTGAGTCGCAGCAGTAAAGTAGAGAGCGTTATCCAGAAAAAAAACGCTGAAAAGAGCATATCAACAAGAGAACCTCTTCCGGCAAAAGCATAGGTCACGAGTGTATAGGGCTGGAACCAGGGCCAGGAAAGGCCTAGATAGCCAGGCCCTACAATCCAGGCCACAAAAGAGATCAACAGAAAAGAGGCTGTTAAAATTTTTGCTAAATCAAATTTCATTTAGAGTCTCATAAAAATTTCAATAACTTATAAAATTAGCATATCGAACAAAAAGAACGTAGTGAAATATACCGCTATTTCTGGAGAGAAAGAGGCTTTAGCAGGCGCTGTTTATATATAATTTTAAGCAGTAGCTCTTTCATAGATACATAAAGTCGCATTTAAATTGGCATCCGCAATTAATGCTGCATAAGCAGCAGTGCCTGGTGCTACTGGCTGAGTAGGAGCACTATCATTTGCAAGAACTAGCCTGCCATCTGCTTGAAACGATACATTTCTATAGTGACCACCTTTAGTCCCTCCTGTATGGAGGGTGAAAGATTTGGGACGGTAACGCACACCGTTGATGACGATATCTTGCATCACATTAATAACACCTGCATAACGGGTAGAGCCTGTTCTATGAGTGAATAAGCGTTTAAGATTAAAGGTCATGACTGGAGGCATAGTGCCTGTTAAAGAGATTCTCTGCTGTCTCATACGGCGTCTTTCGGGTGCGACAGGTCCATGAAATCCGAGTCCTAAGGGAGGGTGTAGGAGCTCGCCATGTCCAACGCTTTCTTCTGCGAAATAGTTGTCTATTAGGCTCTGAAAATTCGGGGGAGGGGGAGGTGGAAGAAGCGGAAGTGGAAGAGGCAGAAGCGGAAGTGGAAGAGGCAGAAGCGGAAGTGGAAGAGGCGGAAGGATTTGGGCAGAAGGCTCTCTTAGAGCTTGTGGGATCTCGATTTGTAAAGAATAGGCAGGTCTTTCATCCATCCCGGGTTCTTCTTGAATAGTAATCCATGTACCTAGCTCGTTTTGATAAGCTACTTGCTGATGCACAAGAGGGAATAAGGGGAGTTTGGTTGTGAGAAAAAGAAAAGCCTCATCTGGATCAACCTGGGTAATATAGCGATGTTCCCACCCATTTAAACACAGAAGAAAGTAAAAGAGTTTAAGATCATCAAGAGAGGCGGTTATACCCTTTCTAAGGTGAGAGATGATCCCTTTTAACTGAAGGCGTAAAGCTTCAGCTAAAGGATCTTGTACAGCAGTCTCTAAAGCTTGGTTAAAGTGATGAGAAGAGGCTATAAGTTGCAGCGTGGAATTGAGATAGCAAGTGGCTGCGAGGTTATGGAGTCCGGATCTGTTAGCAGCTAAAGGAAGGGCGGCTGTGACCAAAAGGTGAGGATTAATCAGTGGAAGGAGGAGGAGTTTGGAAGGGCCATCTAGATTATCAGGTCTTAACCCGTGGCTATTTATACGCCTTGATAGCTCCTGAACGAGAATCTCAGTAGAAGATTCATCAAAGCCAAAAAGCCAGTTTAAAAATTGGTAAAAAAAATGAGCGATAGCACTAAAAAACTGAACAACAATATGGCGGTTTTGTAGAGGGGCTGCTAAAGCCTGGTTTGAAGCAACATAAGCTGAGAGAGCTTTATTCGCCTCTGACTGAGCTCTTGTTAAAAGAGTTGCTGGTGTGGGAGGTGCAGCTACCACTAGAATCGAAGTCGGAACAAGGGGGCGTGTGCTATTTGTTATAGTACTCATGTTTTTCATTATAGCATTTTTGTATTAAGATGCGGTAAAGATGAATTTTATTGTCATTTTTAGAGATATCAGGTAACTTATTGGCTGTTTTTTAATAAGGAACTCTCATGAAACAAAAAATTCATCCTGACTACCAAGATGTATTGTTTATTGACTCATCTAACGGTGCCCGTTTTATCTGTGGAAGCACAGTTAAATCGAATAAAAAAGAAGTAGTCGATGGCGTAGAATACCCGGTTGTTCATGTATCGGTCTCTTCTGCTTCTCACCCTTTCTTTACAGGCAGCAAGGGTCTTATTGACACAGAAGGTCGCGTACAGAAATTTATGAATCGCTATAAAAAAGCAGAAGAACAACTTAAAGAAGTTGCTGTTCAAGGCGAACATAAAGAAGAAGCTACAAAAAAAGCACGTAAGTCTAAATAATTTAAAAGCCTAAATTAAGGTAGCAGTGGAACAGAAAATAGAGCGGTTACTAGGGCGCCTATCCCAAGTGGAGCAGCAGCTCTTGGACCCCTCTATTTTTTCTGATCAGAAAGTCTATAAGGCGCTCACTCAAGAGCACTCTCATTTAAGCGAAGTAAAAAAAACATTTGACTCCCTTCAGAAAGCTGAAAACGCTCTTCGCGACAATCGAGAACTTCTTAAAAATGAAAGCGATCCCGATTTTACAGAAATGCTCCGAGAAGAAATCGTTGTTTTGGATCAATCTATTCCTCTTTTACAAGAACGCCTACAAGAGCTTCTTGTTCCTCCAGATCCAACCGATAGTCGTAATACTATAGTAGAGATACGAGCTGGTACGGGTGGTGATGAAGCTGCTATTTTTGTAGGTGATGTGGTGCGTATGTACCAGTTTTTTGCCAATAAAATGGGATGGCGTTGTGAAATGCTATCGGCATCTCCTTCAGAGCTTGGTGGCTATAAAGAAGCTGTCATGGTCCTTGCGGGCCCAGATGTATACCGTTTTATGAAGTATGAGGGAGGCACTCACCGCGTCCAGCGCGTTCCTCGGACAGAAACACAGGGGCGTGTTCACACCTCTGCCATCACTATTGCGGTGCTCCCAGAGCCCGATGAGGATGAGGATATCGTTATTGATGAAAAAGATCTGCGTATCGATACCTATAGATCATCAGGAGCCGGTGGTCAGCACGTTAATACAACAGATTCTGCTGTGCGTATTACACACATTCCAACGGGTGTGGCCTGCTATTGCCAAGAAGAGCGCAGTCAGCATAAAAATAAAGATAAGGCTATGCGTCTTTTAAAAGCGAAGCTTGTGGAAGAAGAACGCCGTAAAAAAGAGGCCGCTATCTCTTCTCAGCGCTCTGCACAAGTAGGTTCTGGAGATCGTTCAGAGCGGATTCGGACTTATAACTTCCCTCAAAACCGTTTAACAGACCATCGAATTGATTTAACGCTCTATAATCTTTCCGCTATTATGGACGGAGAGCTATTGCCTGTATCTAAAGCGCTTGTGGCCCATTTCCATCAGCTTCAATTGCAAAACTAATGAAAATTCGCGATCTTATTTCGCTTGGGCACGATGCTCTTGATGTAGCGGCCGCTTTTTTAGGCAAGAAACGCTTAGAGCTTTATATGTACCTGGAGGAAGAGGTCCCGGATGGCTTAATAAACAGATTAAGAGCAGGGGAGCCTTCAGCCTATATTATTGGGTATGTAGACTTTTTTGGCGCGCGTATTGGTGTGGATAGGAGAGTCCTTATTCCAAGACCCGAAACAGAAGAGCTCATGACCTTAATAAAAAATCCAAAAGGACGGGTTCTTGATTTATGCTGCGGCAGTGGCGCCATAGGGATTAGTTTGAAGAAAAAATATCCGGCATTAGATGTGACTTTAGCCGATGTAAGCAGCGATGCTTTAGATGTGGCAAAGCAAAATGCTTTGGATAATCAAGTCGATGTCCATTTTGTGCAAAGTGATTTTTTGGAAAGTGTAAAAGAAACTTTTGATATTATTTTATGCAATCCACCCTATGTCACAGAAAGTGAATGGGAAGAGATAGCGACAAAAGAGCATGAGCCGCGCTTAGCTTTCGTAGGAGGTTTAGATTTTTATCACAAACTAAGGAAGCAGGCAGCCTCTTTTTTGAATGAAAAAGGCCTGCTTTATCTTGAGATAGGTGCATCGCAAGGCGCTGATGTTCTAGCCCTTTTCGCCCCTTATTCGAGGAGCCTTATGAAAGACTTAGCTGGGCGTGATCGTTTTTTATTGGTTTTTTACTAAAAAGTTCTCTATAATCACGGTACTTTTTATGTTTGGCGCATTAACAGAAACCTTTTCCAAGATTGGATCCTCTCTAGCTTTCCAAAAGAAGCTATCCGAGAGCAACATTGCAGACGCTGTCCGCGACGTAAGGCTTGCCTTGCTTGATGCAGATGTCAGCTATCCGATCGTAAAAGAGTTTATTCGCCGGGTCAAAGAGAAGGCTGTAGGAGAAAATGTTCTCAAAGCTGTGGCTCCTGGTCAGCAGTTTGTGAAGATTTTGCATGATGAGTTAGTCACTCTCATGGGAGGTGTTGAGCCAGAGATCCTTTTAAAAGGAGTGATCATGCTGGTAGGGCTTCAGGGCAGTGGTAAGACAACGCAGGCAGCAAAACTCGCTTATTTTTTAAAGAATAAGAAAAATAAGAAAGTGCTGCTAGTAGCGTGTGACTTGCAAAGACCCGCCGCCGTGACACAGCTGAAAGTACTGGGAGCTCAGGCAGAAGTGGATGTTTTTTCTATAGAAGGAGAAAATGATCCTGTTGCAGTGGCTAAAAAGAGTTTGGTTTATGCTGAGAAAAGCGGCGTAGATGTGATTATTATCGATACAGCTGGAAGGCTGCATATCGATGAAGAGCTTATGAAACAGCTCGGGCGTATTAAGGAGGCTACTAAGCCCCAGGAGATCTTGTTCGTGGCCAATGCGGCAACAGGGCAAGAGGCCGTAAATGTCGCTGAGCAGTTTCATAAAAGAGTTAGCATGAGCGGTGCTATTTTAACGATGTTAGATGGCAGTGCACGAGCTGGTGCTGCGATATCGATTAGAGAAGCCACTGGGGTACCTTTAAAGTTTGAGGGTATCGGTGAAAAGCTAGCAGACTTACAGCTCTTTAATCCACAGTCGATGGCAGACCGTATTTTGGGTATGGGCGATACGATTAATCTCGTAAAAAGAGCCCAAGAGCACATGGATGAGGCTGAAGCCAAGAAGCTAGAAGAAAAACTTCTTAAAGCCTCTTTTACCTATGGAGACTATTTAAAACAGCTTCAGATGGTCAAAAAGATGGGATCTTTAAAAAGCTTACTTAAAATGCTTCCTGGTATGCCCCAAATGGGTGACATGGATATGAGTGAGGATAAGTTTTTGGCAGCAGAGGCTATCATCCTGTCTATGACGGAAAAAGAACGGCAGGAAAGAGATGAGCTCTCCATGAGCCGTAGAAAGCGTATAGCCAAGGGCAGCGGTAGTGCCCTTGATGAAGTGAACAAGTTAGTTAAAAATTTTCAGCAGGCGAAGCAGTTCTTTAAGAATATGCCAAGTCAAAAAGGTTTAGAAAAAATGTTAGGAGGCACGAAATGGCGCTAAAAATCCGCCTAAGAAAGCAAGGTAGCAATAACCGTCCATTTTATCGTCTAGTTGTTGCCGATGTGCGCACAAAACGTGATGGTAAATACCTCGAAAATCTCGGCTGGTACAATCCCATTGCTGCAGATAATAATGTTCTTTTGAAAGAAGAGCGTATTTTGCATTGGTTTCAACTAGGCGCTATGATTTCGGATAACGTATTGAATCTTGTAAAGAAAAACGCACCTGAACTCGCAAAACAAATGCGCGGACAGACTGTAGCTGAATAAGAAAAGACGTGAAATTCGATATTTTATCTCTTTTTCCCGGATATTTTAAGGGGCCTTTCGATGAGAGCATCTTAAAAAGAGCCAGGGAAAAGGGTATTTTGGAGATTAACCTCTTAGATATTAGAGATTTTTCTACTAAAAAGTGGAAGAAAGTTGATGACCGTCCTTTCGGGGGAGGCCCCGGAATGATTCTAATGGCAGAGCCTGTTGTCGCTGCCATTAGAAGCGTCAGAAAGGAAAAGAGTTATGTTATTGGGCTTTCC
>CAIMEJ010000003.1 GCA_903839985.1 uncultured bacterium | reverse complement strand
TAAATAAGAGACTACTACGTCAAAGGGGACCCAGATTATGCTAAAATTTACAGGAAATATTTTCATGCTTGGTTGCGGAAGCATTACACAGTGCTCACTTCCCCTTTTATTGAAACATTTAGAGATCAATCCAGCAAATATTACGGTCATGGATTTTGTAGACAATAGAGCACGTATTAGCGAAGAACTGAAAAAAGGTGTTCGTTACATCCAAAAACGTCTTACAAAAGAGAACTACCAAGAAATCCTAGGTGAGCATCTTAAAGCTGGTGATCTTTTCATTGACCTCTCTTGGAATGTAGATACTATCTCCCTCATTGAATGGTGCCACCATCAGGGTGTTCTTTTTGTTAATTCTGCTGTAGAGCAATGGGATACTCCTGATTTTGACAAAGATCCAAGAACCCGCACACTCTATCCTCGTCAATTAGCTCTTAGTGCGCTTTCTAAATCCTGGGAAACACCAGGACCTACGGCCATCATCGATCACGGAGCTAACCCAGGCCTTGTATCTCACCTCACAAAACAAGCTCTTGTAGATATGGCTGAATACTTTCTCAAAAATAAAGCTGCAGACACCAGATCTTCATCGATTGCTACGGCCTTAAAAGCAGCTGATTTTTCTCAACTAGCCTACCTTCTCGGTGTTAAAACTATTCACATTTCTGAACGTGATACTCAAGTGATCAGCGATCCTAAAAAAGTCGGTGAATTTGTTAACACATGGAGCGTTGCAGGTCTTATTGAAGAAGGCTTAGCTCCTGCAGAAATGGGCTGGGGAACACATGAAAAACGCCTTCCTAAGGGCGGCTTAGAATATACAGAAGGGCCTCGTAATCAAATATGCCTTTCTCAAAAAGGTGCTAAAACTTGGGTTCAATCCTGGGTTCCAAGTGGTCCTATTACAGGTATGGTTATTCGTCACGGGGAAGCTTTTAGCATATCCGATCACCTCACTGTATGGAAAGATGGTACAGCTATTTACCGCCCAACAGTCCATTATGCCTATTGCCCTTGTGATGGTGCCATTACTTCCCTACGTGAACTAGAAATGAAACACTTTGTTGCACAAGAAAACTTCCGTATTCTTAATGACGAGATTATTTCTGGAGTAGATGAGCTAGGCTGCCTCTTGATGGGGCATGACTTTGGAGCTTGGTGGATTGGTAGCGTCTTGGATATCGAAGAGTCTCGTAAACTTGTGCCTCATCAAAGCGCTACAACGGTCCAAGTATCTATCTCTCTTGTAGCTGCAGCTCTATATGCGATGAATCATCCTAATGAAGGCTTCTGCCAACCCGATGATCTTGATTATAAAGAGATCCTAAGTTTTGCCAAGCCCTATCTTGGAAAATTTCTTTCCATGCCAGTCGACTGGTCACCCTTAGACTATTTTAAGGAGATGAATGAGTATGGTCAAAAGATGCCTTCCGTAGAAGATACATGGCAGTTTACAACCTTTATGCTTCCTCCACAAATTGAATAAACTTTATATTTTTAGGGCTTATCTATTAAGATAGGCCCTATGAATTTTCAAGAAAAACTAAGCCTTTATGCTAAGCTTATTGTCCGATGGGGTATGAACGTCCAAATAGGTCAGGACGTTTATATAGGTGCAGAAGCTATTCACAGAGACTTTGTGAATAAAATTGTGGAAGCTGCCTACGAGGCTGGAGCCCGTTTTGTAAACGTAGAGCTTACCGATCCACGCAACAATCGCACACGTATCCTTAAAACACAGAATAAAGATGATTTGGCTTATGTTCCAGCCTTCATCCCCTTTC
>CAIMEJ010000002.1 GCA_903839985.1 uncultured bacterium | reverse complement strand
TATAATCATTATAATTATTTTGAAATCAGGAGTCTTTCATGTCATCAATAAGAGCTTTTGGGCTTAATGTGCACGCATCGGCTTTACATCTTCGTAACAATATTTTTTTAAACACTTCTATTGAAAGCCCTGAAACACCCTTATTAGAAAAAATGGGCAATTGTTTTTTATCCCCTATGAGTTTTTTATGCGGGGGGAAATCCTATACGATTGACAACCATAAAATTATCAAAATTGACCCTTCCTATTCTTATACAAACCATCATTTAATACGGATTATACTAGCCATTTTAGCTCTTCCTATAGCCCTCATTATGGGTAGTATTTTTAAAGGAGCCGCTTACGCAATCCATAAAGTTACCCGAGCTAATGCGCATATTTTATCCGAATATAATCAATCTAATCGCAAAGTAACGGATAACTTACAAGTTTATCGCCATCTAGGTCTTTTAAAGCCGGACGAAGACATTGAGAACCTCTTTACAGAAGAAGAGGCCCCCTGCCTTAATGAATTACAAGGTCCCCTTGCAAGGCTAGATGAGCAACGATCGCAAATTGCAACAATGAACGAAATTCTCACCCTATTAAAGAAAGAGAGTATCCCTTGCTGGATCGATTGCGGGACACTTCTTGGAATGTACCGGCACGGGGCCTTTATCCCTTGGGATGAGGATGTTGATCTAGCAATTTTACATGTAGATTTTGAAAATGTTTTGCACGTTCTTAAACGGCTACCGAGCCGTTATGAAGTACAAGACTGGTCAAGTTATGATAAACCGGGCACCTATATAAGGGTCCATGATAAAATTGCAGGTGAAACAATGGATGTTTATACCTATAAAGCAGATCCTGATAAAAAGACTTTGCAATATATCTGGTCCGCTGAATTTGCCTGGACCCCTGAATCTTGGAAAGCTGGAGATCGCTGCTGTTTAAAACCGATTAAATACGAGGATATTTTCCCTTTAAAAAAAGCCTCTTTTGCTCTACATAAAGGCAATGCGGCAGAGACTTATCCTGTCTGCGCACCTTACAATACTAAAACTTATCTTCAATTACGTTATGGAGTTGAATTAGGCGCACCGAAAAAATGGGATCGGGAGCAGGGCTCTTATATAACAGACAATCAACATCCTTATCAGAAATTCTTAAGAGGAATTCCAACACCCGAGAATGAATTTAACTACCCAAAAGAGGGATGACCATTATGAGCCCTAATACACAGATATTAATGAATTCCATAGCCCTTCCTCCTCCTCCTAAGATTCCCACTGCCAAGCAGGTTCTCTACGGCTCTTCTGCTCTTATCATTACCGGCATTGCTTTAGCAGCCTTAAGCGCCCTGTCGCCTCCGCTTCTTTTTATAGGAACTACTCTGCTGGCAGCCTCTCTGATAAGCTTTGTTATTTCTTTAGCTATTATCTTAAAAAAAGAGAGCTCCCCAGATAAAGAAATTTTATATCAAAAATTAAATCAGCAGATTATTGCAATAGCTAACCAAGCAGATGCATTAGATGAGGAAACTTTAGAAGCTTCTTATAAGGCCTTTGGAGAGTTTCTTTCTAAGCATTTGACCTATGATTTTCCAGCTCATGAAGCACAAAAAATGCAAGTAGCTCTTTTTAATCAAAGCTGGCGCCAAGTGAATGACGCTTTTGAAAGACACCTTCAAAAGGGTGCAATTCATCTAACCTGTGGCTGTCATTTAGCAAAAGAAGGCTCTACACTACCGCTCATGAATAACCATGTGATAGATGGAGTGCCTCGCTATACAAAAGCGGAAGGCCCTTACAAAGAGAGCAATAAAAAAAGCTTACTGCTTTTTACGACGAAAGCCGGTGGTGGAAACATTACTGTCAGCAAAGGTATTGCCGAGTCTCTTAAACACTCGCACCATATCGATATAGCACCAACTCATTCTGCTTTTGAAGAATCCTTTTATAATGATTTTCTGATACGTGGTGAACATTGGGGTCTGCTTAAGTTCTTAATGCGCCTGTTTCAACATACACATGATTCTATTGCTGGTAAATTTTCTGCCCAAGTCATCGATCAAATAGACTTAAGTCAGCCTGATTTGATTATGACAGTGTCTCCTCATATTACCCGGGCTCTTTACATGGAGGGCTGCGTAAAGAGGAAGCTTCCTTTAATTGCTATTGCTACAGACTTTGATGGGCAAGATTTTGTAAATTTTCTGCCCAAGCATCCCGATCTTGTACGCATGGGCATACCTCACGGGGCTCCGAGTGTTAGAGCTTCTCTACAAGAAAAATTTTCAGAAGAAAACATACATGTTATTGGCTACCCTGTTCCAGCACCTTTTAAAAAGGCCTACAATGCTCGAGAGATTCGTCACAACATGAATGAAGCTTTAGGCCTTGATAGAGCAGCTTACGGCGATCTTTCTGTTGTAGATGATACAGTTCCCATTACAGCTATTATGATGGGAAGTCAGGGTGGTGGCCGGGCTATTGAAAATTATACCGACACATTTCTAACTATGGGCAAAACAAGCCCTCTTTTTGTCTGCTGTGGGAGCAACCAAGCTCTTTACAATCAATTAAGTAAAAAATATAAAGATTACCCTTATATTCATATTCTCCCACGCCTTTCTGCCGAAGCTGTTGCTAAGCTCTACTGTACCCTAAAACTTTTGATCACAAAGCCTGGAGGTGCCACCATCGCCGAAGCTTTAACAAAAAATGTGCCTCTTCTTATTGACGATACAAGCAAAGAAAAAGCCGAGGCTCTTTACTGGGAGGCCGCCAATGTCCGCTTTATAGAAGAACAAGGCATTGGACAAATCTTGAAAGACCCTAAAGACTTTAGCTCTCTTTTAGAAAATATGCTTCAAGCAGATCAAAAGCCCCCTTTTATCTTAGAGGACTTTAAATCAAAACTTATTGCGCTGACAGCTTAAACAAAGACTCTTAAAGTTAAAAAGGCCCCTGCCTGATTAATATTTCTTTCATCAAGTGCATAGGTGCCATTTGAGCCGCTTCCGAGGACAAAAAAGCGGTAATAAGGTGTTAGCTCCAACCAGATATGCTGCGTTAAACGACGAGCGATAGGCAAGCGTGCTGCACATCCCACATTCTTATCTAAAGAGGGGCTACCAAAGGCTAAATCCACCTTCTGTTGAAAAGGGAAATAAAAATCAAACTGAGCGCCGAGCTTCCATTGTGCCCAAGCATAATGGGTATCAAAGCCTGCAATTCCATAATAGGTTTCATAGGAAGGGACCATAGTCCCATAAGCTGCATAAGCGGGATTTACAGACGAGTAGGTTGTGCTACTATCTTTTAAGTTATCGTAACCAACACCAACATAAGGAGTCAGTGATAAACATGAAGCTACCGGGAAGCAATAGCCCGCGACTAGCTCTGCATACCCTTCGTCGATTCTATTATCCGCGCTCATATCCACGCTATTATAGGTCGCACGCAATTGAGCGAACACTTCTCGAGGCTGTTGATAAGTAATTTTACCTGTAAGACCACCGCCCCAGCCTGTTTCGTTTCCTGAAGAGGCTGTATTGTCTGAAAAATTAAACTTAGGAAGAGACATCCATATAAATTGGCCTCCTATGTCAAAAGACAATCCCTCTCTATAAAAACAAAAAGATTTATAGCCTACTGCTCTCTTGTTAGAGACCTCTCGGCAAACAAATCTGGATCTATTATCTATTTTTTTAAACTCAGGAGTCATAAAACTTTCATTATTTGAAACTCTTGGTGCATGATAAGAAGGGGTTTTTTGAGGGGGGTTATAGTCCAAAGAGGTATACTCAGGAGTCGTCTCCAGGCAAGAAGAAACCCCTACATTTTCTGCTGGAGCTTTTTCAACAGAAGGCGCAAAGAAAAATTTATATGCTACTATAAAAGCTATTAATAAAAAAATAAGCAGAGCAATAACTGCACGTCTGCGAAATACTTTTTCCATAGATTTATAAACCTTCTTTTTATTTTTCATACAATTACAACCAAATTATTGTACAAATATTCTTAATGTTAAAAATGCCCCTGCCTCATTAAGATCTCTCTCTTCTAAGACTTTTGAGCTCCCCAGAACAAAAAACCGGTAATAAGGTGTCAATTCTAACCACACATGCTGACTTAAACGGCGTGCTATAGGCAAGCGTGCTGCGCAACCTACTTGCTTAGCTAAAGAGGTGTTAGATCCGCCTACCTTTACCTGCTGTTGAAAAGGGAGGTAGAAATCAAATTGAGCGCCCCATTTCCATTTGGCCCAAGCATAATGGGTATCTAAACCTAGAATGGCATAATAGGTTTCATAAGAGTAACTTGCTTTGAGCCTATCATAGCCAAGTCCCAAATAGGGAGTAATGGATAAATAAGGGGCAGCAGGAACGCAATAACCGGCCACAAGCTCTGCGTAGGCTTCCTGAATTTTATTACTTGCATTGGTATTAACACGATTATAAATGCCGCGCAATTGAGCGAAAATTTTATGGGGCTGTTGATAGGTGATCTTGCCAGTAACCCCGCCACCCGAGCCTGTTTCATTTTCTAAAGAGCTCGAAGAAGTGAGCGACATCCAAGTAAACTGTCCACCTATATCAAAAGACCATCCCTCATTACAATATACAGGGCAGCAACTAAAAAGGCCCCATTGAGGCGATTTATTAAAAGAACTCTTTTGTTTTTGAGAAGGATAAGAAATTTGATCGCAAGATTTAGATAAACGGCCTTGGTTACTGCCATTTTCTGTTATACAGGTATATTCTTGTTCATCGATCAATACAGGATAATAAGGCCTTTCAAGTGGGCAGTACGGGCCCTCTATCACATGGCTACTTAAAGGGATCTCTTCTTTGTGGTCGGATCCACCCATATGACTAAAGGACGCACTATTTTCAGAGGGACAGGCTTCATGAACGTGGGAAGAGGCGCAGAACTTGTAGGCAAGAGCTATTATAACAAATAGAGAGAGCAGGAGCCAAAGAATCCGACGGCTGTTTATAAATAATTTAGTTTTTTTCATTTGCGCTAACCTAAATCGCACCTTATAGTTAAAATATCCTTTTAACTAAAAGCGCGATCGGGCGCAAGAAAAAACTGTAGTGTGAAAGAGGATTTGAGCCTTGCTGGATTCGAACCAGCGACCCCTTCATTAAAAGTGATATGCTCTACCGACTG
>CAIMEJ010000001.1 GCA_903839985.1 uncultured bacterium | reverse complement strand
TTCTCTGTAATTATTTTTATTATGCTACTAAGATTCTTTTTATTTATTCTACTTCTGCCCCTGATTTCTCTAAAAGGAGCTCCTCTTTTAATAGGGTGCTATAACAACCAAGCTCAATATAGACCTGGAGCTGGCAGTTGTTTGCCTTGTAACCTAACTCCTATTTTAGAAAAAATTGACATTCTTAATTACGGTCTTTTAAGAGTTAATTTTCAAAGCGCTACAAGGCCTATTGGGCCAACTAATGATTGGCAAATTCATTTTTCTGAGTGGAATGATGAACTCTTTTTACAAGAATTAAGAGCAAAAAATCCCTTCTTAAAAATATTAGTAAGCATTAAAGATCCTCAAATTATGGAGAGGGAAAAGCAAACTATTTTAATAGAATCTATTTTGCTTCTCTGTCGAAGGCTTTCTCTGCAAGGTATTGATATACAGTGCGAAGAAGAAATTCCCATGACGCTTCTCAAAGCCCTGCAAGAGCTGGCACCCGAAAATTTTATTCTCTCCTTAAGCCTTCTTACTACCTCAGATGAACCGTTACTGGCTGCAGCTCCTTATATAAGCTTCTTAACTATTTTACCCTCTGAAAAACAAGCAGAAATGGCAGGATCGCTTCTTCTTAAAGGATTTCCCTCCGAAAAATTAGTTTTGGGAGTCTCTTCTTATGGCCTTGTCACAGGCTCTTATCAAGGCTATTATACACGAGAAGTTGGACGTCTTGCCTATTTTGAAATAATCGATGGACTTGATCGAGCCCTCATCACGGAATCTGGTGCTCTTTATGAAGATCCCGAAAAAGCCTATAATAAGGGCCTTTGGATCGCTAATAATCACCTCAAGGGTGCCTGCCTTTATAATCTTGATGCTGATAACTTTATGGACCCTTTAAGTCCTTTTGCTCTTACTGAATCACTCAAAGAAGGATTAAAATCATGATTTACATAATCATTCATTGGGCTTTTCTTATTTATACACTTATGATTATGGGAAGACTAATAGCCTCTTGGTTTCCCAATAGTTATAACTATCCCCTTGTGCGCTTTCTGGGCTTTTATACGGAGCCTTATTTAGGCCTTTTTCGTAAAATAATTCCCCCGATTGGGATCCTTGACCTCAGCCCTATGGTTGCAATTATTGTTCTTCAGCTAGCCGAAAAACTTTTACTATCCCTCTTATGACCCTTCAAAAAAACTACACTGTTGGCAATCTTATTTTGCCCTCTAATATTCTTTATGCTCCATTAGCCGGGTGTTCGGACTTTGCTTTTCGTAAAATGTCAAGCCGCTTTACACCTGGGCTTATGTTTTGCGAAATGGTCAAAATGGACGCCCTTGTTCGCAATGATAGTGGCACTTTTGAAATGCTCAAATTTAGCGAAGATATGCATCCAATTGGTGGGCAGCTTTGTGGAAGTAAGCCGGAACTTGCAGCTCAGTCAGCTCGTATTTTAGAGAATTTAGGCTTTGATGTTATCGACTTAAATTGTGGCTGTCCTGTGGACAAAGTCACTAAAGATGGTAGTGGTTCAGGCCTCTTAAAAAATCCGGAAAAGATCGGTGAGATCATTAGTAATATTGTCGCAGCTGTTAAGGTGCCTGTAACTGTTAAAATTCGTATTGGCTGGGATGAGGCGCACATTAATGCAGCAGAGGTTACAGCTATTGCAGAAGCAGCTGGTGCTGTCTCTATCTGTGTACATGGTCGCACTAGAGAGCAAGCTTATCGAGGACCTGCTCGCTGGGCGCCTATTAAAGAATGTAAAGCCGCAGCCAAAAAAATAAAAGTTGTGGCTAATGGTGATATTTTTTCTCCGGAAGATGCCGAGCGCTGTTTTGCTGAAACAGGTGCAGATGCTCTTCTTATTGCCAGGGGCACTATGGGACAGCCTTGGATTGCGGAACAAATTATCGATCATCTCGAAAAAAAACCTTATAAAATACGCACGGCACAAGAAGCTTGCCTGGCTTTACAAGATCATATTAATGAAATAAAAAAAGAGAAAACGGAAAAAGGTATTATTGTCGACACCCGCCGTATTTCTGGTTGGTATGTTAAAGGGATTCCGGGTGCTGGTGAGGTGCGCAATGCTCTCTGCCACGCTCAGTCTGTTGCTGAAATTGATGCTATCATGGACTCCCTGTTGACAACTTTGTTCACAACAACATAATAACCCCCATTACTTCGTCTACAACTTTTCCAATTGTTTACATGCACAAAATTATGAACATGTTATCAACACATCAAATCGTCACGCTTAAAAGGGTCTTTATGAACATTTCCACAGCCCCTATAGAAGAAGAAGCATATATATATAAAAGGGATATTCTTTCTTAAGGAGAAGTTGATTATGTTCAAACTTGCATGTTCCCATTTCCCTTCTTGTAGCGGATGCTCTTATGAGCTATCCGATTGTTTACCCCTTTTCTTAAAAGATTTTCCATTCCCTTTAGAGATTGTTTCTAAGGATCTTACGAAATGGCGTATGCGTTCTAAGCTTGCTATTAGAGGTACTAATACTGCGCCTCTTATCGGTCTTTTTAAAAAAGGAAGCCATACAGTTTTACCGATTCCTCTTTGTTTAGTTCACCATCCCTTGATTAACAAAACAGTTCGTATTGTGGAGGAGTTGATCAAAGAGTCGGGTATTATCCCCTATACAGAAGGTCGAGGCACGCTGCGTTACTGCCAAATTGACGTTGTGGAAAACCAGATCATGGTTGCTTTTGTCATAAACTCTAATGTCATTGATAATCAATCACAAAGGTTTGTTGATGCTGCTGTTCAAAAGGGGTGGAAATCTCTCTGGATTAACTTTAATACCCGATTGGATAATGTTATTTTTTCGGACAATTGGCAGCATATTTCGGGTGACTCTTATATTTGGAGATCTATTGCCGGAACCCCGATTGCCACAACACCCGCTTCATTCTCACAAGCCAACCCAGCTCTTTTTAGCACCCTTGTAGCCTCTTTAAGGGATGAGTTAAGGCTTGGGGATAGGATTGTAGAATTTTATGCTGGAAACGGCTCCGTAAGCCTTCCACTTTTAGATAAAGCCTCGCATCTGGTCGCCATTGAACAAAATCCGCATACAGAGGAGCTTTTTAATCTTTCTCTTAAAGACAAGACAAAGGCGCGTTATATTACCGGAGACGTGAAGGCTGGGCTGCCCTTCATTCAAGATGCTGATACGATCATTGTAGATCCACCGCGCAAGGGCTTAGACCCCGTTCTCCTGGCTTCTTTGAAGGAGGCTAGGGGTAAAGATCTTTTCTATATTAGTTGCGGCTGGAAGGGCTTTCTGCGTGATTATAAAGAATTGATAGAAGCTGGGTGGGTTTTAAAAAGAGCTCGCGCTTATTTACTTTTTCCAGGCAGTGATCATATCGAATTGCTGGTTTCGCTTAGAAAAGAGTAAAAAATCTGGGTGAAAGGATTCGAACCTTCGACCTCTTGCACCCCATGCAAGTACGCTAGCCAAGCTGCGCTACACCCAGATAAGACCATCAATGCT